>JBAXYB010000116.1:0-8937 GCA_037127585.1 Verrucomicrobiota bacterium
GCGCTCGGGGCTATCGGATTCGAGCATCGTGCGAAATTGTTTCTCCGCGCGCGGTCCGCCGATCTGCGCAATCTTCGACGCGGCATCCGCGCGCGTCACGTCATTCGTGCTGCCGAGTTGTTTCACCAATGAATCAAACCCGTCCGCCCGGCACGGCACTATCGACAAGAGCAAGGCCGCGACGGAACTAGCAATCCATTTCAAGCACCTGCTCTCACCGGCCGCGATCGGTGTGAAAATAATCTCCGGCACGTCGTAGCTGTGATGGGTTTTGATGGTTTGCATGATGGCTTTCGTTTGGGTGCGTGTGGTCTTGATCATCAACAGGAATTCGTCCGCCCGGTCAAGCTTCCCCTGCCACCAATAATGCGACTCCACGCCGCTCAGGATGTTGACGCACGCCGCCAGCTTGGCGTTCAAAACGGCCCGCGCCAATTTGCGCGCCTCCGCTCGGGACGAACACGTCACGAACCCGACAACATACCGGCTCATCGGATGATCTCCATCAATTCCGTCAACCGCCGCACGTGATACTTCGCGTCCTTGGCCCACTCCGGCAGCGGGTCGCCGTTCAATAATAGCGCACACGGAATGCCGGCATTCTTCGCGCAGAGCACGTCCCATTTGTAATCGCCGACCATCAACACTTCGCTCCGCTTCAGTTTCCACTGCTTCGCGATCCGCCAGATCGGTTCGGGCGCCGGCTTGTGCGGGCCGTCCTCGCGTGTGACGGTGATGTCGAACTGCAATTTCAGTTTCCGACAAACGCCGTCCACCGACTTGCGCGTGTTCCGCGTCAGCAACGCGGTCGGGATGCCTTGCCGGCGCAGATACCGGAGCAACGTGCGCACACCCGGATTGAGTTTCGCATTCGCGACGCCGCCTTCCTCGAAACGCATGAGGATTTTGTGGACGCGCTCGTATTCCTTCCCGGTCGCCGACCGCAAATAATCGAGCATATCCACGTCGCCAATCCCGGCTTCGTCTTTGATGAGGAGAAAGTCCAAATACGGCGCGGTAATCGTGCCGTCCATGTCGAAAATGATGCCGCGAAAAGCCATGTGAATGAGGCGGACTTAACCCAATTTCACCCCGAATAGCAACACCCCGGCTACACGCCAAACTGTTGCCGAATCACCTCGCGAATCGTGAGCGCTGCCGGCTCGCTGGTCACCCGCTCAATCGAGTCCCCGGCCCCGATCTCTCCTTCCGCCAAGACGCGCAGGTAAAACCCGGTCCGACCACTGGCGAGAAACGGTTTCGCAAACTTGAAATCGTTCATCTTGCTCATCAGCTTAAAACACGGCTCGCGCGGTTGCGTCACTTGCAGCGCGACCGTCCCGACCCGCCAGACATCGCCCACCCGTACCTCGTCTTCCAGCAAGCCGACCGTGGTCAAATTCTCGCCGAACTGACCAAAGGCAAAATCGGTTCGCCCGAGAAACTTTTCCCAGTGCGCGTAGTGTTCGTGCGGGTACGCGTAGACCGCCTTGTCGACGCCGCCATGGACGCGTTTGTCGACTTGCACATCACCGTCGATGCTCAGCCGGCTCACCCGCACCCGCCCTGCGACCGGCGTCTTGAAGATACCGGTCGCAACGGTCTGGCCCCGGTAGGTCAACTCCTTCGGACCGGACACATTGACCGATAATATTCTCACGCCTTCCCTTCCCGCATCCGCACCAGTGACGCCGGCAGCTTGTCGAGCACCGCGACATCGCCATCCAACCGGCCAAACGCCAACACGCCGGTCGGACATTCCTGCACGCAGGCCGAACAGCGGACGCATTCCGGGTCTTCCATCGGCAAACCTTTGTTCGCGAAATTCATGATGTCGATGCCTTGATGGCAGACGCTGGTGCAAACGTTGCATGAAATGCACTTCGATTTTTCCGGGAAGATGCGAAACTTCGAAAACCGCGCATAGACATGCATCAACGCCGCCAGCGGACACGCGAACCGGCACCACACCCGGCCACTAAACCAAAAGTACATCACCACCCCAAGGATGCCGGCCAACAAGATGTCGACTGACCAGCCGTAATTCAGAAACGGTATCCCTTCGAACAGCGCATGATGCCAGCCGGCCACGCGCGGATTCACCCAGCCGGCAATCCGCAGCGCGAGCAGCAAGAACGCAAACGCCAGCACGCCTTGCCCGACCATGTTCAACCGATTCCACTTCGGCCCATGCGGCATCTTCGTGCGGTGCTCGTCGCCGAGCGTCTCCGCCAACGCGCCGCACGAACAAATCCACCCGCAATACACGCCTTTGCCGTACCGGTAAATCAGCAGCGGAATGATCACGAACGTCTGGAGAAAACAAATCACCAACCACAACCACATCGGTTGCGGCGTGAAAACGTTGTACACGTTCAACGGAAACGCGAGGACGAAACCATACGCCCGCCAGTAAGCGCGCTCGTTACCAACGCTGTCGTACCACTCGAACAAATGATCCGCGAACCACTGCATCACCCCACCGTGACTGAATAGCCCATTGCGTCCCATCCACGGCAAAATAATTTCCGGCAAGATGAACAGCGGCAGGCATTGCACAGCCATCAGCGTGATGGTTTGGAGTTTCACATACGGCGTCTTCCGCCGCTTGATCCGTTTCACGCCAAACCCGACTACGCACGCACAATACGCTAACGTGTAATAGAACGACGGTTTCCCCATCGAATCCTTGAGCGTGTACGCGAGACTCTCATACGCCGGCGACCCAAACCACGCGCCGACATTAAACGGAAACCATCCGTGTTGCCGAAACGCCGTCTGCACCGGCAACTCTCCGTGCCCGGCCTTCCAGTGATACAGCAGCACACAAAACAGCATGAAGAGGATGAATGAAATCCACGTCTTCGCCCCCCACTCCCCGCGAATCGCCACGCCCGACCGGCGGAAGAAATCCAACGGCGCTTCCCGGCCAATCATCACAAACACCACATCATTCTTGATCGCCGTCCCATCGATCACGACCGAGTCCGCCCGGACTTCCTCCACCTTTGACGCCATCAACACCCGCAACGATCCCGCCGCGTGCGACCCGGCATCCTCAGAATTCATCGCCACATTGACCCGCTCACTGGCCGGCGACTCCACCCCGGTCCGCGCCGACGGATTTTTCTGGAGCATCTCAATCTTCTCAATGTTCCCCGGCTTCGGTCGTGAAAACTCCTTGTTCCGGTAGCTCAACACCACGTGCGCTCCGCAAACCGCTAACGCAATCGCCGTCTCCAACGCCGAGTCCCCGCCGCCGACCACCAACGCATTCTTGCCGGCATATTCTTTCGGGTCGTAAAGCCGGTTGTAAACCTTATCGAGATTCTCGCCCGGCACCCCGAGCTTCCGGTAATTCCCACTCCGCCCGATCGCCACGATCACGCGCTTGGCGCGAATGTTTTCCCCCAGCACCAACACATCGCCCTCGCGCCGGACCTTCTCAATCCGCGTCGGCGTGATCTCGATCCCTTCGCGTTGCGCCTCCAACTCCTCCAGCAACGCCTCCTTCACATTCGCGCGGAACCGCAACTCCCCGGCCGGCGTCATCTCCGTCGGGAAAGTATAGATCGGTTTGCCCTTCGGAAAATTAACAATGGTCGAAAACGGCTGCACCGCCTCGAAGACCTTGAAGTTCAACCCCGCCTTCTTCGCTTCGAGCGCCGCCGAGATACCGGACACGCCCGCCCCGATGATCGCAAGATCGAGAACGTCACCGCCCGGTTTGAAATCCGGCTCGCGCAAAATCGCCTTCACCGCTCGTGCCCCGGTATCCGCCGAGAATTTCAACAACGGAATCCCGGTCAAATCGCCGACGACGCGCACGCCGGGCACATTGGTCACGCCAGCCGCGCCGGTCACCGGCAGTTTCTCCACCACTCCCGCCGGCCAGCGCGTGTGCAGCCAATGCATGTAGCGTTTCATCATATCGTCGATTCCAAGGCGCGGCGGATGCGGTCGCGGGCGGCGGGTGAAAGTTGAGTCGCGGCCGGCCGTGAGAGGATTTCGGGATGGTGATGGAGAATCTCGTGGAGGAAGTTAATTTGCTTTTGGTAACGCCGACAAATCCCGCACACCAGCAGGTGCAGCCGGAGGGAAAACCGTTCCCGCGCCGACAGCGGCCGGTCAAGCGCCGCCGACGCGAGCCGGGTCGCATCGCGGCAAGACGGCAGCAGCAATGCCAGTTGTTTCTTCATCATTTGCCAAACCAGTTTAGTTCGAGGCACTGCCGCAACTGCATCCGCGCTCGATGCAGCAATACCCAGAAGTTGGTCGGAGAAATATTCAAAACCTTACAAACTTCTTCCCCGGCTTCGCCATCGAGTTCCCGCAACACAAACGCCTGCGCTGTCCGCGGGGGTAATTTCTCCAGACAACCGTCCAACACCTGCCAGAACTCCTGCCGTTCCCACGTCGTTGCGGCATCGTCCGCCCACGTTTTCGGAACGGCGGCAATCTTCCAGTGTCCCGCTTCATCAAACTGATCGCCCCCCCGGGCCGGCAAGGGTTCGTCGGCGAACTGGGCACGTTCCAGGCTGGCGTGACGGATGTGGTCCACGATCTTATGTTTGAGGATGCCGATTAACCACGAACGCTCGGCCGATTGCCCCGTAAATCCTTGCCGGTTTTTCCATCCCGCCAAGAAAGTGTCCTGCACCAAATCTTCCGCCACCGCCGTGTCGCGCACCCGGGCCAGCGCATACCGGAAGAGCACGTCGCCGTGCTCGACCACCCATCGTTCGGGGTCGAGAGGCGTGCCTGATTGTGGCGTGGTGGATTCCGGCATGGCCATGAGCGTTATCTTTACCATCACAACCACGGCAACAAAAGCTTGTAAGGTTTCAGCCAACGCACCGACCCATTGACGGAACATTATGAAAAAAACCACCATCGTCCTTAGTCTCAGCGCCGCCGCGGCCTTACTTGCCGGGTTGGCCTGTCAGCGCAACTCCTCCATCGCCGAAGAACTGCCCGGCACAAACCTGACCGGCCGCGCCACCTTTGCTGGCGGATGTTTCTGGTGCATGGAAGCGCCGTTTGAAAAAATCCCGGGCGTCGGCGCGGTGGTGTCGGGGTATACCGGCGGCACCGGCTTGAATCCGACCTACGACGATTACGCGGAAAAAGGTCACGTCGAGGTCGTTCAAGTGACGTATGACCCGACGCAGGTCACGTACGCGCAGCTCCTCGATGTTTTCTGGCGGCAGATTGATCCGACCGATGCCGGCGGCCAGTTCGTGGATCGCGGGCCACAATACCGGTCGGCCATTTTCTATCACGACGCCGACCAGCAACAGGCGGCGGAACAATCCAAGGCCGCGCTGAACCAGTCGGGCCGGTACGGCAAACCGGTAGTGACGGAGCTGTTGCCGGCCGCCACGTTCTACAAAGCCGAGGATTACCATCAGGATTTCTACAAGAAGAGCCCGGTCCGCTACCACTCGTACCGGTCGGGCGCCGGGCGCGATGCGTTTCTCCAGAAGATTTGGGGCAAGGATCAACCCCAGCCATTTCAAAAGCCCAGCGCTACCGTGTTGAAGACGAAACTCTCGCCGCTGCAATTCTCCGTGACGCAACAGAGCGGCACGGAACAACCGTTCCACAATGAATTCTGGGACAACCACCAGCCCGGCATTTATGTGGACATTGTTTCCGGGGAAGTGCTGTTCAGTTCGCTCGACAAATTTGATTCCGGCACCGGCTGGCCGAGTTTCACGCGCCCGCTCGTACCCGGCAACATCGTTGAGAAAACCGACGGAGGCATGTTCGGGGCACGCACGGAAGTGCGGAGCAAACAAGCCGACTCGCATCTCGGTCACGTCTTCGACGACGGCCCGAAACCGACCGGCCTGCGGTACTGCATCAATTCCGCCGCACTCCGGTTCATCCCGTCAGCGGACCTGGAAAAAGCCGGCTACGGCCCATACCGGAAGCTATTCGAGAAATGATGCGCGACTTACGATTCACAATCGCGCTGGTGTTCCTACTCCCGTTCGTGGCTTCCGCCGAGGTGGCGACCGCCCAAGTGCGTTGCGCCAGCGACGCAGAACAGACGACGCTGCTCGAACTGTTCACGTCGGAAGGCTGCAGCAGTTGCCCACCGGCCGAGGCGTGGTTGAGCCGGTTGGTGGATAGTCCGAAATTGTGGAAGGAGTTCGTGCCGGTGGCGTTCCATGTGGATTACTGGGACAAGCTGGGCTGGCCCGACCGGTTTGCCTCGCCCGCTTTTACGGAGCGCCAACGCGGTTACGTGGCGGCGTGGCGACAGCGGACGATGTACACGCCGGGTTTCGTGGTGAATGGCCAGGAAGCCGGCTCGACAGGCCGCGCCTCAATGCTGGAGCGCCCGCGCGGCACGCCGGGGGTCTTAATCGCCGAGCAGACGACAACCAATCGCTGGGATGTGCAGTTCACTCCGGCGGCGGGAACTACCGGGCCATTCACCGCGCACATGGCGGTGCTCGATGGCGGGGTGAAAATCAAAGTCGCCCGTGGCGAAAACGCCGGCCGCGAATTGACCCATGATTTTGTGGCGCGTTTCTGGCAGACTACCGAGGTGCAGGCAGTGGCCGGCACGATGACGGCGGAAATGACATTACCGGATCTGCCACGGATTACCGGGGCGCGTCGCGCGTTGGCGGTGTGGGTGTCGCGCCGCGGTGAATTGACACCCGTGCAATCCACCGGTACGTGGCTGCCATGAATGAGGCCATATGAAACCCAAACCAGCTCACTGGACATGGCTGCTGGCGGTGTTGCCAATGCTGGCGTTTGGCGTGCCCGTAGAGATACCGGGCAACCTTGATCACGCACCGTACGAACGGCTGCTTCAGAAATATGTCACCGACCGGGGATTGGTGGACTACAAGGCGTGGCAGGCATCGACGGAAGACCTCCAGGCGTTGCGCGAGTATCTCAAGCAGTTCAACCGGGCCGGCCCCGGCGCGACCGGGAACGAGAAAGCAGCCGGCCTCATCAACGCGTACAATGCGCTGACCATCCACTGGATTCTGGACAACTATCCGGTCAAGAGCATCAAAGATACGCCGAACCCGTGGGGCGCGAAACGTCACCCCATCGGCGGCCGGCTCATTTCGCTGGATGAAATCGAACACGACACCTTGCGGCCGTCGGTCGGATACCGGACTCATGCCGTGCTCGTGTGCGCGGCGCGCAGTTGCCCGCCGTTGTGGAATCACGCCTATGCAGCCGACAAACTCGACGTGCAACTCGACAGAGCTATGCGGCGCTGGTTGGCGCGCGACGACCTGAATGAATTTCTCCCCAGTGCGAAGAAAGTTGAGCTATCCAAAATCCTCAGTTGATACGAGAAAGACTTTGCGAAAGCCGAAGGCGGTGTGCGGGCCGTCCTGACGAAATACGCCCCCGCCCAATTTGCCGAGTTCCTGAAGTCGGACTACCGGCTCGGCTACAGTTCGTACAACTGGAATTTGAACGAACAATAGGGCCCGAGGCTTACCGGAAGAAGACACTACTTCGCGTCGGCTTCGAGCAACTGCCAGAACTTTGGATTGTCCTGGAGCAACTGGTCTTCACTGATGGGAAGCTTGCTGCGGAAGAAGAAGTCTTTCAGCGAATTTTTGTTGAGGATGCAGAGGACGTTGATCATACCGTCGTGCTTCTCGAAGTAGATCCGGTAATCTTTCACGCGGTACCGGAAGATCTGCTTGCCGCCCCGGGTGAGCTGGCCGAATTTGTCGTCGGCCTTCTCGAAGTCCGCCGGCAACACTTGGAAGCCGTCGAGCAGTTCGATCTGCAATTGGTGCGGCATGGCGGCGAGTTCCTTGGCGCTGACGCGGCTGAAAATGATCTGCAACATGGGCCGCAGTCTAGCTTTCCCGACGGAGGAGTTCAAGCGCCCGGTCGGGATAGTTTGTGATCAAGCCATCGACGCCCCAGTCAATGAGCCGTTGCATTTCGGCAGGTTGGTTCACAGTCCAGACGAAAAGTTGCCAGCCGCGCCGGTGAATTTTCTCAACCGCCCGGCGCGACCGGACGAAGCGTCGGCTCATGGCGATACCGGCCACCGGCACCGGCAGCCGACGCAACCCGCGCGCGAAGAGACCGAAGCGCGGAATGGCAGGCGCGGCGGCGCTAAACTGTGCCAATCGTTTTCGGGAGAGGGAAAAGACGATGACGTCATGACCACCAACCCGGGCCGCGACTTTGACCGGGTCGGCGCGTTTGATTTCGATCAGCAACCGGGTCTTGCCCCGGCAGGCGGACAAGACTTCGTCGAGCGTGGGCACGGCGGGGTTGAGTTGCCGGATGCGGGCGGCCGTAACGTCACACACGCGACCACGGACGCCACAGAGGCGTTTAAGCCGGTAATCGTGGAAGACGATCAATTCGCCGTCGGCAGTTTCTTGAACGTCGATCTCCACCAGATCGACACCGAGGTGAATCGCAGCGCGGATGGCGGCGAGGGTGTTTTCGGGATGCTGGCTACTAAACCCGCGATGGGCGATGACTTGGGTCATTGGCCGTTGGCGGCCGGAGGTTCCGGAAACCACCTTGATTTATTCCTCGCGAGTCGTATAGTCGCCGCAGTAACAGCTAAACCCGGTGAGGGTAAAACACTTTGATTAGCAACGGTCAATTCCATGTTCGTTTCACGATATAACCGTCTGCCGCGACGGAAAATCATTCTGTGTTTGGGCGACGCGCTCTTTACGGCGCTGGCCATGTATGCAGCGGTCGCGCTCCGCTTGGGAGTCGAACCCGGTCTGGCCTATATTCACACCCACTGGACCTCCGTCGTCACAACGTGGGTCATCTTCATTGTTTCCTTCTACATTGCCGGTCTTTACGAGTCAAACCGCCTCCAGCGGGTCGGCGGAACGTTAGCGGCGGCGGTGCTGGCGGTCAGTCTCGGCATGGTCGCCAGTCTGGCGGTTTTCTACGCGACGTTTT
>JBAXYB010000117.1:0-8759 GCA_037127585.1 Verrucomicrobiota bacterium
TTAGGCCGGCCAAGCCTTCCGCTCGGAGCATCCCGCGAAGGCTGTCCAACATCGACTTATCGTCGTCAATGGCCAGCACCGTCGACTGCGGCTGGTCTTCCGCCGGCACTGGCGCTGCCCCTGCGTGCGTGAGTTCCTTGCCATCGAGTTCTTCGAGGGTTGGTTGCCACCCGAAAATCAGGGCTTTGACTGCTTTGAAAAAGGCTTCCATGATAAGTTTCTTTGTTTCGGACAGTGTCCTTTTAGCAGTGTGCATGCCAGAGCGAAGAGTCGGGGTCTTGGATTTCCGGACGAATCAGCGGCTGAGAATGTGGGACCGGCCTGAGCGCTGCGACCGGCAAACCAAAGAAAGTCGCTGCACTCAGGTAGCTCCCACCTTAAGTGGCCGGCCCGAACACGGCGCAGAGCGCCGTGACTACACCGGAATCGGGTTCGCGCCGGCATTACTCACGACCGCCGCCAACCGGTCCATCGCTTCCGCCACTGTCGGCGGCGGACTCCCCGCCCAATACCCGGGATTGGCGGGACTGTACCCGCCCACGATCACCGCCGTTTCGGCGCTCCATTGGCCCATGCGTCGGCTGGGTGTCGTTGTAGACAGCCTCAGCCCTCATCTGACAGCTCGCGCTGTTCGTCACAGAAAAGTAACACTCCAATCGCCGCAATGGCATGTGGTTTGCATTTTATCGCCCTGATGTCGACGTCTGCGGTCATTACTTCCTTGCCAACTGCATATGTTTCGGCGGCCGAATCGATCGCGCTCCGACAACTGATCGCGTATGACTTTTCATTTCCGGCCACGACACCCTTGGAGGCTGTTCACAAGGGTTTTGGCGGGACCGCCCATGACTATGCCGCCGTGCTGGATGGGCGGCGTGTGGTGTGTGCTTGTTCGCGCTCGTACATCGGCCAACAATTAGGATTGCGGTATGGGTTTGCGCTGTTCAGCAAGAAACCGATCCGCGAATTCATGCTCCCGTGTTTCTTGCAGGTCGGCGAAACCACCCCGATGCGCGAAGTCTTGCAGTTGGCGCTTTCCCGCACCGGGGAAGCCTTCGACATCGACGTGGTGTTGACAACCGCCACCGGTGAGTATCTCGGACTGATCCCGGTGTGCGCTTTGGTGGCGGTCCAATCGGAAATTGTTGCCGACCAATTGCGCTTCCTCCAGGAACAAGAAGACGCCCTGGTCGAGAAGAACCAGGCACTGCAACTGAGCTTGCGCCAATTGCAGGAGTCACAAGAACGGCTGTCGCACAGTGAGGAACAGTTGCGCCATGCCCAGAAGATGGACGCCGTCGGACGATTGGCTGGCGGCGTGGCTCACGATTTTAACAACATGCTTACCGTCATCACCGGCTATTGCTCGCTCCTCAGCCAGCACGTTAACGACCAACCGAAACTGCGCCGGCATGTCGAAGAGATCCAGCGCGGGGCCGAGCGCGCCGCCGGTCTGACGCGCCAGTTGCTCGCGTTCAGCCGCCGGCAAGTCCTGCAAACCCGCGTCATCAACCTCAACGAAATCCTGCAAGGGATGGACGGGATGCTACGCCGGCTCATTGGCGAAGATGTCGAGTTGAGAACGCGTCTGACCGCACACCTCAAATGCATCCGCGCCGATCCCGGCCAGATTGAACAGGTCATCATGAACCTCGCCGTCAACGCCCGCGACGCCATGCCCGTCGGTGGCCAACTGACGCTCGCCACCGGGTTAATCCGTCCCGCTGACAACCCCGCTCTCCTGACGGAGCTGAGCGCCCCCGTCGATGAGTATTGCTTCATCTCCGTCAGCGATACCGGCGTCGGCATGACAGAGCAGGTGAAAGCGCACCTGTTCGAACCGTTTTTCACCACCAAAGGCCCCGGCAAAGGCGTCGGCCTCGGCCTCGCCACCAGCTACGGGATCATCAAACAAAGCAATGGCCACATCTGCGTCACCAGCAATCCCGGCCGCGGGACGACTTTCTGGATTTACCTGCCGGCTGTCGTCGAGCGGGTTACCCACGTAACCCCAAACGTGACACACGCGCTGCCCACCGGCTGTACCGGAACAATCCTGGTGGTGGAAGACGAAAGCGCCCTCCGCGAACTCGCGGAAGAAATCCTCACCCAAGCCGGCTACCAAGTTCTGCTCGCCGGCAACGGTATCGAAGGCTTGGCCATTGTGAACGAGGGGGCCCCTGTCGACCTGATCATCACCGACGTAATCATGCCCCAAATGGGCGGCCGCGAGATGGTCGAACAAATCCGCTGCACCCATCCTGACAGCAAAGTCATCTACATCTCCGGCTACACTGCCGACGCCTTAAGCCGCGGTGGCGAACTTAATCCCGGTACCAGTTTCCTCGAAAAACCGTTCACCCCGGCCCGCCTCCTCGAAAAAGCGCACCGGGCCTTCCAGCACCCCGAACCGGTCGCCGTCTGACGCTTTTCTTCCTGACAGGCGTGTCGTCTTCGTGGATTGCCATGACGTCGGCTACTCGGTGTTCATTCCGGTATCGAGTTACGCCAAACTACCGGCGCCAGGTGGCGACGTGAAGTTGCTGACCTACCACCACGTAAACGCGCAAGACGGCACCCAACAGCTTTTCGGTTTCGCGACACTAGAAGAACGCGACATGTTCCTCCTCTTGATCAGCATCTCCGGCATCGGCCCAAAACTCGCCTGCAACATTCTCTCCAGCGCGGCGGTGACCGGCCTGCGCAACGCCAGCGCCACCGGCGACACGAAGACCCTTTCATCGCTGCGTGGGATCGGAATAAAGACAACCGAAAGGCTCATCTTGGAGCTCAAAGACAAAGTCACTGCCGACCCTGAAGCGACTCCCGTCACACCGGTAAACCCGCTCCAACCCGATGCCGTCGCAGCCTTGGTGCCGCTTGGTTACAAGGCGGCGGATGCGCAACGCGCGGTCGCCGCTGCGTCGCAGACGACCGGTGCCGATGTGATCGTCGAAAAGTTGGTTCGCGCCGCGTTACGCAGCGCTTAAACGAACAACTCCGCGATCTGCACGGCGTTGAGCGCGGCGCCCTTCAAGAGTTGATCGCCGCTGACCCAGAAACAGAGGCCGTTCTCGAGCGCGCAATCCTTGCGGAGCCGGCCGACGGCGCAGTTGTATTTCTCGGCTTGATATAACGGCAACGGATATTCGCTCTTGGCCGGGTTGTCGATGACATCGAGGCCGGGCGCTTTCTTCAGCACCGCGAGCGCCGCTTCGACAGTGACCGGCTTTGAAAACTCCGCCGACACGGCGACGGAGTGCGCGCGGTAGACGGGGACGCGAACGCAGGTCACGCTCGCCCGGAAATTCGGGTGATGCATGATCTTGCGGCCTTCGTTCTCCATCTTCATCTCTTCCTTCGTGTAGCCGGTCGGCAGGAACGAATCAACCTGCGGCAAGACGTTGAAGGCGATTTGGTGCGGATAGACTTCCTTGGTGACCGGCTGACCTTTCACAACTTGGTCAACCTGCCGTTCCAACTCCGCGATCGCCTTCGCGCCCGTGCCGGAGACGGCTTGGTAGCTCGACGCAAAAATGCGGGTACACCCGAACGCTTGATGCAACGGATACAACGCGATCAGCGTAATCGCGGTCGTGCAATTCGGATTGGCGATGATGCCTTTGTGCTGCTTCGCGTCGGCGGCATTGATCTCCGGTATGACGAGCGGCACAGTCGGGTCCATCCGGAAGCAGCTCGAATTGTCCACCACCACGCAGCCGGCCTTGGCCGCGATTGGCCCGAACTCCTTTGAGATGCTGCTGCCGGCGCTGAACAAGGCGAACTGGATGCCGGTAAACGAATCCTTCGTCAACTCCTGCACCGTGACGTCTTTGCCGTGGAACTTGAGTTTCTTGCCGGCGGAGCGGCCGGACGCGAGCAGCGTCAGCTTCCCGACGGGGAAATTGCGTTTCTCCAAAGTCTTGATCATCTCGATGCCGACGGCGCCGGTGGCACCGACGACGGCTACGTTGTAGGTCTTGCTCATATTGTGACTCCTGAAAGGGCGGTCAAAATGCCCAAAACCACCTCGGTCAGCAAGTGAATTGTTTTGCTGCCTTCATGGTCGCCCGCCGGAGTTTGCCGTGGCAGAATTGCCGGAGCCCTGCGGCGAAAGTGGTGGGGAGGATAGGATTTGAACCTATGAAGGCATAAGCCAGCAGATTTACAGTCTGCCCCGTTTGACCACTTCGGTACCTCCCCAACAACAGCTTACAGATATCTGAGCTAACTAAAATGGCAACAACTGGCATTGTTGCGAGCGCGATGAGAATTTTCACTGCAACCGAACGAATCAACCAATCGGATGAGTGACCGTCGATTCACGAGTTGACTTATACAAGCGGGACAACCGCTTGGCAAGTTGCTTGTAGTGGGGCAATGGCAGGGGAAATTGGAGGCGGGTGTGAGAATCGAACTCACGATAGGAGTTTTGCATTTACCGATATGCATTTACCGGTGTTGTAGCGCGTTCGCTGGTGTTCCGCTCGCCACCTGTGTTCCGCTAAATGGCGAAACGCGTTGCCGGCTGAATGCCGTCAAACAACCAGTAGGCGGACCCGGTCTGCGTTGTCGCCACCCTATTCTGAACCGCCGGAGAGTTTGTTGTACTTCGAGTAGGGGTACCAGTACGGCTTGATCTCGGCTTTGTAGTCGAGGTGGACGTGTTTGGTTTCGCGGAATTCGTCGAGGCCTTCTTCTCCCAATTCCCGGCTGTGGCCGGTTTGACGCATGCCACCGAAGGGACCGGCATCGTTGTCGGAGAGCGGGTCGTTGATCCAAAACGTGCCGGCAGTGATGCGCTCCATCGCTTTCATCGCCCATTCCATGTTGTTGGTGTAAATGTTCGCGCCAAGGCCGTAGGTGCTGTCGTTGGCGAGCCAGATGGCGTGGTCGATGTCTTTGACGCGCATGATCGGCAATACCGGGCCAAAGGTTTCGGTGCGGACGAGGTTCATGTCGTGTTCAACATCGGTCAGGACGGTCGGCTCGTAGAAGAACCCTTTCTTGAACTTCGGTGAACGCCGGCCGCCGCAGAGAACACGCGCGCCTTCGCTGACGGCTTGCCGGACACGGTGGTGCACGTCTTCGAGTTGCCGGAGGTTGATCATCGGGCCGAGGTCGGTGTCGGGCTTGAGGCCGTTGCCGAGTTTGAGCGACTTCGCGAACTTGACGACGCGCTTGGTGAACTCATCGGCGATGGACTCGAAGACGTAGAGGCGTTTGCAACTCGTGCAGACTTGGCCGGCATTGAGGAAGGCGGCCCAGCAGGCGGCTTTGCTGGCGATGTCGAGGTCGGCATCTTCGCAGACGATGAAGGGGTCGTTGCCGCCGAGTTCGCCGTGGAACTTTTTCACTTGCGCGGCGTAGAGTTGGCCGACGCGCTTGCCGGTCTCGGTCGAGCCGGTAATGGCGATGAGATCGGTGCCGGGATGTTCGATGAGGGCTTCGCCGATTTCTTCGCCGCGGCCGGTGACGATGTTGACTACGCCAGCCGGCAGGTGTTTGGCGAAGATGTCGGCAATGGAGAGTAATGACAGCGGGGTTTCGTTGCTGGGCTTGAGGATGAGGGTGTTGCCGGCCATTAACGCGGGGGCGACTTTCCAGACCATCAGGAGTAACGGGTAGTTCCACGGGATGATGCCGACGACGACGCCGTAGGGTTCTTTGATGGTGAAATTGACTTGGTGGTGAAATGTCGGCGGGAGGGAATTGCCGCGGGAGTTGCGACCGATTTCGGCGTAGTACTGGAAACAGGCGGCGACCCATTCGACTTCGTCCCGGTTTTCGCAGAAGGGCTTGCCGCCTTCTTGTGTCATCAAGGTGGCGAGTTTTTTCTGGCGGGCGCGGAGGTCGCCGGCAATGCCGTGGAGCATCTGGGCTTTTTCAAGAGCCGGTATCCAGCGCCAGGTGGCGAAGGCATGCCGGGCGGCGGTCACGGCCCGGTCGGCGTCGGCGGCGGTGCCGCGGGGGACGTGGCCGATGATTTCTTCGGTGGCCGGATTGATGACCGGGATGCGTTTCACGCCGGTTTGGTCGCGCGTTCTTTGGCTTGTTTGTCGAGTTGTTTGTCGATCTGCTTGAGGGTCTCGCCGAGTTTGTCGAGCATTTCGTCGAGCAGTTCGTAGCTGATGTTGAGCGCCGGCTCGATGCGGATGGTGCGGGCGCTGAGCAGGGTGCCGGCGACGAGGACGCCGCGTTTGAAGAGGCCGGCGGCAACCCGGTAGCCGATGAACCGGTCGGAGAATTCCAAGCCGATGAGCAGGCCTTTGCCGCGAACGACTTTGAGAATTTCCGGGTAGAGCGCTTGGTAGGAGCGCAGGCGTTTCATGAGATAGGCGCCTTTGTCGGCGGCTTGTTGGGCGAGGTCTTCTTCGAGGAGGACGTTGATGGCGGCGATGCCGGCGGCGCAGGCGAGCGGGTTGCCGCCAAAGGTGGAGCTGTGGAGGAATGGATTTTCTTCGAGCACTTTCCAGATTTTGGGAGTGCTCAGGAACGCGGAGAGCGGCATGACGCCGCCCCCGAGCGCTTTGCCGAGACAGAGAATGTCGGGGACGACGTTGTAGTGTTCACAGCAGAAATTTCGGCCGCAGCGACCCATGCCGGTTTGGACTTCGTCGAGGATGAGGAGGATTTTGTAATCGTCGCAGAGTTGCCGGACGCGGGGCAGATAATCGTCGGGCGGGACGACGGCGCCGGCTTCGCCTTGGACGGGTTCGAGGATGATGGCGGCAATGTCTTCGCCGAGGTCAGTGAGTTTTTTTAACTCGCGTTCGAGATCTTTGATGTCGCCGTAGTCAACGAAGTAGACGTCGGAGAGCAGCGGTTGGAAAGGTTTCCGGTAAACGGCGCGGCCCATGACGCTGAGTGAGCCCATGGATTTGCCGTGGAAACCGCCGGTGGTGGAGATGAAGCCGGTCTTCTTGGTGTAGAGCCGGGCGAGTTTGAGCGCGCCTTCGACGGCGTCGGTACCGTTGCTGATGAAGAAACATTCCTGCAAGTCGCCAGGGGCGAGTTCGCCGAGTAGCTCCGCGAGGAAGCCGCGCAACGGGTCGAGCAGTTCTTGCGAAGAAAGCGGCATGCGTTCGAGCTGGGCTTTGACGGCTTGGATGATTTTGGGATGCCGGATGCCCATGTTGTAGACGCCGAATCCGCCGAGGCAGTCGATAAACTTCCGGCCCATGATGTCTTCGATGATCGACCCTTGGCCGGTCCATTCGATGGCGGCAAAATCTTCGGCTTCGGCGACGGACTTCCGGTAGTGCAGGAAGCCGCGATTGAAGTAATCATCAAAGTTCTCCAGCGTGTGCTTGATGATGAGATTCTTGTCGGCGGGATCGAGTTGTTTGCCACTGCTGACGGTGTCGAGATACTCGGCGGACTTGCGCCGGAGCTCTTCGTTTTTGGAGACTTTCGCGGTGGGCACCGGCGACGTGACGGTTTCCGGGAGGACAGCTTGGGTGTGCGGCTCGATTTGCGCTAGAAGTTTTTCGTCCATATGGCAACCCCCTTTCTTGAGAGGTAGGGCAGCTTAGCACAGCCCGGGCTGGGCGGCTAGGCGGGCGGTCGTAGGTCGTTGGCCGCCAAGCGGATTGTCTGGCGGCGGTTAGTAGAAATACGCCACGCCGACACCGATTGTGAGTTGGTCTTGGTGACCGTCGAAGGCGGTGGTGTCCGTGGACCGATCCCACCGGAGTTCGGGTGCAATCCGGACTTCGGGCACGGGTTTGAAATTGATGGTGAGCGCCACGCTGTAGAGTTCCTGCCCGGTATTTGGCGCGAAAGGCGCGTTGGCTGGGGCGCCGGAAGTGCGCGCGCCATCGTTGTCATTGAAATATTCGCCGCGCAACGCCGCGCTCCATTTTGCGGTCGGCTCGTAGATCAACCAAACCCCGGTGCCAAACCAGTCGGCGCGTTCCGCCGTTGGCGTCGGCGCCGGCTTCCTGGCCATAATCAATTTGAGCGGCGGTTTTGAATTTGGGAGAGCAGCGGTGTTCCGCCCATGCTTCGACGCCGCGGCGCCACTGCGAGGAGTTATTATCCATTTCGGGGCCGCCGTAACCAATCAACGAGAGCGTATTGTTGTCATTCGGCGTCCACGTCAGTTGCCCGATGTAGGACAAGGAGTTGTTGTTGTCGACGACGTTATCCCAACCGTTGTTGATGAGAATTTTGGCCTCCAACGTCGAGGTGATCGGATACGCCAAGATCAAGCCGGTATGCGTGAACGGTTCGGCCAACGTCCACAGATAACCACCCGACCAGTTGAAGTTCTGCTCCGTCATAGTGGACTCATAACCGATGACGGTGCCGTACTCGCCGATCGTCAACTTGAGACCGTTCCCCAGTGGCGCGTTGATGGTGATATTGGCTTCGAACAACGTGCCGTCGGTCCCGAGGTCAAACCCCGCCGGCTGCATATAACTTGCGTCCTGACCAAAGACCGTCGTGACATTGAAGCCGGCTGCCCAATCGAAAGCATTATATTCGACTGGCCGCTCAAGCTTGATAACGGCCTTGTTGAGCATGAACTCACTGCTCGCCGTATCAAACCCACGGCCGGTATTCTCGCGCGAGGTGGGATGGTTGAAGTTATAGAAATACGAACCTGACACAAACCCGCTCAACTCCGTACCCTTGATGAACGTCCGGGTCGTCTCGGTGACGTCCTCCTGCTTCACGAACTTGTCGCCTTTGATTGTCGCCTCGACAATCGCGAGCCGCTTCTCCAATTCATCCGTCTTGGATTTCTGTTCTTC
>JBAXYB010000118.1:0-8751 GCA_037127585.1 Verrucomicrobiota bacterium
CCGGCATACTCCAGATTATTCAACAGTCCATCGTTGGCGACAATGATCGAGTGTTCCGGTACCCGCGCTCGGACCACGTCCCAAGTCCGTTCGGTCGTCGCGAGTTGTTGCGCCAGATCCGCCATTCCCGGGAAGGCTTCGCGGAGATTGAACGTCGCGGTGATGGCAACGTATCCACCCACGGCGACCGCCCAGAACGGCCGCGGCTTGACCAACCCGGCAAGCAACGCCAGCGCACAGACGATAAATGCCGGAAACACGCTCACGAAAAATCGGACATACCCGCGGCCTTCCCCCGTCGGCGCCCAGTAGTAGGCGGTGTAGATCAGAACCGACGGCAGCACCCACAGCCCCAACAGCGTTCCGCGCTTCGGCTCATGCACCGCGACGTACGCCAACCCGATCAGCCCCAGCGGAAAAATCAGCAACAGGCCCGGCGAGTTCAACCGCGTCAGCATCGTCCACCAGTTTTCCTGGAACCATTTCCAACCGAACCCCGTCGACTCGCCACATAAATCATAACCATTCTTCCACGGTGCCCCGAACGCGAGCCAGTGATGAATCCACAGCGGCCCCGCGCACACCACCACGCCGGCGAGCATCGCGAGAACTTCCCGGCGCCATTGCCGGACCTGCGCCGTCCGTTCCGTCGGCGTCGCCCCTTCCGGCAGGCTGACATACCGCCACACCACCATCGCCAGCACTGGTAACGCCAGCAATGCTTCGCTGTACCGGACTGTGTATGTGTACGCCGCCAACCCGCCGGCCAGCGCCGCATTCACCCAGCCACCCCGCTCCGTCCAGCGCCAGAGAAAGAACATCGCCCACACCGCAAAACAAACCGCCGCCGCGTGACTCAACGCCGTCAGCCCAAATAACGCATGCAGCGGATTGGTAGCCAGCAACACCGTCGCCAACACCGCCGCAAAGGCGCCGACCAGACTGCGCGCCAGCAAAAACATCCCGACCAATGCCAGCGCCGCCAGAATCGGGCTGACGAGAAACGCCGCCGCCGGTCCGCCCAGCCGGTACGCCGCCGCGCACAACCACGGATAGCCGAGTGGATATTTCGCGTAGAAGATGCCGGCTTCCACCTGCACCACGTTGTGGCTGACGAACTCCAGTGGATGCGCCGTATATTTCGCGGAATTGCCGGTCAGCGCGATCCGCCGGGCCGAACACATGTAGCCATTCTCGTCGGTCCCGTTGTACGCCGGCACATAAAACCCGGCCAGCAGTACCCCAAAGAAGCCAACCACAACCGCCGCCGCCCAACCGGCCAACCAATCATACCGTGAAGATGAATCATCCATTAACTGCCGGTAACTATGCCGCGCCGCCGTCGCGTATTACAAGTCTGACGCGTTCTGACCACGCTGGAAACTTGGCGACAGAGCCGCCGTGTGGATCCCTCGAAAAAAGCCGCGTGGCCGATGATCTGCTAGTCCTACTACCCGAAAGACACATGCAAGCGCAGGAGTTAAAACTATTTGAAAACAGGTTATCTCATCGACATGGACGGCGTGATTTACCGGGAGAATCAATTAATTCCCGGCGCCACCGAATTTGTCGCCGCACTGCTCGCGGCCGGTATTCCGTTTCTCTTTCTCACGAACAATTCCGCGCCGACCCCCGAAGATCTCGCGGTGCGCCTGAAACATCTCGGCATCCCCGGGATTTCGCCGCGCCACTTCTACACGTCCGCCCTCAACGCCGCCGACTTCCTTAGTGAAACCCATCCCAGTTGCACGGCGTTTGTGATCGGCGAAGGCGGTCTGCTCACCGCGCTCCAGCAGCGCAACATCGCCAGCGATGCCCTCCAGCCCGACTACGTTGTCGTCGGCGAAGGCGCAGTCTCGATGGAGCGACTGACGAAAGCACACGAATTAATCGAACAGGGCGCGCGACTCTTGGTAACCAATCCCGACAATTGGTGCCCGGTGGGGCCGAGCAAGACGCGGCCCGGAGCCGGTGCCACCGCCGCGTTTCTTGAAGCCAGTACCGGCCAGCGCGGCTATTACCTCGGCAAACCCAACGGCTACATGTTTCAGCGCGCCCAGCGCAAGTTGACGGAGTTGGCGCACGGCGAGGTGGAGCAAGTCGTCATGATCGGCGACACGATGGAGACCGACATCCGCGGCGCCACCGAAGCCGGCATCCATTCGTTCCTCGTTCTGACCGGCTCCACCAGCTTGGATGCCGTTACCGACTACGTCTATCCGCCCACGCGCATCTTACAAAGCGTGGCCGATCTGACCGAGGAGATCAACACTGGCAAACCGTCCAGTCGGCTCGACAGCCCGGCCTTCACGCAAAAGCGCACCGAGCGCGACCGAATCGGCACCCAACACCAGACGGACTTTCTCCACGTTGCGAAACCGCGACCCCGGCCAGCGATGGTGCGGTAAAGCTTACCGCTGGACGCGGGCGCTGCCGCCGCTCATGACCTTTTCGACTTCCTTACACGTCGCCATCGACGTGTCACCGGGCGTCGTCATTGCGAGCGCGCCGTGGGCCGCGCCATAATCGACGGCCTTCTGGGCGTCACCGGTCTTGAGAAAACCATAGATCAAACCGCTGGCAAAACTATCGCCGCCGCCGACCCGGTCGAGAATCTCCAAGCCGGGATACTGCCGACTCTCATGAAATTTCCCGTCCATCCAACAAATCGCGCTCCAATCATTGACCGTGGCGCTGACGACTGAGCGCAACGTCGTGGCCGCGACCTTGAAATTCTTGAACTCGCTGACCGCCGTCGAGATCATCTGCTTGAATGCCGCCGTCTCGATCTTCGTGAGATTATGGTCGAGGCCTTTGACCTCAAAACCGAGCGACGCCGTAAAATCCTCCTCGTTGCCGATCATCACGTCCACATACTTCGCGATTTCTCGGTTCACTTCCCGGGCTTTGGCCTGACCGCCGATGCTCTTCCACAAGCTCGGCCGGTAATTTAGATCGTAGCTGACAATCGTCCCGTGTTTTGCCGCTGCCTTGACCGCTTCGACGGTGAGCGCCGCCGTCGTCTCGCTCAACGCCGCGAAAATCCCGCCGGTATGAAACCACCGCACACCGAGTTCGCCGAAGATGTGCTCCCAATTGAAATCGCCGGGCTTGAGTTGACTGGCCGCCGTATGTCCTCGGTCCGGTACGCCGACCGCACCGCGAATTCCGAAGCCGCGTTCGGTGAAGTTCAGTCCATTGCGCACTGACCGGCCAATCCCGTCGTCGGGCTTCCATTGAATGAAGTCGGTCGCGACGCCGCCCTGCAGGATGAAGTCTTCGATAAGATGGCCGACTTCATTGTCCACGAACGCCGTGCAGACCGCCGTCTTCAGGCCAAAACATTTCCGCAGTCCACGCGCGACATTGTATTCGCCGCCGCCTTCCCACGCGGTGAATTGCCGGGCCGTGCGGACGCGGCCCTCACCGGGATCAAGGCGGAGCATGATTTCGCCGAGCGAGAGTTGGTCGAAGGTGTATTGGTCACGAAGTTTGAGTGGCATGGAGATTTTCTAACCACGAATTACGTGAAACTCACGAAAAAACCGTCAACACACCCGGCCGCGCTTGAAGTCCGGTGAGTAGGGCACCGGGTTTTCGGCAGTGTAACGCTCGTCGGCGGGTTCAGTGGCGAGTTGATAGCGTGAGTCGCTTGAGAGCCGAATTCGGTCGGATTGGTTGTCGAGGCTGGCGTGCACAGTCCGCATTGTGAAAATCAAAATGTCACCCGCCCGGTATTCTTCCGCCGTCAGCCAGCGTCCGCCGAGTTTCTCCCGAAGAGTTACCGGGTTCTTCGAGAGCGTGCCGTCCCATTCAAACAGCCGCTTGCCGCTCTCAATTTCCTTCGCGGAAGGTTTGTTGACACAGTACACGTCCACATCGCGACTCAGATACTTGGCGAGCCGGTTGGTTTGGCGGTGCGAGTTTTCGAGAATCATCAGTCCGCCCAGTCGCAGCGCGATATCACCCAGCGGCGTCCAAGTGGTGAGCAGGTTGGGAGTGCCCCGGCCCATGTACACCGTGTCACAATGCGGCGGCGTGCCCAAGCCGGGGCTGACCACCCGTGACCACGTATAATTGAAATGTCGCACCGGCCCGCCCAAGAAATTTTCGAAAAACGCATTACTTCGTCCCCGGTATAACAAATCGAATAGCGGCTGGTTGTCTTTCGTCAGGCTGTCCGAGTTGTACGTCTTCACGGGATTGGGCAAGACATCGCCGCCGACGGGGGGACGAAAGGCGCTCTTCTCATTAACGATTTTCAGGCGAGGCGCCACGACAGCGGCGTCAGCCGGGTACGCTGGATCGGTGTAGCCATCGCGGTGGAGTCGTTCCGTGATAACCTGCCGCGCTCGCATCACGTCTTCGCGCGCGTGAAAACCGGGCAGAAATAGATAGCCGTCTGCTGCCAGACGTTCGTGCAACGCCGGCATGTCGTTGCGCAAGTGGGATGAATCGGTCAGCCGATGACAATTCATAGCCTCGGGTCCGCAAGCTCATGCAGTTACCGTCTTAAACGAGGCGCTCGCCCACGGTTTCTCGCCGCACTCGTGGGCGATCTCGTTGAAAGCATCGATCTCGGCTTTCGTGAAAAGCAGGCCGCCGTGTTGCTTCGTCAACGCCGCAGCGTTGGCTTCGGGCTGACCGGGGAGCAGGCAGTTCTCGTTGCCGTGGCTGAGGATGTCTTGGATGACGGCTTTCACGTTGCCAGCTTGGTGCCGGCCTTTGGCGAATGCGCCGCCGATGAACGCGCCGATGAGTTCGTCGGTCGATCCGAGCCCGTAACCCTTGTGGCCACCGAACGGCAGCAACGCCACCGCCGCGTTCGGATCGGTCGTCGGGGTGCCGTCTTTATCCATGGCGCAATTCGGTGGGAGCGGTTTGCCTTCGCGTTTGAGTTGTTGGACGCGGCCCATCGCGACGGTCGAGGTCGCCCAATCAATGCAGATCGGAAAACCAATCGCGGCCGTCGTCGGGAACGCCCACGAATGCGGATTGGTGCCGAGCGTCGGCGTCTTGCCGGCGAAGGGGACGACTTCGGCGAGGGCAGACGTGCAGTTGGTGTAGGCGATGTAACCCTTCTGCGCAGCATCAATCACATAGCCGCCGCCCCAGAGATAATGAAAGGCGTTGTCCACGCTGACAGTGCCGGTGCCGAACTCATCGGCCATGCGCATACAGGTTTCCATCGCCCGGTAGGCGACGGATTGGCCGAGCTACTTGCCGGCATCCCACACTTTCGCGGCTTTGAATTTCGAGGGGATTTCCCGAATTTGCGCGCCCGGCACGCAGCCGCCGACTTTGCTGCCGAACAGTTCATCGAGATGAATAGCCTTGATGCCATTGTGAGTGCGAATGCCGTGCGTCGAAGCCGAACAGCAAAAGCGCGCGCCGTCCGCCGCTTCATCCGCCAGATAACCGCGGTGCCGGTACGCGCGTTCGATGAGTTGGTTGTGGGTGGCGGCCGGGACGATGCAGCATGTCTCGGGCATACCGGCTTACTTGGTTAATTCTTGCTTCGTCGCCTGGACGTGCGCCACGCCGTCTTTGTCGCTGACCGTGCCGGTCACCGCGATCGAGCCGCCTTTGGTGCGCGCATCCATCACTTCTTTCGTCGCGTTATCGATAATGTAAATCTTGCCGTCGGCGGTCTTGAATGCCGCCGCGCAACTGGTCGCCTTGTGATAGTTGCAATGGCCGCAACCGAGTTTGCCCTTCAATTCCACGGTCTCATCCGCCGCGAACGCGAGTCCCGCCGTCAGTAAACACAAGCCAATCATTTTTTTCATAATTAATTTCTCCAAGGTTGAGTTCGCCCCGAGCTTATGCCAGCGGGCTTGCCGACTCAAGTCGAGACGTGCTAGCGTTTGGCTATGGACGTTCCCGGCGTCGTTCCAGACTCCATTGATTGCCACGGCTGCAACACGCCGCTTGACCTCACGGGGCAGCAACCCTTCACCGAGGTCGCGTGTGCCAAGTGCGGGGCGCTCTCCATTGTGCCTACGCAATTCGGCGAACTCCTTCTCCTCAGCGCGCTCGGCGTGGGCGGGATGGGCACTGTGTATAAAGCCATCGACACCCAGCTCAACCGGTATGTCGCCGTCAAAATTCTCCGCCAGAAATTCGCCGCCGATCCGCAATTCATCGAAACCTTCGCCCGCGAAGCCCGCGCGGCCGGCTCCGTCAATCATCCGCACGTCGCGCAGGTCTACTCCTTCGCCGAACACGGCGGTGAATATTACCTGACGATGGAACTGCTCGAACGCGGCAGTCTCGACGAACGGATCACGCAGCAACAAAAACTCCCCGAAGCCGAGGTCTTGAAAATCGGCGTCGCGATTGCCGGCGGGTTACGCGCCGCACACCAAAGCAACCTCCTCCACCGCGACATCAAGCCCGGCAACATCCTCTTCAACGAAGAAGGCCAGCCCAAACTCGTCGACTTCGGCCTCGCGCTCGCCCAAACCGAAACCGCCAACGACGGCAGCGGCGTCATCTGGGGCACGCCGTACTACATCGCCCCGGAAAAACTCCGCGGCCAACCGGAAGATTTCCGCAGCGACCTCTATTCCCTCGGCGCCACGCTGTTTCACGCGCTCGCCGGCCGCCCGCCGCATGACGCCAAGACCGCCAGCGAAGTCGTCACCAAACACACCAAGACCCCGGCCTTAAATCTCAAGACCTACAATCCGACGGTGCAAGATTACACCGCGCAAGTCATCGGCCGCATGCTCGCCAAAGATCCCGCCGACCGGTACGCCACCTACGACGCCCTGATCCACGATCTCCAGGAAGCCGAACACCGGCTCCGCGAACACAAAGCCGAACCCGCCATCATCACCGAAACCGGCGAGCGCGTTCCCATCAAATCCCTACTCATCACCCTCAGCATTCTCATCGGCAGCATTGGCATTATTATTCTGCTCTGGTTCAACCGCGGCAAGCTCTTCGAGACTGCCCCGCCGCCGGTCCTGGTTCCGCCGCCGCCGCCGGTCGCGATTGCAACCAACAAACCGGCCCCGCCGCCGGTGGCCGAAGTCGTCGACTTCAACGAAGCCGCCCCTTGGACCAAATCGTGGAACAACCTTGTCGGCGCCCTGGCGCAACAGAATTATCAAGGCGCACTCAACGAGTGCGAAAACCTGAAACTGCTCACCCGCGCCCAACCGCGCCACCGGCAATGGACGTCGTTCATGGAAGGCGTGACGCTTGTCGCTGCCGGGCGCGCGGCCGAAGCCAAACCCAGTTTTGTCCGAGTCGGCGGCACCACCCAATTCACCGATAAAATCACCCCGACAAATCTGGTTGAGCCGCTCGCGCATTTCATGACCGGCGAACAACCGGCGCCCGACCTCGCGAAGCTGCCGGCGTGGGCCGCCGCGCTGTCGCAATTGCTGATCGGCCTGAAACAATTCGACGCCGGCAAGTTCGACGAAGCGCGTGGGACGTTACGGAGCTTTCACCAATTGCCAGTCGATCCCACGCAGCGCTGGGTATTCACCTTGCAAGGATTGGCGGACAAACTCGCGAAAGAAGTGGAGAGCATCCCGGCCACCCTGACCGAGATCGAGACCCTACAGAGTAAAGGCCAGCTTGACGCCGCGTTGAAATTGTTGCGCGCCACTCGGGGCCAGACGCGCATCCCGTCATTCAAAGCGCAGCTCGATCAACGCGAAACCGCGATTGTCCAAGCCCAACAATCCGCCGCGCAGAAAATCGACGACGCCAAGCAAGCCGAGCTCGCCCGGCAAAAAGCCGAAGCGGATCAGGCGCGCCAGAAAGCGGAAGCCGAAGTCCAGCGCGTCCAAGCCGTCGAGCTCCCGGGCTTGGCCAACTACGATTTCAAGAATGCCGGCAGCAAGCTCGACGCCGCGGCCGGCCCCGTGGAGACCGCCGCCGGTAAGCAGGCGCTGGAACGCCGGCGGGCGGCCTTGCGCTGGCTCCAAGAATTCAAACTGCAACTCACCGCCGATTTCCGCGCCAAGCCGTATGCGGCCAGCCAGCTCGTCACGCGGACCGGAGTCAAAGTCGACGGCAAACTGGTGCGCGCGACCGAGACGCAATTGATCTTCGAATTGCCCTATGGCGAAATGCAGGCTGAATGGCGCGACCTCCCCCCGGCCACCGTCCAGAAGCTCGGTCAAGCCTACGCGCAAACCTTTGCCACGACCGAAAAGCCCGCCGCCCTAGCTCGCCGGTATGTTGCGATCGCCGTGTTCGCGAAGGCCTACAATCTGAACAACGCGGCAGATTTGGCGCAAGCCGTGAAACTCGACCCGTCCATTCAGACTGAGATCGACGCCGTCTTAGGCCCGTAGCATTATTTCAAGCCGGGTGTCGTGAGGTGAATCTCATTGGCGACGCTCTTCACGCCGGCCACCGCGTGCGCCGCCGCTTCTGCGCGCCAGGCGGCTTGGCGATTGGGCGCTGAGCCGCGCAACGTCACTTGTCCGTCGTCCACTTGAATGATGACGCCGGCCAGGTCGGTCGGCCCGGCCATGTCGATGCGTTTGCGGATTTCGAATCCGATGGATTCGTCGGAGCGGGCTTGGTCAATGGTGACCTTCGCGCCCAATGCGCGCAAGGCGGGTTGGCCGGTGGGGGCATTCTGTTTCGGTTGCGTGCAGGCCGCCAAGAGGAGCAAGCTCGCGAGGGTCATCAGCCGTTTCACGTGCATACAATACCGCAGTCGCATGAACAGGGAAAGTCTGGAAAAGAAATGGTGCCCGGGACAGGACTTGAACCTGCACG
>JBAXYB010000119.1:0-8729 GCA_037127585.1 Verrucomicrobiota bacterium
TGCGGCGTGGTGGTGGCGATTAGTCCGTTTAATTTTCCGTTGAACTTGATGGTGCACAAAGTCGGCCCCGCCATCGCCGCCGGTAACGCGATCGTGATGAAGCCGCCGACGGTGACGCCGTTGTCGGCGTTGAAGTTGGCGGAGGTGTTGCTCGAAGCGGGGATGCCGGCGGAGGCGGTTTCGTGTGTGACGGGGCCGGGCGGCGAGTTGGGCGATGCGTTGTGTCAGGATGCGCGGGTGCGGAAGATCACGTTTACCGGCAGCGTGCCGGTCGGGGAACGGATTTGCCGGATGGCGGGAATTAAGCGCGTGACCATGGAGCTCGGCAGCAACGCGCCGATCATTGTGATGCCGGATGCGGACTTGGAGAAGGTGGCGTCGGCGATTGCGGCGACGGGGTATGCCAATGCCGGACAGGTGTGCATTTCAACGCAACGGGTGATTGCGAGTCGGAAGGTTTACAGTGATTTGTTGGCAGCCACGAAACCGAAAGTCGAAGCGCTCACGACCGGCAACCCGCTGGATGATAAAACAAAAGTCGGGCCGATGATCGCCGAGAAGGAAGCGCGGCGCGTCGAGGAATGGGTGCGCGAGGCGACGAACAACGGGGCGAAGTTGGTGACCGGCGGGACGCGGAAAGGCACGCTGTTCGCGCCGACGTTGGTGGCGGACGTGAAGCCGGCGATGAAAATCTCGTGCGACGAACTTTTTGGTCCGGCTGTGGCATTCACAGCATTCGAGACAGTGGATGAAGCGATCGCGCTGGCCAACGACAGCCGGTACGGCTTGGCCGCGGGCGTGTTCACGGAGAGTTTGGAGACCGCGATGCGCTTTGCGCGGGAGTTGGAGTCGGGGAATATCCACATCAATTGGGGGCCGCAGTGGCGGCAGGATTTGATGCCGTACGGCGGGTTGAAGGAGAGCGGGATTGGCAAGGAAGGACCGCGGTATGCGGTCGAGGAGATGACGGAGTTGAAGATGGTTTGCTTGCATCTGAAGAGTTGAGATTGACGCTGTTCCGGTGGTCTGTTACAAGACAAGCAGTTCCGGTGGAAGCCCGTCACGCGCATGACAACAACCACACAACCAACTTCAAGCAGTGCGACCAGTTCGGACATGTTTCCACAAGGTTTGAGTCTCCAAGTCGAGCGCAAGCACTTCACTTTTGAGTTGAAGGAAAACCCCCGCGGCCGGTTCCTCCGCATCACCGAAGAAGTCAACGGCCGCTACGACGCCATCGTCATTCCGATCACGGGCCTCGAACAGTTTCGCGATAAGCTGACGGAGATCGTCAAGCTTGCCCAATCACAGTTGCCGCCCGCCTGATTCGATTTTCTTCAGTGACCGCCGCGCCTCTTCGCGCACCCCGGTATCTGAATCCGCCGCGAGTTGTTGCAATGGATTCAGCGTCGCCGCGGCCGGGAAATCGCCCAACGCTTCGGCCACCGCCCGGCGCGTTGTGGCTTCGGCAGCCGTGACGGCATTGGTCAACAGCGGATAGGCCGCCGGGTCGTGGAGTTTGGCGAGCGCGATGGCGATGGCGAGTTGCTTGGCCGGTTTGGCGTTCTGCAGAGCATTGCGCAAGACGGCGCGATTGGATTCAGCCGCGACTTGCCGGAGCGCGACGGTGGCGTTCCACCGGACCAGCCCATCGCTTTCGCCGAGCAACTGGAGCAACCAACCGGCAGCGCGCGGATCACCGAGTTCGCCGAGCGCTTCGGCAGCTTCGGCGCGCACGTACCAGTTGTCGTCACCGAGAAGTTGAAACAACGGCTTGAGCGCGGTCGCTTCCCGACGGCGGCCGAGCATACCGGCGCAATACCGGCGGACGGTCGGGTCGGAATCGCCGAGGGCGTGGATCAATTGCGCTGATTCGAGCGGCAGCGATTGCTGACTGATCAAGCGGGTAACACCGGCCCGAATCATCGCGTCACGGTGAGTCAATGCCGAGCTGAGGACACTATCACCGGCGGGAAATTGCCGGTACGTCACCAAAGCCTCGGCAAAGTGCTCCATCTTCAGGTCGAGAAAAAATCGCAACTGCAACGCGTCGCGATCACCGGGATGGCTGCTGAGGAATTGGCCGACAAGCACCGCGGCGGCATCGAGGCGTTCGGTCTGCAGCAGGCCGGCAGCGTCTTGCAGCGCGGGCTTGCGAGAGAATCTCCCCCACCCGCCCAACAGGAGCGCGGCGAGGGCGACCGTCAAACAGATGAGGGCCAGAAACTTGGTGCCAGACTTGAGCATCGGCTGCATCATCATCTTTCAGGGCGTGCGGTCAAGCGGGAAGATGAGGTTGACACCCCTAAATGCCACCCGTAAAGTGAAACTTAATTCAGGCGTGAAAAGCTCACAAACCAAGACGGATATTAAACTCGGGATGTTGTTGGATCCGATCGCGGGCCATTTGGCGCGCGTGGAAACGAAGCTAGCCGAGCAAGTGGCCAGTTTCGATGCCGGCATCGGTGACTACGTGCAATACGTCATCGGCGTGGCCGGCAAACGGCTGCGTCCGACGCTCGCGTTGCTGGCCGGCGGTGCGACGGGGCGGATTGGCGAAGACCACATCACGTTGGGTGTCATCGTCGAGTTGATTCACGTCGCGACCTTGGTGCACGACGATATTTTGGATGAAGCGGATCTCCGGCACGGTTTGCCGACGGCGAATTCCCGGTGGGGCCACGAGATCAGTGTCCTGCTCGGCGATTGCCTCTTCGCCCATGCGTTGAGCTTGGCGGCGAGTTACCCGACCACGAATGTTTGTCGGAAGGTAAGTCTCGCGACCAACACCGTTTGTTCGGGTGAAATCCTGCAGACGCAGCGACGTTTTGATCCCGCTCTTTCCATCGACAAGTACCTCGAAATCATCGACATGAAGACCGGCGCCCTCTTCGCGGTTAGTTGCGAACTTGGGGCAGAGTTGAACAATTTACCCCCGCATGTGGTCAAAGGGATGCGTGAGTTTGGTAGCAATCTGGGGATTGCCTATCAGATTTACGATGATTGCGTGGATATTTTCGGCCAGGAACGGCAAGCCGGTAAGTCGCTCGGCACTGACATGAAAAACGGAAAACTCACATTGCCATGGTTGCTGTTGCTCCAGCATACAAATCCGGAGAACCGTCCCGGCGTCGCCGAGCTGATCTTCCGCGGCAACGCTGACGACCGCGCCCGGCTGCTCGCGCTCGTGACCGGCAATGGCGTGCTGAGCGAGTCGCTCGCGATGGTTGAAAAATACATCACCCGCGCCGAAAACAATCTCGCCGACTTACCGGCCAATGCCCATACCCAAACGTTGTCCTCACTCCTGAATTTTATCGCCACGAAAACACAGCTCTTACTCAAGAAGGAAGAGGTGGCCGCATGACCGCGTTACAAAAACTGGCCGGCAAGTTTAAGCCCCAGACCATCGAACAAGCCCGGCGCGCCGAGCATGTCATCGATCTGTCCCAAGCCGACGACGAAACACTCGTCGCACGCGTGCAAGGCGGCGACATGCCGGCGTATGATCATCTCGTGCAGCGCTACAAGGAACGCATCTACGCCACCGTTTATCACATGACCTCAAACCACGAGGATGCGAACGACCTCGTGCAAGACGCCTTCATCAAAGCCTACAAAAGCATCGGCGGCTTCAAACGCGAATCGAGTTTCTACACCTGGATTTACCGGATCGCCGTCAACCGCACCCTCAATCACCTCAAACGCGGCAAGAACCGGTTTCACTTTAGCCTCGACGACATCGACACCCATATTCAGAACGATCCGGATTTTGTCGAACTCATGTCGCACGTCACCCCGCGCCGGGAAGTCGGCTTGAATGAGTTGCAGGAGAAATTGAACGAAGCGCTCCAGAAAGTGTCAGAATCCCATCGAGCCGTAGTGGTCATGCATGACGTTCAAGGGATGACCCACGCGGATATCGCGAAAACATTGAAATGCTCGGAAGGGACCGTGCGATCGCGGCTGTTCTACGCACGGCAGCAGTTGCAGGGAATACTCAGCGATTATTTGTAATTGGTAAAACATGGACTGTCAGAAAGCACAACGTTTGATTCACGACCTCGGGAACGGCGCCAGCCTCGACGTACAGCGGCATGTCAGCGAATGCTCCGATTGCCGGGTCACCCAGCAACGCGCGCTGCACTTGCAGCAATTACTCGCCATCAAACGCCACGAAAACCCCGGCCCACACTACTTCGACAATTTCCTCTCTAACTTTCACAATCGTCTTGCCCAGGAAACCGCGCCGCAGCCGACGGTTTGGCAGCGCGTCTTGGCCCGGCTGCACATCGAACCCGCCCCCCGCCTCCGGTACGGCTTCACGCATGCGCTCGGCGTGGCTTTTGCCGTCACCTTGATGTGGCGCGGCCTCGTCGCAACCGACTTACCGGTGAACACCACTCGGTCCGTTGATAACGACTCACTGGTGCCGGAGTTGACCACGAGCGGGTTACCGGCACCTCATTCCACCCCGCGGATGATCGCCTCCGCTTTACCGTCCCCGACTGTCCCACCGGCCAGCGCTTTCCTGATGCCGGCCGCAGCACTGCGCGACATGAGTGCCCCCCGGTACATCCTCGACCGAATCTCCCTGTCACCTGCCAGCTATGAGTTGGCCAGCATCCATTTCTAACCGGCGACCGTTCTTGGTTGTCGGACTGACGGCAGTGCTATCGCTAACCGGATCGCAGGCCGACTCGCTCCTCGAAACGATGAACAGCGAAGTTGCGGCGCTTTACGAAAATTCCAAACCCGCCGTCCTCAAAGTTCACGCCGAATTACCGGCCTCGTTTGCCCGAGCCTCCGTCGGGCCAACCCATCGCGTCGGCTCCGGTTTTTTCATCAGCAAAGATGGTCGCTTTGTCACCGCAGGGACGCTCGTCGAGGGCGCGACGACGTGTTGGATCGATTGGCGCGGGCGGCGCGTCGACGCGAAAGTGATCGGGCGCGATCCGATTACGAACCTCGCCTTACTCCAAGCGGACACCGGCGAACCCACCCCCAGCCTCGCCTTGGGCAACTCCGACGAATTACGAGTCGGCTCGATGGTGATTGCGATTGGTTTTCCCTACGACCAGCCGAGCGCTCCCGTCGTTGGGTTCGTGAGCGGGCTCGACATCCGTTGCGGCAATCGAGTCTTCCCGGTGAGTTACATCCGCGCCGGCTGCCGGCTGCGCCCCGGACAAGGCGGTGGCCCATTACTAAACGCGCGCGGCGAAGTCGCCGGCATCGTCATCGCTGCGCATACCGAGGACCAAAGTTACGCATTGCCGGTCAACGCCGTAAAAAAGATCTGCGCCGACATCCTCCAACATGGCGAACCACAATATGGCTGGGTCGGCCTTGATATTTCGGAACGGTCGCTGACCAACGTCACGCCGGTGCAATGGCAGGTATTCGTCAAAGAAGTCGTCGACAACACCCCAGCCGCCGCGGGGGGATTCCAAGATCACGACATCTTGATTCGGATTTGCACCAACGAGATTCGCCGGTCCGCCGACGTGCTCAACACAATGTTCTACCGTCGCTCTGGCGAGTCCGTGAAAATGGCGGTTCTGCGCCAAGGCGTGACGCAAGAGTTGACGATTGCCATTGGGAAACGGCCGGTAGTTCCCGAAAACCGCTAGAATCGACCGGCCGGCGCGGCTCACGCTGACTTTTGGAGTGCGCGCATGGTGCGTTCATACATTTCTTCACCGCTGTCGGCGGCGGAGATCGGGACGAGCAGATTAAGCTTCCGGTAATAGTCCACCAACGGCGCCGTGCTTTTCTCGTAGGCGGCCAAGCGCACCAGCACGGCTTCGGGCTTGTCATCTTCGCGTTGAACGACTTCACCGGCGCAGTGGTCGCAGACGCCGGCAACTTTCGCCGGCCGACGCGTGACGTGGTAGACAGCCCGGCATTTCGCGCATGTGCGGCGACCGGCAAGGCGCTCGACGATCAATTCTCTCGGCAATTCATAACTCAGGACGGCGTCGAGTTTGATGCCCAATTCTTTGAAGGTCTGCTGCAACGCCACCGCTTGCGCGACCGTGCGCGGAAAACCGTCGAGCAGGAAGCCACCCGGGCATTGCAGGCATCGCGACCGTTCCCGCACCATGGCCAAGACGATGAGGTCCGGCACGAGATCGCCCCGGCTCATATATTCCAGCGCGGCGGATATCGCCGGCGTCCGCTCGCTTACCGGAATGGTTTTTGACGCGCGAAAAATGTCGCCCGTGGACAAAGCACATGCTCCGAGGCGTTCGTGGAGAAGCTCCGCTACCGTTCCCTTGCCGACACCCGGTGCGCCAAGCAAGATGAGTCGCCACGGGCGAGTAAGATTCGGCGGAGGCACATCGCAAAAAGCCGATTCGCCCTTCAGCCAGGCAGCCTGATCTGTTTTCATGAGTCCGACCTCCGTTCCGCGGGGTGTAACAGTGGTAATAGACCAGAACCAGTACCGACATACAACGGCGAAACGTCAGTACGTAATCGACGGCAAGAAGGCACCGCGCGGCTCGGTATAAAGCCCGCGACTCATCAAAGTCATCGGCTCCACCACGCGCAATCCATTCGCCAAACACCAGCGAAACAGTTCTGCGTTGCGGGTCGGCAACAGGAAGCCGGGGCCAGCGAATGCCGGCGAGGCGCCGATGAGCGCCTTGAGCTCATTGTTCGTCTCGCCCACGGCATGGCCGAAGAACCCAATGACTGACGCGCAGCCGGTAATCCGACCGGCGTGTTCAACAACCGTTGCGTGTTGTTGCTGAATCATGTCGCGCAGTTCCCCGCCCCGGTCATGGCCGTGGACTTGCCGGCAAATGCGATTGCAGGCTGCGAGGTCGGCTTCGGTGGCAGAGCGAACGATGTAGCCGGGCAACGTCACGTGAAGCGGCGGACCTTGAATCACGGCGAGCGGCTCGCGGACATCGAAACCAAGTTTTGTGTAGAGCGAGAGTGACCGGTTGTGAAACGCCGCCTGCACCAAGCGCACGCCGGGCGCTTTCGCGCTGCGATTCAGCACGTCTTCCATTAAGCGCCGCCCGACCGCCTGGTTCTGCACGGTCGGGTCAACCGTGATCGGGCCGATGCCGGCAATTAGATTTCGCTCATCGAGGAAATTGCTGCCGACAATCTTGCCGTCGAGTTCGGCGACGACGGAGTAGAAACCGGGATGGGCGAGCATCGACGTGAGAAAGCAAATGGCGATTTCGGGAGTCGGGATGTCGAGCGGGAATTGGTGCGCCTGGGAGATCGTCTTGAATGCCTCGAAGCAGATTGTGCCGCATGGGGTGGCGTCAGCGGGGCAGCCTGGTCGGAGGGTGAGGTTCATGCGCAGATATTACACATTTCAGAGTTTGCTCGACAAGCCGGCACTCACGGCCAAGAATCCACGAATGACACCGATTGAGCAATTCGTGGAACACACCCGCGCGAGTCTCGCCGCCGGGACGTTTGTGCGCTTAACGCTCACTCGACCAGTCGGGCAAGCCGGACTGGAGAAGCTGCTGGCGCGACCGGTTGATCTCAAAGGCCAGCCGCATCTATCGCTCACGCTCCGGTATCCGACCCGGGATGAAACACAGAATATTCCTGTCGAAGCGACCGGCGACTGGTTGCGCGAGCAGCTCGCCGGTAAATTTCGCGGCGCGTTACTCGGCACGACGACCCGCGACTGGCAATGGACCGGGAAGCGGCTGATTGAACACAAACCAGTCGCGACCGCGCCACCGGGTCGCGGGCATGACCGGCCCAAAGCCGGTCACCTCGATGAGTCAGCGCAAGCCTGGCTGACGGGCTTAGGCGTGCTGAATACCGATGGTTCTGTGCGGCCTTCCATGGCGGACAAGTTCGCCCAAATGAACCGGTATCTCGAAATCGTCGCGCCGTTGGCGAAAGAGGCCGGCACGATCGTCGACATGGGTTGCGGCAAAGGCTATTTGACCTTCGCGTTATGGCATGCGTTGCGCGTCAAAGTGATCGGCGTCGAACAGCGACCGGAATTGGTCACAGCGGCGAACACGTTGGCCCGGCAGATCGGAGCGACCGGTTTGGAGTTCAGCGCCGGTACGATTACTTCAGCCGAAGTGCCGACGGCGGACGCGTTGATTGCGTTGCACGCGTGCAATACCGCCACCGACGATGCGATTCGGCGCGGCGTGAAGATGGGCGCGAAGCTGATCGTGGTCGCGCCGTGTTGTCATCAAGAAGTGCGTCCCCAACTCGGGAAGCCCGAGCCGTTGACGGAAGTCCTGAAGCACGGCTTGATGTCCGAACGCATGGCGGAATGGGCGACCGATGGGTTGCGTGTGCTGTTTCTCGAATGGGCGGGTTACCGGACGAAGGTAATCGAGTTCGTCGACTCCGGGCACACCCCGAAGAATCTGATGATTGTCGGCATTCGCGACGGGAAGCCACTGGCCACGCGGGCGAAAATCGAACAGTTCAAGAAGTTCTTCGGCATTCAACACCATGCACTCGATGACTTGGGACGAGATTGATTGGGACGCGCTGAACCGGCTCCGGGCCGGTTTTCTGGCCGGCGCGACTGACTATTGGCGCAGTGAACGCGATCTCGCCAGCTACGACCTGACGTTTGCCCAGCGCATCGGTTGGAAATGGGATTTTGTTTTGGCCGAATTGAAGCGCCTCGGTTGGCAACCGCCGGTCGGGCCGGTGGTGGATTGGGGCTGTGGCAGCGGCATTGCCGGGCGGGCGTTTCTCGGCGAGTTCCCGGCGCCGGA
>JBAXYB010000120.1:0-8520 GCA_037127585.1 Verrucomicrobiota bacterium
AACTTGATGACGGCGGGGAATTTGGTGTGCGGCTTTTTTGCGCTGACGTGGATTTTTAAGTACGAACAGGGCGGGTCGTTTGAGCCGATTCGGAATGCGATCAAGTTGATTCTGGCGGCGTTTGCGTTTGATTTTCTGGATGGCCGGCTGGCGCGGGTCACGAATAAGTTGTCGCAGTTTGGCCGGGAGTTCGATTCATTGGCGGATATTGTGAGTTTCGGGGTGGCGCCGGCGTTTTTGGTGCACCGGATTGTGTTGTATCAGTTTGAGCAGAGCGGGTGGTTGGTGGCGGCGGTGTATTTGTTGTGTGGCGGGATCCGGCTGGCGCGGTTCAATGTGCTGAGCACCCGGCCGTCGCAGTCGCACGGGCGGGAGTTTGTCGGGTTCCCGATTCCGTCGGCGGCGGCGATGGTGGTGAGTGTGACGATGTTTATCATGTGGCTGCAGGGGCATGAGCGGGAGTTGAACAATTCGCGGTGGGTGTTGCCGGGGTTGATGGTGTTGTTGTCGATTTTGATGGTGAGCAGTGTCCGGTATCCGACGTTTAAGTATATTGACTGGACGTTGTCGCGGTCGGTGGCGGCGTTTGCAGTGGCAGCGGTGGTGGGGTTGTTGTTGGTGCGGTATTTTGAGGTGACGCTGGCGGCGTTGTTCGTGGCGTATATGTTGTATGGGTTGGTGCGGCCGTGGGTGAGTAAACGGTGGCGACGGGAGATCGAGCCGGACGAAACGGACGAAGATCTGGAGGAGTGACCGGGTGGGGGAATTCGATGAATTGGCAAAGGCGTTAGCGGCCGGGGTGGTCTGCGGGTTTGTGGTCTCCGTGCCGGTTGGGCCGGTGAATCTGACGGTGATCAATAACGCGTTGCGGAAAGGATTTCTGTCGGCGTTTTTGGCCGGGCTGGGCGCGATTTGGGCGGAGACGTTGTACGCGACGCTGATGCTGGCCGGGCATTCGTCGCTGCTGGATAAACCGGGCGTGGCGCTGACGATGCGCATTGTCGGGGTGGTGGTGATTACCGGGGTGGGGATTCGCAGTATCTTGTCCAAACCGGAGCAGGTCGAAGCCCAGAGTGTGGCGGCGGCCGAACGGGTCGAGGAACGCTGGCATCATCCCAAAGCTTTTCTGTTGGGTTTTCTGCTGACGGTTTCCAATTTGGCACTGGTGTTGATGTGGGCGTTTTTGGCGGGGCTGCTGTTCGATCACGATTGGGTGCAACCGGAATGGCCGAGCCGGACGATGTGCATTGCCGGGGTTTTTGCCGGTGGGGTGCTGTGGTTTTTTCTGCTGGCGTTTTTCGTGTCGCGGGCGCACCGGCGGGTGAGTCCGCGGACGTTGACGCGGTTGGCGCGGGTGTGCGGCGTGGTGTTTTTGATTTTTGCCGCGTTGCTGGCGTACCGGCTGTTTGTGCCGGCTAAAAAGGCGCACGGCGTTGACTTGCTCAGGCACGCCTCCTAAGCTGCGCGCATGGGGAAGCTCGTCAGTCTGCTGAACCGCATCCGGCAACTCGTCCACGAGATTGTGGTCGAGACGGTCTCACCGAAGCCGGTCATTAATCGGCTTCGCACCATTGTTTATTTCTTTGTGCTGTTGTGGCGCGGATTCTCCACCAATCGCTGTCCGATCCGGGCGGCGGCGTTGTCGTACACGACGTTGCTGGCGTTGGTGCCGATGTTGGCGGTGGGGTTGAGTGTCTCCAAAAACTTTCTGCACGACAGCAGTGCGGAATTGGTGCCGAAGTTGATGGACCAGATGTTCGCGGCGGTCGCCCCCGAATTGGATACGGAAGCGTTAACGGACGATTCCGGTCAGACGACCAACAGCCGGCAAGAGGCGGTGGCGAAGGTGCAGTCGTTCATCGACAATATCAATGCCGGCGCGCTCGGGACGGTGGGGACGATTTTTCTCGTGTTCGTCGGGGTCCGGTTGCTGATGACGGTGGAGCAGACATTCAACGACATCTGGGGTGTGACGCAGGGCCGGTCGATCTGGCGCAAGATCGTGTACTACTGGGCGACGGTCACCCTTGGGCCGATGTTGTTGATCCTGGCGGTGTACTGGACGGGGCGGGCGGAATTTCTCAGCGTGGTCGGGACGGTGAAGATGGTGCCGGGGGCGGAGCGGGTGTTGTTGCGGCTCTTACCGTTTGGGGTGTTGTGGGTGGCGTTTGCGTTATTATATGCGCTGATGCCGAACACGCGGGTGCGGCCGGTGGCGGCGATTGCGGGCGGGGTGTTTGCCGGCACGTTGTGGCAGGTGAATAATCTACTCAGCACGCTCTATGTGTCGCGCGTGGTCGGCTACAGCAAGATCTACGGCGCGCTGGGGATCCTGCCAGTGTTGCTGGTGGGGTTGTATTTTTCGTGGCTCATCATTTTGCTCGGCGCGCAAGTCTCCTACGCGGTGCAGAACATCCGGGTGTACCTCCAGCAGCGGGTCGGCGAACGGATAGATCAGCGCGGCCGGGAACTGTTGGCCTGCCGAACGGTGTTGGTGGCGTGCGACCGGTTTGTGCGGGGCGAGCCGGCGCCGACCTTGGAAGAAGTCGCCGAGCGCATCAACGCGCCGGCTCAATGGTTGAACCAATTGGTGTCGCGGTTGACCGAAGGTGGTTTGCTTGTCCGCGTCGCCAACGACGGTACCGGTCTCGTGCCGGCGCGCGCGCCGGAGACGATGACGATCGCGGATGTGTTGGCCGTGGTGCGGACGAATGCCCAGGCAATCCACGTAACTGGCGAGTCAGCGGATGCCGCCGTGGTGGCGACGCTGTTAGGTGAATTGCAATTGGCCGAGCGCCGCGCCACCGCGAATCTCAACTTCCGCGATCTTACCGGGCAAGTCACCGCAAAGCGTTAGGGTGTAAACGCTTGACTGGACGACGGAAGCGCTGGAGGAAAAAATTTTTAGACAAGCGGTTACCAAGTTCTATGTTTGATAACTTGTCTCCCGCGTATAGGGAATGGGCTGTAAAGGGTATGCCATGAATCAAGTCAAGCAATCACAATTTGTCGCGCACGAATCAGTGCGGAAGACTCGCCGGGGTCAGTCGTTGGTCGAATTTTGCTTAGTGATTCCGTTGTTCTTTCTGGCAGTTTTTGGGGTCATCGACATTGGGTGGGCAATGTTTACGCAAATGACCTTGCAACACTCGTTGCGCGAAGCGGGGCGGTTTGCCGTGACGGGCCGGCATTTGACAGATCCGAATAATCCGAATCTAATCTTGTCGCGGGTTAACTCGATCAGGCTGATTGCACAGAATTCGGCGGCAGGTCTGAATGTGGTCAATTTGGTCATCTCGAGCGCGAATGGCGGGAGTGGCAGTGCCGGTGGGCCGCTGGATGTGGTGACGGTTGCGTTGACGACGGATCTCAAATTGTTCACGCCGCTCATTGGGAAGTTTTTTGGAACGAATGGGGTGTACCGGTTTACGGTTAATACGACGTTTCGGAATGAGCCATTCGATCCGTCGCAGACAAACTAGCGGGTAGATTTATGGGAACAAGGGACAGACGGTGGAGTGGGCGCAGCGGTCAGGCGATGATTGAGTTTGCGCTGATTACGATGATGTTAGTGGTGTTGTTGTTTGGTGTGATCGATTTTTCCCGGGCGATCTACGAGCGGCAGGTCATCACCAGTTTGACTCGGGAAGGGTCGAATCTTGCCGCGCGCGGGGCCGGAAATTCAGCGGCAGAATCCATTACCAACGCGGTCGATGCTGTGATTGCTTCGGCCAACCCGCTGAAGATCAACACGAAGGGGCGCGTGGTTATTTCCGCCGTCCTTAACAGCAACGGAATTTTTCGGGTGACCGCGCAACTGTCAAAGGGTGGGATCAACGTCATCAGCAAGGTGCGCACAGGCCCCGGCGTCCCCTCAACAATGCCGGCAACCAACCCCGTCATCCCCCGGCAGAATCAAACCACGTATGTGACCGAGGTTTTCTATAATTTTGTCCCGATTACCCCAGTTGGGAAATTACTAAAGATCATTCTGCCGACTCAGTTTTATGATGTCGCGTACTTCTAATTGACCGGGACCAGGGGAACTAGATGAAATCACAGATCCAAAAACTTCTCGGACTCAAGCAACAACGCGGCCAAATGCTTTTGATGTTCGTACTTTTCCTCGTGGTCCTGATTCTCTTTCTCGGTTTGGCGATTGACTTGGGGTTTGCGTACTCCACCCGGGCCGAGTTGTCCAAGGCAGTTGACGCGGCGGCACTGGCGGGGATCAACAATCTGTCCCAAGGCACAATCACTGCCAGCTCCTACGCCGCGGCCACATTTGCAGCGAATTACGGCCGGCCGGGCCGCGACACAGGGTCGATCACCCCGGTCACAACTTTCGGCACGGATGCCGGCAACAACCTTTTCATTTCTGTCGATGCCGCGACGAGAATTAATACGTTTTTTGTTCGAATTCTGCCGACTTGGAAAACATTGCCAGTCAAGGCTAGCGCCCAAGCCACCCGGTCCAAGTTGATCATGAGCCTCGTGTTGGATCGGTCCGGGTCAATGAAGGACGATGATAGCAGTGGCACCAGTGGTGCCGAACGAATGACGCCGGCGGTGACGAATTTTATCAGTCATTTTGACGACGCGCGTGACCGCGTCGCTTTGGTGACGTATGCTTCCACCACGCGAACCGATGTGCCGCTGTCGCTGACCGTTGGCACCGCCTTCAAGCAGCCGATCATCAATGCGACTAAAGCGATCTTCGTCAACAACGCGGGAGTCGAGGGTGGTACGTTCGGTCAAGGTGGCCTCACCAATGCACTCCAGCAGAATAACCGTCCGACTGTCGTGGCCGGCGAAAATGTCAATCGGGTCGTCGTGTTCTTCACCGATGGCAAGTCGAACATTGTGCAAGACAAGTTCCCCTGTCAGACTGATCCATGGAATTACGGTGGTTATGACTCCGGCGACACGGTCGGTTTTTTTGACTACAACAGTTCAGGCCAACTCCCCGTCTGCACAACGAGCGGCGGCACCCCCTCGTGCTGTAATGGCACAAGTAAATTCAAATCGGCAATCAATGGAACTCTGAAGACCTTCATTCGGGATAATGTGACGGATGAGGCGGAGTTTCGCGCCATCCAGGTCGCGAACGATATGCGCCTTGCCAACACAACGGTCTTTTGCATCGGTTTAGGAAATGGCGTCAACGTCGATTTCTTGAAAGAAGTGGCTAATGATCCGACCGGTCCGAACCACAATCCCAATCGGCCGGTTGGGGTGGCGCTCATTGCTCCCACCGCCGCAGATCTCGGCAATGTCTTTGAAGTGATTGCGCAAAGAATTCTACTCCGCCTCACGCGCTAACACCTACCTCCGCTCAAGACTGTTCAGTTGGCTGAACACGGAGTGTGTTCAACTGTTCAGTCGCACCTGTTCAAAGTGTTCGCCCGGCTGAACAGATAAAACAACTCGCCCCGACCCGCCGGAAAGCTCTGGATATTTTCAACGCACGATAACCAACCTGATTTGAGCAGGTTGCACCTAAATATATCCATCGACTTGCAGGGTATATTTTATTTGGCACGCAGCCCGCTAATAGGCATTCAGTTTTGCCGAAGAGTTGCAGGATATTTTTCGCGAGTCGTGTCTGCTCGCGAGTTTTTCACGAAAGAATTTGCATGCGAGTTGTGTCTGAAATGGACTTTGAATGACTGGCGAGAGTCGCATTATTAAAAAATTGCACGGTGTCGCGGCCAAGTTGACGGCCAATGATGAATTGCGGAAGGACCTCATGCAGGAAATGTTGGTCCACTTGTGCTCCGTCGAAGTTGAGAAGCCGGGGCGGACAGAGAGTTGGTACATCAAGAGTTGCGAATATCGGGCGCGCAACTATCTGAAGGTCGGCCGGAGCGTGGACTCGCTCAAACGTACGCGCGACCTCGTGCCCCTCGGGCAAAGAAGTGAAGACTGCGATGGACATGTGTTCTGCTTAGTGGATGCAGTCGATCCGGCGGACGGACACGCGGAATTGATGGCTCAGGAAATCATCGAGCTCGTCATGCCGCAACTCAACGAAACACAACAAGAAATTTTTTATTTACTACTCAAGGGGCTCGGACTCCGCGCCATCGGCCGCGAGTTGGGCATGACGCATCCGGCGGTGATCAAACATCGCCGCAAGATCGGCCGCATCACCGGCGCCTTGCTCGAAGAATCAACGAGCTTGGCGCTCAGTTAGTTTTGCTAAGGGAAAAAAGGGAAATACAATGAAGAGAAATAATGTCGTTCTGCGCGCACTCAACACCGTTCTTTCGAGTTGGCTGGTCCTGACCCTCCTGGTGCCGGTCCACATGTTGGGCTGGGTTTCCTCCGCCAACGCGAGCACCTCCGCGCGCGTCACCGAGGTCCAGCCCCTCAACGTCCCGCGCCAGGGCCACACGGCCACAGTGCTGCCGGGCGATCGCGTGCTCGTCATCGGCGGCGAGAACGAGGCCGGCCCGGTGGCCGTCGTCGAAAGCTTTGATCTCACGACCGGTGTGTTCACCCTCGCCGGCAATCTGGTTGCCGCGCGGGTCGGCCACAAGGCGACGCTCCTTGATGATGGCCGCGTCTTGATTACTGGCGGACACGATGCCGGCGGCGCACTCAGTTCGGCGGAAATCTACGACCCGGCCACGCAAACCTCCCAGGCCATCGGGGACATGACTGCTGCGCGGAATAATCATACCGCCACAAAAATGCTCGGCGGTCGGGTCTTACTCGCCGGCGGCGACGCGGCCGGTACGGCGGAATTGTTCGACCCTCTGACCGTCACGTTCACCTCCATTGGAAGTCTCCAACAGGCGCGCGCCGGTCACTCCGCCACGCTCTTTTCCGATAACAGCGTATTTCTAGCCGGCGGCGGCGCGAACACGGCGGAGTTCTTCGACCTGACCAATCAGACGTTCACGCTCGTGACGCAACCCATGACCGCCGCGCGCACTGATTCCACCGCGATCTCGACCACCGATGCGAAAGTTCTCATGGTCGGCGGCGATGCCGACAACACGGTCGAACAATTTGATCCTGCCACGGAGACCTTCACTGTTGCGGCGACCCTGCCAATGACCAATTCTAGCGCGACGTTGCTGGCTAACGACAAAGTTCTTGTGCTCGGCTCTGACATGGCGGGCGTCTTATCGGTTGACAGCAGCAATCAGTGGGAAACTGTGACGACCACCAATGCCGTCCCGCTCCAGCGCACCGGCCAGACCGCCACCGAACTCCCCGGCAATAAACAAATCCTGATTGCCGGCGGTCTCAACAACAGCAACGAACTCGTCGGCGCGGCGGTGTTGTTCAACCCCGCCAGCCTCGCGACTGACTATGATGATTACCCGCCGTTTTCATTTGTGAACATAACCGGCTCGGGATTCTTGCCGGGCGAATCTGTGAGCAACCAAGTCGTGCAAGTCGAAGGCCCCGACGCAGGAGCCGCGTACGACGCATGGGCGGTAACGACGGATAATAACGGCGAGTTTGCCACCAGTTGGTTGGTCTTCTCCGAGGAGCTGCTCGATACCACACTCGAATTAACGAGCAAGGGCCAGACCTCGGGACTGACGGCGCAGACCCGATTCACGGATGCGGCCGCAGTCACCGTGGCGACCGGCGGATCAAGCATCTCGGCTGATACGGCGCGCGTGGGCGGGACTAGTGCATTCACTACGTTGACCGGCCCGGTCATCACCGAGACAGATAACACCGGTATGCCCCTCGGCAGTGTGATCTTGACCGCCCCGGCCGGCTTCGAATTCGACACGACCGGCAACTCGGTTACGGTCACCATCTCGGGGAGCGGCTCAGGCGGAAGTAATGCGGATGCTTATATCAACACCACAAACTCCATCTCGGGAGACTCGAACAATAGCATGACATTTACTCCAACGGCATCCACGATCACGGTCTGGGTCACCGTGGCGAGCTCCCCTTCACGAAGGTCGGTCTTCACTTTTTCCGGGATCAAGGTTCGTCCAACCGACGCCACGCCCTTAGCGGCGACCGGGAACATCACCATTTCCGGCACCTCCGGCGGGATCACCACCGGTACCAACATGGGCACCTTGACGGAAGTGCCCGGAGTGCTGAGTCAGCTGGTGATGAATCCTACGACGATCGCCTCAGCGACAGCGGGCACGTCGGTCAGTGGCAGTTTTACGAGCATCACGGCGAAAGATGCCAACGGCAACGTTTGCAACAGCGGCCCCAATTCGTTCACGGGCACAGTGACCTTTGGCGGCACGGCGGGGGCAACGGGGACATCCGCAGCGTTTACGGCCGGTGTGTTGAGCGCCTTCCCGACCTTGACGCCGACCGTGGCCGGCAGCGGCAAGACGATTACGGCCACCTCGGGCGCGGTGGTTGGCACGACGACCATTACCACGGTTAATCCGGGTGTGTTGAGCGCGACGCAATCGACGTTGACGCCGACGAGTGCGAGCATCACCGCCAATGGCAGCAGCACCCAAGTGCTGACGGTGCAGGCCAAGGATGCCAACAACAACAATCTGACCACCGGCGGTT
>JBAXYB010000121.1:0-8379 GCA_037127585.1 Verrucomicrobiota bacterium
AAGCGGAATGGGAATATGCCTGCCGGGCGGGAAGCACGACCGCATATTACTTCGGAGATGACCCAGCCCAGTTCGGCGAGTATGAGTGGTTTGCCGCCAACTCCCAGGGAAAAACACATCCAGTAGGGTGGGATAACCCGGCCAGATGCACTTGATCAGGCCCTTGCCCTGAAAGCAACGCTAGCAGTCAATCATTGGCTGCCAGTCGTGATCCGATAGACGTGGTTTCGTTCGCGAACCGGCTGTATGGCCAGCGCCCCCAAGATTTCCAGCGGGAAGAGGATATCGGCCACTGTTGACTGGGAGACACTAGGAATGCTGCTGGACATGAAGTCACCTTCTACCACGGACATGCAGAAAGTACGGCATCACCTGCGTGTCTTGCATGTCCCGGCAACGCGCGACAGCCTCGTCACTGGCCGTCGGTTCCTCGACGCGCTCGATGGCGAAGCCGGCCGCGATGACGCCATTGAGCCACTCACTCAAAGTGTAGTGGAACCACGGCGTCTGGAATTTCGGCAGCGTTTGCCTTAACTCCTTCGGCGCGCCCGGGAACAGCCATTCCAAGATCCGCCCCTGCTTATTGCCGAAGTAGCCGCCGAGTTCGAGGCCGACTGTGGTGCCAGTCTCGTCTTTGAGGTTCTTGCGGTGCGGTGTGTCGGTGCAGGGATGGCAGATCGAGAATTGCAGGAAGCCTCCCGGCTTGATCACCCGGCAGGCTTCGGCGAGCGCGCGGTCGTATTCCGGCAAGTCCATCAACGACATCGTCGCAATGGCGAAGTCGAAGTTCGCGTCCGCAAACGGCAACGCGACGGCGCTGGCGTGCCGGTATTCGATGCCCAGTGGTTCGCGCTCTTCCGCTACGCGCGCGTAGCTGATAAAGTTCTCCGCGATGTCCACGGCGGTGACGCGCGCGCCGCGTTTGGCAAGCAGGCGCGTGTTGTGGCCTTCGCCGCAACCAATATCCAAACCGGCCAGCCCGCGCACGTCCGGCAACATCGCGAAGAACGCGGGTGTGTTGAGGTGGTCCCGGTAAGTGTCGTACCCCGCCCGCGCCAGTTGCGTCCACGCGTGGGCGTTCTCGTTCCAGTAGCGACCGGCTTCGGTGTGGTTCATGAGGAGGGCGTCTCCGGTTGCTGTACGAAGGTCAGGATGCTGGCCATGTCCGGTTGGTATCCATTGGTCGTATCCACGTGTAACGTCGGTACCGGTAGATGCGGTGGATCATAGCTCCCGACTGGGAGAGCGACCCCCTCCTTGGCGGCATGCACGGCCTTGTCACCATGAAAGCGTTCCCGGTTCGTGTCGGCCAATCCCCGCTCGATGAACCGCGACCGCGCCAGGTTTGGGTCGGTCGAACAGATCACGATCCGCACACGGGAGATGGCCTGCAACGACTCCAGCTTGGGTGCCCACAGCTTGTGCTGGAAGGCGGCTTCGGCGACAAGCGTGATTCCCTTGGTCAGCACCAACTCCACCGTCTGAAAGAACGTTTCGTAGATGCCCCAGCCCAGTTCGGCGAGTATGAGTGGTTTGCCGCCAACTCCCAGGGAAAAACACATCCAGTAGGGTGGGATAACCCGGCCAGATGCACTTGATCAGGCCCTTGCCCTGAAAGCAACGCTGGCAGTCAATCATTGGCTGCCAGTTGTGATTTCCAGAGCGCTTCTTGTTCGGGGATTGGTGTCGCGAACGCCGGGCGCGGGAGATTGAGCGCATCGTATTTGCCGGCGGCGCTGGCATGATACGGGAGCAGATCCACGCCATCGAGCCGCGGGTATTGGCGGCGGAGGCGGCGGATGGCCGCGAAATGTTCCGGAGAATCGTTTACGGCGGGGACCAGCGGACAACGCAAGCGGATTTTGGCGCCGTGATGGTAGAGTGTGTCGAAATTATCCAAGATCAATTCCGGCGAAACACCGGTCAGTTTCTCGTGCAATTCCGCGCCGGTCGCCTTGTAGTCCCAGAGGAACAAATCCACCATCGGCAATAAGGCCAACAGATCACCAATCGGAGCATAACCGCCGGTATCAAGGCAGGTGTGGATGCCGTCGCGGCGGGCAGCGGTGAGCAAGGCCAGGCAAAAATCAAACTGCGCGGTTGGTTCGCCGCCGGAGACCGTGAGGCCGCCGCCGCTGCGGGCGTAGTAACGGACGTCACGCCGGACAACGGCCATGACTTGCGCAACATTCATCTCGCGGCCAAAATTCTGCTGCGGTTTGAACTCCCAGGATTCGGGATTGTGACACCAGCAGCAACGGAGGTGACAACCTTTCAGGAACACGGTGGTTCGAATGCCGGGCCCGTCGTGTAGCGCCGTGCGCTGGATGTCGAAGACGATGCCGGCAGGTTCATTCATTCAATGTCCTTGCCAGAATTTCCTGTTGCACGTCCGGCGGCAGGTCGATAAAGCGGGCGCTGAAGCCGCCGACGCGGACCATTAGGTGGCCCCATTTTTCCGGTTCGCGCAAGGCCGCTTCGAGGTCGGCGCGGTTGACCACGGTGATCATGGCTTGGGCGCCGCCGGAGGCGAAATAGACGTCCAGCAGCGCGCTGGTTTGTGGGCGGTGTTGCGCGAACTGGGAGCGGGAAAATTTCATATTTTGCACCGCCCCGGCGTGGAGTGACGGATCAAGTTGGACCAGCGAATTCAGGAAGGCGGTGGTGCCCTGACGATCCATGCCGGGGGAAGGGTTGTTGGCGTTGGCCATGGGCTGCCCGGCGTGGCGGCCATCGGCGGAAGCAGCCGTGGTGCGGCCGAAAAGGGTGTTGGCCCAGTTATTGATGATCACCACGAGATAGGAATGCAGTCCGACTTTTTCCGCTTGGTCGCGCGTGAACCGGCAAACGTGTTCGTGCACGCGCCGCGCCATGTCGTCGGCGGCGGGATCATCATTGCCGTACTTGGGCGCGGCGACCAGTTGGCGGCGGAGGTCCGGATCATCGCGGAAGTCCGAATCGCAGGCGGCGATGAGTTCCGGCAGGGTGACCTCCCCGCGTTCGAAGACCAGTTCGCGGATGGCCAGCAAGCTGTCGGCGGTATTGGTGTTGCCGTAAGTCTCGAGGGTGCCGCCGAGATAGCGGACGCCGCCGTCGAAGATGCCGCGTCCGGTTTCCAGACAATCGTCATACAACATGCTGAGGAACAAAAAGGGCGCGGTTGCCCCGGTGACTTCATATTCAACCCGTTCCTGGCGCGCGAGCGCGGTGATGCACCGTTCGAGCTGCGTCGTGTAGGCGCGCCACACGTCATGAAAACTGCGGAAGCCGGCCGGATCGCCGGTCCGAGGGCCGACCTGTTTTCCGGTGACAGGATCAACCCCGTTATGCAGGGCGACTTCAAGACATTTGAGGAGATTGACGACGCCATTGGGAGAACCGACACTGCGGTGATTCAAAATGTATTCGCCGCACCCGTAAGGGAGATACTGTTCGGCTTCGCTCTCGGAGACGTTGAACGCGCGCCGGACGGCGGGGATATTGACATCATCATTGTAGAGCAGGGGAAAGGTGACGCCTTCGCCAAGTATCGTCAGCGCGCGCTCCATCAATTCCGGGTTTTGGCCTTCGTAAAATCGCAAAGTCAACTGCGGTTGATTCAGTCGGAGGGTTCGCGTGGCGTCCAGCGCCAGAAACGCAAACCGGTCCGCAACGGCCTCGTCCGGGCGTCCGCGCCCGCCAATGATGACGCGATTGTTAAACTGATTGTCGTACGCCTTCATGAGTTTCCACAGCGCCTCGATCAGCGCGCGCGCTTCGGCTTCGGTCAGGACGCCGGTATCCAAATCGCGACACAAGAAGGGACCGAGATAAACATCCATGCGTCCGTAGTTCCAAGTTCCGGACAGGAGCGCATAGAGCCACATCAACTGCATGGCTTCCTGTAGCGTGACCGGCGGACGAGTGGTGAGCTTCGCCAGGACCGGGGCCAACTCAGGCGATTGACGGGCGTAGTGCTGGCAACAATCCGCCAGTAAATCCAAAGCGCCTGACATGGCGGTGTACAATTCGCGCGCCTGGTGGTCTGTTGTCGCTGCCTTGCGGGATTCGATTTCTGCGCGCAAGCCCGGCACGCCGAGTCGCAGTAGTTTTCCGTAATCGAGTTGGGTGCCACCCATCCGGTAGAGCGGGAAGGCCATGCCGCTGGTGGTGGTCCATTCGTCTGACGGCAAGACTTCGTTTACCCAGGCGGGACAGGCGGCGCGTGTTTTGGCGGCGGTGGACTCGTGGCGCCAGAATTCGGACTGGCCATCCTGGCAGTAATAGCCGAGACCACCCGGTTCCGGGCTGAAACCGACAGGGGGATACTCAATGCGACCGGCCAGCAAATCGCCGGCCTGGATGGGGAGCAGGATCGCGGGGAACTGGATTCGCAGACACGCCAACTCGCGTTCCGCCGGGCGGTTGTTGGCGAGACGCTGGTAAGCAGCTGTAAATAAGCCGGTCTTCATTGCCATTTTAGCCGGCATTTCCCATATGACCTATTGCCAACGACCATCGCTGGCGGTTGAGGTTCATTTGTTGTCATATTATCCTCTCGAAGGTTGTTCACAAGTTCATTCTTCTCGTCCAGGAACCGATTTGTTGCCTCGGATCACGTTTTTCTGACCGCCAACAGACTTCGCAGCGAATCTTGACTACTCGTCGGCACAATTCTTCCGTCATCCCCAACGCTGTCTCGCTATCCACTTGCGTACATCAGCCCGATACTGGTGTGGGCAACCGCAATCGCCCAATCCGCTCCAGAATCGTGCGGAATAACTCACGCGGGATCGCCACCTCCGCCATTTGGAAGATGACCTGCCGAGCATGGCGCACCACCTTCGCTCCAATCTTGATTAGTTTCTCCCGCAGCGTCGTCAGCGTCCAGTGCCACACCGCTCGTGGCAGCACGGCTTGCCGCAGAAAGTTGCCCAGATTGTACGCCAGCACAAATAGCTGCAACCGTACTTGGTTGTCCACAAAGTCGTGACAGGACAAGCGGGTCCATTTGACGGCATTCTTGCCTTCCTTGATCCACTGTTCCGCTGTGCCCCGTTGGTTGTAGAACCGCACCACCCGTTTGGCTGACCGGGTCAGGTTGGTCACGATGAACCCGACGCGGGGGAACAACTCGCCTTTGTGCCACTCCACCTTGGCCACCACACGGCGGGCGCGTTCCCAACTCTGTGCCTGATACAAGAAGTCGGCATACCAGACCACCGGTGCATTCGAAGGACGGCCCAACGGACGGGTCAGCGGCGGCGCGATCTCCTGCTCTAACACAGCGTTCTCAGGCAGGCGGATGGCGTACTCATAGTCTTCATTTTCCAAGAACTCATACACCTCCGGGTTGGCAAAGGCCGCATCCGCTCGGAAGTAACACGGAATCTTTTGCCCACGATAGCGGGTCACCACTGGCTCCAGCACCACCCGCCAATCTTTGGCGCTATGGACATTGCCTTCCCGCAACAAGGCGCGTTCGACATCGCCGAATTGATTGAAACAAAACAGCGGGTGATAACAGGTACAATCAAAATGCCCGTTGTACGCCGTGCCTTCCTGCTCACCATAGGTTTCGCTGACCGAACTATCCAAGTCGAGGATGAGTTCCCGCATGGGTTGGCGTTCCCGCAACTGCTCAATCCACAACCCCGACAACCGCGTCAACTCCGCCAGATTCCTCGGCTTCGTCAACACTTCCGTCTCGAAGCGCCCCATCTGACTGGTGGAGGCGGCACTGCGTTCACTGGCTCGTGTCCACCCACCACCTGTCGCATCGTCGGATCGACCGCGAGCCGTTCGGCATCATTGGTGTCTGAAGTAGCGGGAAGTAATTACCCCCCCCTGCCGGCGCCCATGCGGAGCCCCTTTGAAAAGCAATTTCCTGCCAGTCTACCAGTTGGTGGCAGGGCTTGAGATCACGGACCACCTGATTTCGGAAAGCCGGAAGCGGCGCGGGCGGAGTGGCTTGGCGGCATCGCCATCTTCTGGTCAGTCCCTTTGACCCGGAGCCGCGGAGGAAAAGACAGTTGCAATCCGATGGCCTTCCCGTTTGCCGCCGGTCGCGAGGGGCTTCGCGGTAATCAGAATGATTCGGTTTTGGGAATCAATTGCAGAGCTGAGATGCGCGGCCCATGGCCCATTTGACATGCGCGCGTCCCCCGCTATGTTGACCCGTCATCATTAACCAAAAGGAAATTCCCACGCCTGTTACCAAACAACCCACCATCATCGCTTGGTTGAAGCCCACGTGCGGGTGGAGCAACGGCGTCCGCGCCACGTTCAAGAAATATCAACTCGCCTACGATGACCGCAACATCATCGACAATCCCGGCCATCGCGCCGAGATGGAAGCCCGCACCGGCCAGACGCTGTCGCCGTGTGTCGAGGTGGATGGCCACATTCTGACCGACGTCAGAGGCGCGGAGGTGGAGGCGTGGTTGGTTGGTCGCGGGTATCTCCAGCCGAATGACGCGCCGACCGAGGTGCCGAACAATTCCGCCTGCCAGGCGCACGGCGGCACCGTGCCGCTGCCCCGGTAATGCATAATCGTCTTTTTGTTGACGCGCGCGCCTCCGGGCTCATGCTGAAGGAGTCCAAGTTGTGAAGAATGCTATAGGAGTGATTGCCGTCGTTGGGTTGGCTTTGGCGCTGCAATGTGCAAGCGCGTTGGCCGAGGCTGTGCCAGGGGTGAAGGTGACAATTTCGGAATTGCAGCCAGGCACAGGCACGCAATATTATGCCGCGCCGGACGGCGTGGTCGGCAATGACGGCAGCAAGGAGAAGCCGTGGAATCTTGCCGAGGCCCTGGTTTCCAAGATACTGAAACCGGGCGATACATTGTGGTTGCGCGGCGGCAGCTATAGCTGCAAATCACTGGATCCGAGACAGAGATATCCGATGGTTGTTTGCACGCTGCATGGCGAGAAGGGCAAACCCATCATGATCGCACAGTATCCGGGAGAACGGGCGACGCTGCTAGGCCGGCTGCAGATCGGCACGAAATGGGAATCCGCGTCATACGTGTGGTTCTGGAATTTCGAGATGGCGAGCGCAAGCAAGACGCGCGAATCGAAGGAAGCGGTTTCCTGGCCGCCGAGCGATCTCGATCTCAGCGGCATTGATATCCTGGACAATTGCGATGTCGCAGGCCCCGGGCTGAAATTCATTGATATGACGGTCTATGACGTCAACTACAGCGGCATGAATGTCTGGCATCAGGCTGTGGACGCTGAAGTGAACGGTTGCGTCGTCTACTACGCCGGCTGGATCGGCCCGAGCGGAGATCGCAACCACGGGCATTGCGTCTATACGCAGAACCGGTATGGAATCAAGACCTTCCGGGACAATATTTTTCACAAGGCGTTCATGTTCGGTACACAGATTTACGGCTCCGACGAGGCATTCGTCGACGGCTATGACTACATCGGCAACGTGGTTTTCAACAATGGAGCGATCGGCGGAACGCCCGAAGCGGCGTTGATCATTGCGCCTAAGAACTGCACGCAGTGGCATTTCGATATCGAGGATAATCATTTATACAATTCGGACATCGGCAGGTGGTGCGCGGAATACGGCTGGCGGTTTGACAAGCGCAAGCCGTATGAAAACATAACCATAAAAAACAACCGCCATTTCGGTGAAACGGCGCTGCTGTGGTGGAAGCAGGTGGACGTGACGGGAAACCTGTTCTGCGGCAAAGTTGACGAGGAGCAGTTGAACGGCGTGGGCGCTAAATTTGACCGGGCGAAGAACACGTTCATGAGCGAGAAGCCGACGTCGGGCGTGGAGATTTACGTGCGGCCAAGTATTTACGAGGCCAATCGGGCCAATATCATTATTTACAACTGGGACAAGGCGGACGCGGTGAAGGTGGATCCAAAGTATTTCGATGGCATCGTGGCGAGGGGGACGGATTACGTCATTCGCGACCCGCAGAACTGGTTTGGCCCGCCAATCGCGAAGGGCACGTACGACGGCAAGGCAATCTCGATTCCGATGAAGGACCTGCCGATTGCCGAGCCGATCGGGATCAAATCGAACAAATTGATGATGCATACTGCGCCGGAGTTTGGGGTGTTTGTGATTCAGGAAGCGAAGAACATGGCGCTGAAATGATACGCGCATTCAGGGACACTACGAACAACGAACTCCGATGCCCAGTCCTGGGCGCAGCGTGTTTATTACCGGTAGGTGATCGTGGATTCCAAAGTTGGAGGGATTATGAAGAAAACAACTACTTTGTTGATCGCGGCGCTCGTGATCGGATTGTTTGCGACTTGCTCTCCGCAAGCGTGAGAGGTATTCTGCTGGTGTTGTGGATTCATGATGCTGGTGGACGTAGCAACTTTGTTGCGCGTCCGCCAGTAATCATGCCATCGATCAGTTTAGTTCAGT
>JBAXYB010000122.1:0-8360 GCA_037127585.1 Verrucomicrobiota bacterium
AAGATCGATTTGATGTTGCCGTTGACCTCGGGGGCGACGCCGTAGATTTCGACGCGGTTGCAAGTCGAGAGCAACACGACTTCCTCAAGTCCGGCCACCACTTTGAGCCGGCAAGCATGACAGCCAACTTTCGACGGCAAGACAGCGAGTTGTTCGCGCACTTCGACTGGTGCGGTTTTGTAACTCAGACCGGCCACGAAAACGCTCATAGTTCGGCTCCCGTAACAAGGCGGTTTTGGTATTGCGACATCATCTCACCTGTCATTTAGCAATGGACTTGCCACCGCCCACAAAGCAGCCGAAAGCTTCTATGCAACCAATTGAAAACCAAAAAGATAGCGCGAGCGAAAACGCGCAACGAACAGTTGGAAGCTCGACTATATTCGACGACAGATTGGCGGGAAAAACCTCTACGCTGACAGATTGTCGCGCAAGCAATCCCAGCGATCCTGTAGCCGAAGCGTAAGCTTCGGTTTCGCGGTTTTGCCCGGCACGAACCGAAGCTTACGCTTCGGCTACAGACTGATTACCGTTCGAGCTTGTCGATCTCAAACCACCGCAGGAAATCTTTCAGCCCGGCGCGTTCTGGATTTTGGCGGACGTATTCCCATTTGTTGCCGTAGGATTCATCGGACCGAAGAATGTGATCGATGAAGCTCTTCTGCCAGATTGGTTCGGATAATTTCATTTTCCGGCTCACAGCCGACCGCCACGCTCCGGTGAATCGCGATAGATCGTGGTCATACCGGTCAGGCGGACTGCAAAATAGATGAACGTGGTCTGGCATCACGACGACACCACCGACCAACCATTTGAGAAGCTCGCGCGATTTACTGATTTCATCGAGCACGACCCGGATCGAACTTTCGTCCACAAACACTTTCCGCCGGTCGTGTGTGCAACAAGTAACGAAGTAGATGATGTCCACCTCGTGCGGCAGGGTGACAGGAAGACGATGCAAATGTTTGTGTGACTCGCTCACGGTTACTTCTTCTGTAGCCGAAGCGTGAGCTTCGGTTTCGCGGTTTTGCCCGGCACGAACCGAAGCTCACGCTTCGGCTACAGTTCGGTTTGCTACCCCTTCTCAACGATCGAGAAGCATTCATCCAGCGTCTTGATAATGAACTCGCAGTCGTTCTTGTCGATGCAGAGCGGGGGTTTGATGCGGATCGTGTTTGCCGCCATGCCGCCGCGACCGATGAGCAGTCCCCGGTCTTTGCAGAGCTCCATCATCTTCTGGACGTGTTGTGGGGCGACCTCCCGACTTTCCTTGTCCTTGACGACTTCGATGCCGAGCATCAGACCTTTGCCGCGAACTTCGCCGATAATCTTGTGCTTCGCTTCGAGCTTCTTAAAGCCGTCGATGAGGATGTCGCCCATGATTTTGGCGTTGTGGACGTAATTGTGGCGTTCGATGGTTTCGAGGACGGCGAGGCCGGCGGCCATGCTAACCGGGTTGCCGCCGTAGGTGTTGAAGTGAACGTTGTTGCGCATCGACTCGGCAATCGCCGGGGTGCAGGTGACGCCGCCAAGCGGGACGCCGTTGCCCATGCCTTTGGCCATCGTGATCATGTCGGGTTTGACGCCCCACTGCTCGATGCCCCACATCTTGTCGCCGGTCCGGCCGAAGCCAGTCTGGACTTCGTCGCTGATGAACACGCCTCCGTATTTCTTCACGATGTCGTAAACGATTTGAAAATATTCCTGCGGCGGATCGATGACACCGCCGAAGCCTTGGATCGGTTCACCGATGAACGCGGCGATCTTGCCGGAGGTGTTGTACTTGATGACGTCTTCCAATTCGCGAGCGCAGGCGACGTTGCATGACGGATACTTCAACCCAAACGGACACCGGTAACAATACCCCGGCGAAATATGCGTGACGCCGAACACGTACGGTAACGAGTGCCGCCACTTTGACTGCCCGGTCAAAGTCATCGCCATGAGCGTGCGCCCATGGAAGCTATGGCGCAGCCCGACGAACTCTGTCTGTTTTGTGTAATTCTTGGCAAGCAACGCCGCGAGTTCATTGGCTTCGCAGCCGGAGTTGGTGAAGAAGCTGACCTTCAATCCGTCCGGCATGACGCTCGCCATCTTCTCTGCGTACCGGACCAGATTCGGGTGATAGTACAGCGTCGTCATATGCTGCAACGTCTTCACCTGATCGACAATTGGCCCGGTCACCTCGGGATGACAATGCCCGACGCTGATCGTGACGACGGCGGAAAAGCCATCGAGGTACTTCTTGCCGGCATCGTCGTAAACGAACTGCATGTCGCCCCTGACGATGTTCATCGGGAAATACTTCATCGTGCTGGGCAACAGATATTCGTCGCGCATCTGGCCGACTTGCTCGGCGCTGAGTTTGTCTGCTTTCATGTGCCTGATGTCCTTTCTGTCGTCGAGGCGTGAGCCGCGGTTCAGTTACGGCAACTGCTTGACCATGTTGTCATACGTCTCCGGCCGGCGATCCCGGTAGAACTGCCAGACGTTGCGCACTTCGCGAATCAAATCCATATCAAGATCGGCGACAATGACCGCGTCCGTCTCGCGCGGGCCTTCGGCAATGATCTTGCCGCGCGGACTGCAAAAGTAACTCTGACCGTAAAACTCACCAAAGTCCCACGGCTTCTCGATGCCGACCCGGTTGATCGCGCCAACATAAAAAACATTGGCCACGGCCGCTGCCGGTTGTTCCAACTTCCATAAGTACTCGCTCAAGCCGGCCACCGTCGCGCTCGGATTGAAAACGATTTCCGCGCCGTTCAACCCCAGCATCCGCCAGCCTTCCGGGAAATGCCGGTCGTAACAAATGTACACGCCGACTTTGCCGACCGCCGTTTCAAATACCGGGTAACCCAGATTACCGGGCTTAAAGTAGAACTTCTCCCAGAACCCGGGATTGCAATGGGGAATATGGTTCTTGCGATACTTGCCAAGATACTTGCCGTCGGCGTCAATCACGGCGGCCGTATTGTAATACGTCCCGATTCCTTCCTCCTCGTACACCGGCACGACCAACACCATCCCGTACTTCTTCGCCAACTTCTGCATCAGCCGGGTCGTCGGCCCCTCCGGCACGCGTTCCGTGGACTCGTACCATTTGATCTCCTGTTCGCAACAGAAGTATGGCCCGTAGAAAATCTCCTGTAGGCAGAGCACCTGCACGCCTTTCTTCGCCGCCTCCGCGATGAGCTTCTCGTGCTTCGCGATCATCGCGTCTTTGATCTTCTTCACCGACGCCGCGCCTGTTACCGGGTTCGATGCCTGAATCAATCCACCGCGTACGATTCGTGCCATATCAGCCTCCTAGTAAATATTCGTCTGCCGCTTCACACCTGTGTAATCGTAAAACACCGTCTTCAACTGCGTGAAGAAATTCAATCCTTCATCGCTCATCTCGCGGCTGCCGTACCCGGTCTGCTTGAAACCACCGAACGGCAACTGCGCCTCGCCGCCCACCGTCGGCGAATTGATGTGCACCATCCCGGCTTCGATCCGGTCGGTGAACCGCATCACCAGATTCGCGTCGCTGGTGTAAATCGAACACGTCAGCCCAAATTTCACGCCGTTCGCAATTGTCATCGCCTCGTCAAAATCACCGGCCCGCATCACGGCCAAGACCGGCCCGAAAACTTCTTCCTGCGCCAGCGTCATCGCCGGCGTAACACCGTCAAACACCGTCGGCGCGACGAAGTACCCCTTCCCCGGCAACGCCTCCCCACCGGTCAGACACCGGCAACCTTCCTTCTTCGCAATCTCGATGTACCGGAGATCAGTTTCATACTGCGCCTTGTCCACCGCCGGGCCCATGTTCACGCCGTCCTGCATACCGTCGCCGACTTTGATCTTCTGCACCCGCGCGATCAGCTTCTCGATGAATTTATCAGCAATCTTCGCTTGCAAAATCACGCGACTCGTCGCCGTGCAACGCTGGCCGGTCGAGCCGAACGCGCCTTGCGCCACACCTTCGACGGCAAGATCGAGATCCGCGTCGTCCATAATCAGGGCCGGGTTCTTGCCACCCATCTCGCACGTGACTTTCGCCAAATGCGCCGCCGCTTGCTTCGCGACCGCGCCGCCGGTCTCGCATGAACCGGTAAAGGAGACCGCACGGATGGTTGGATGATTGACGAATTCATCGCCGACCGCGCCACCGCTGCCGTAGACGAGGTTGAGCACGCCTTTGGGCAGACCGGCCTCTTCGTAAATTTTTACGAGCAACTCCGCGCAACCGGGCGTGTTGCTCGCGGGTTTCAGCACGACGGTATTACCGGTCACGAGCGCGGGGGCGGTTTTCCAAACGGGAATGCAGAACGGGAAATTCCACGGCGTGATCGCACTCACTACTCCAAGCGGCTGCCGGAGAGTGTAAACGAACGTGCTCGGCACCTCACTCGGCGAGGTCCGGCCTTCGATGCGGAACGACGCGCCGGCATAGTATTCAAAAAGGTTGATGCTCTTCTGCACTTCGCCGCGCGATTCGCTCAGCGTCTTGCCTTCTTCGCGCGTCATCGTCCGCGCGATCTCTTCCTTGCGATCGGCGCACAACTGCGCCGCTTTCGCGAGAATCCGACCGCGGGCGGGCGCCGGCGTGTTACGCCACGCCGGGAAGGCCGCACTAGCTGCGGCGATGGCCGCCTGCGCTTCGCCGCGAGTCGACTGCGGGGCGTGACCGATGATGTCGTCGGTGTTGGCGGGGTTGACGTTGGGAAGCGACTGACCGGAGCCACTCTCAACCCATTGGCCGTTGATAAAGTTTTGGTAGCGACGCGTACTCACTCGGGGCGACATTGTGCGCTTCGGCGGGGACGTTGTAAAATCATATTCGCCAGTGTTTCTACGCCGGCACCGGTTTTGGCGCTGACGGCCAGGCCCACTGTGACGCGACCCAAATCGCTTTTATTGGTCACCACGATGTCGGCGATTTCCATCAGGCCGGACTTCGCGCGCTGGATTTCGTCGCCCAACTCCGGCATCAGCACCACCACCACTGTATCTGCGACATCCGCAATCGCCACGTCGTTCTGACCGGCACCGACGGTTTCGATGATGACGACCGCAAAAGTCGCGGCGAGAGCTTGGACGATGGCCGGGGTTTCTTTCGTCAACCCACCAGGATGACGGCGAGTTGCGAGGCTGCGGATGAAGACCCCGGGGTCGTCGCTGTGGCGTTGCATGCGGAGCCGGTCCCCGAGCAATGCGCCACCACTCAGCGGACTCGAAGGATCAATGACGACGACGGCCACGGTCTTCTTCGCACGCCGGTAGACTTCGATGAGCCGGTCAATCAACGTGCTCTTGCCGACGCCGGGCGGGCCGGTAATACCGAGGATGTGGGCACGCTGGGGTTTCTGGCGAAGGTCAGCAGGGAGTGGCGCACCGGTTTCGAGTCGGGTAATAAGCTTCGTCAACTCTTTCATCAGCGGGCGGCTTCGGCCGGCAAGCCGCTGACGGCGAAAATGCCGACGCAATGTTGCAGGTGTTCGGTGCTCGTCGAAATCCACGTGAAAGTGATCGCGGTCAGCCGGCGTTTGGCGTCCACTTCGATTACGTCCGCGAACATGTGCCGGACGACCCTCGAGTCCGCGACCGGCAGGTCCAAGGCGCTATGCGCTTCGGCCGGTAAGGTGGTGCTGGACCAGTCGTACACACGAAGTTTGGCCTCCGTCGAGTCGCCGTTGTCGTAGGTCAAAACCGCTTTCACGGAAGCGGTGCCGACGCTGGCGGCGCTGAGAATCGCGAGCCGCGCGTACCGGCGCTGTTGTGCGGCCGGTAATTTGAAAGTTGCCGAATTCGGAAACCGACCGGTGGCCCACGTGAGTCCGATCGAATCGGGTTTGTCGCTGTTCCGCAACTGGAACATTCCGCCCCCGTCCCCATCGCGCAGTGGCACACGCCCGTCGGCAGGCAGGCCGGCATAATAGGCTTTCCGGCCGAACTCGTCGCTGCTGCGGCCATGGTCGCCATGTTCAAAAAAACTGGCGGTGCAGGCCCCGCTGAAATCGAGCGGGACGTAGCCCTTCACTGCGATGCGCTCAACGCTCCGCGGGGGGGCGGGTTCGATGAGGCGCGGGCGGCGCAACCGGCTCCGCTTCGAGTTCCGCTAATTGAGTCAGGTACCGCTCGACCACCGGCGCGCGGGCTGGATCGCGTTGGGCGAGGACCTGAAGCGTTTTGCTGGCGTCATCGACCCGCGCTTGTTTCGCTAACGCTTGATGCGCGATGAGCATCGCGTAACCGAACAATTCATCGGCGTTGTTCGCGTCGAGGTTCAACATCAAGACCCGGCACGCACTGGCAGGCGTCAGTTCGGTCCACGCAATTGTCGTTTCCACGAATCCCGCCGCACCGAAAGTCTGCCGAACCAACACGCCGCCGGCATCGACCCCAGTCACTTGCAATTGCTTCTCGCCGTGTTTGGTCGCCAACGGAATCACGGCAGTCGGCTTGTTTTTCAATCGTTCGGCCACGCCGTTGCGCAGAGCGATGAGGCTGGTTAACTCCGTCTGCATCTCGGTCAGCGCCTGCGTTGCTTCGGCATCCGTGCCGGCTTCGGCCAACGCGCGCTGAATTTCCTGTTGGCCTTTGTCCCACTGAAAGCCGGTGATGAAGCCATCCACCTGCGCGCGCAATTGGTCGAGCTGGACTTGCCGGGCGCGGGCGGCGACTTCTTTCTCGGCGGCGCTGGCGCGGGCGGCTTCAGCCAACGGGCGCCGCGTTGCGTCAATCTCCTTGAGCAAGGCCGGCAGTCCGCCGCACTGCTTAGCGAACTGATCGATTACACCGAGCGCTTCGGTGAATTTGCGGTCGGCGCGCAACGCGGCAATTTGCTTCTGGTTGTCCACCCACGCTTGCCGGGCGGTGTCATTGATGCGTTTGAGTTCGGCGGCGATGACCTGGTGCGTTGTCGTGCCGCCAAATTTTGTGGCTGGCCACTTGTTGTAAGCGGCAGCCGCCCGGCTCCAGTGACCTTCCGCGAGGGCTGCGTCGGCTTCAGCTTTAAGCGTTTTGAATTCTCCCTGAGCTTCCGCCTCCAAGTTACCGGCGGACGGCGGTGGAGGGGCGACGGTGGAGACCGCGTTGGTTTCGGGTGGGGCGACCGGCTGTTGGGCCAGCTTGATTTTATAAACCAAAATCAAAATCAGAATGCTCGCGACAAACGCAATCAGCGTGAACGTGACCGTGAACCAGTTTTCTTTTTTCGGCGGCTTCGGCGCTGGAGTGGGCGCCGCCGCCGGCGTTGCCGGTTTGGCCAACGTTTCGCGCGGCGTTTTGCCCAAGCGCGAGCCCGGACGCGCGGCTGCCGCGGCGGGTTTCGGTTCGCTACCTTGCCGGGTTAGCGCTTGGAGCAAGTCGGTGTAGCTCTGATAGCGGCCCGACGGTTCTTTGGCGAGCATCCGGGTGATGATCTGGCTGATCGCGGGCGGTACCTTGTCGTTGAACTTCTGGATCGGCGGGGCTAGGTCGCGCGTTTGCCGGCGGAGGGTTTCCTCCGGTGTGGCGGCGACGAAGGGCGCGCGACCGGCAAGCGCATGGAAAAACGTCGCACCGAGCGAATAGATGTCGCTGCGGTGATCGGGCGCGCTGCCTTGGATCACTTCGGGGCTGACGTAGCCGGGGGTGCCGAACAGACTCTCGCCGTCGCTCGTCGCGGACGCGGATTTGACGCGGCGCGCGAGACCGAAGTCGGTCACCTTGAGGACGCCGGATTCGGAGATGAGGAAGTTGGCCGGTTTGACGTCGCCGTGGATGATGCCGTGTTCGTGGGCGTGTTGGAGGCCGAGCGCGGCTTGCCGGATGTATTCGACGGCGTCGCGGACGGGCAGCGGGGCCTGACTGTTCAGGAGCGCTTCCATGTGCTGGCCGTTGACCAATTCCATGACGAAGTAGAACAAACCCGCCTGCTCACCGGCGCTGTAGATGTGGACTACGTTGACATTGTTGAGGGCGGCCGAGGCGCGGGCTTCTTCGAGAAATCGGCGCGCGACCGTTTGATCGCGGGACAGTTCGGGCGCCAACACCTTGACGGCGACGTACCGGTCTAGTGCCGTGTCGTAGCCGCGATAGACGTGGCCCATGCCGCCAATAGCAATCAACTCAACCAGTTTGAACTGGCCGAGTTTGTCTCCGACGTTGATGGGCGGCGTTTCGCTCATGGTGGCTGCGTGGAAATACTAGCGGATTTGTCACTAAAAGACAGCAATTCCTTTGCCCTCGCGCGGCGGCTTCTTTACACTGGCCGGCATGAGCGCCGGTGAGCAAGATGCCTGGGTAACACGCGAGACGTTGATCAAACGCGTCCGCCGGCAGCGCGATCAGAAGGCGTGGGAGGAGTTTGTCTATTACTACCGCGGCTA
>JBAXYB010000123.1:0-8295 GCA_037127585.1 Verrucomicrobiota bacterium
CTGGCGGTCAGTCTCGGCATGGTCGCCAGTCTGGCGGTTTTCTACGCGACGTTTTCGGAACGCATCATCGGCCGCGGCATCTTTGGCGGGTATGCGGCCTTTGTGTTCGTCGCCGTCCTGGCGGTCCGGCTGATCTACATGATGGTCAGCACCCGCGGCTTCATGCAGCAACGGTGCCTGATCATCGGCAGCAATGGCGAGGCGCGAGTCGTGATCGATCTCGTCGAACGACATCCCCAGTCCGGCATTCGCATTCTCGGACTCATCCACTGCGGCCATGACAAAGAGAAGATCGGCAAGTTTATTGATGACTATCCTATTTTAGGCGGACTGGATTCCGTCGAGAAATTCGTCCAACTCTACGACATCGAACGCCTCATCATCGCCGCGACGACCGAAGCCGAACCGGGCTTACTGCGCCGGCTGCGGGCCTTCCGTTACCGGGGCCTCGCGCTGGTGGATTTCGTTTCACTCTACGAAGAACTCGCCCAAGAAATCCCCATCGACCACATCAACGACGAATGGCTGATGCTCGCGTCGATGAACAATTCCCGTATCCACATCCGCCGGCTCAAACGCCTGACCGATCTGACCGTGTCCGTCATCGGCCTCGGACTGACTTGGCCGGTCATGCTTCTGACGGCGATCTTGATTCGCCTCACCTCCGCCGGCCCGGCCTTGTTCCGGCAAGAGCGACTTGGCCGTGACAGCCGGCCCTTCACGCTACTGAAGTTCCGCACTATGCGCGTCGATGCAGAGAGCCAGACCGGCCCCGTGTGGGCGACCGAAGATGATCCCCGCGTCACCTGGCTCGGCCGGTGGCTGCGGAAGTTCCGCGTCGACGAACTCCCGCAACTGTTCAATGTGCTCAGCGGCGAAATGAGTCTGGTTGGCCCGCGCCCCGAACGCGAAGTGTTCATCCACAAACTCTCCGAAAAAGTCCCCTTCTACGCCGAACGCCTCCTGGTCGCCCCCGGCATCACCGGCTGGGCCCAAGTCATGGCACCCTACGCCGCCAGCATCGAAGATTCCCGGCGCAAACTGCAATTCGACCTCTACTACATCAAACACATGTCGTTCTTCATCGACCTCCTGATTTTCTTCAAAACCATGAAGACGATCACATTAGGTCGCGAACGCGCTAAAGCGCCGAAGCCGCCGAAAGAAAAACTGCCGCGCTACTCCGAAGTCAAAACCGAGACCCTCTTCTTCGACCCTGCCGCCGCCGCCAAAGCGAAAAAACTCGCCGAAGAAACCGACGAACGCCGCCGCACCCAGCGGCTCGCGTAACTTCGTTCTGGATTTTTTCGCGGCGCCCAGCAATCCTCCCGCCGTGCAAGAGTATCTCGATTTAGTCCGCCTCGTTCTCGACCACGGCACCCTCAAAAAAAGCCGCACCGGCATCGACACCCTCTCCTACTTCGGCGCCCACTACCGGGTCGATCTCGCCAACGGCTTCCCGCTCCTGACCACCAAAGAAATCGTTTGGAACTCCCTCCTCCACGAACTCCTCTGGTATCTCTCCGGCGAAGACCACATCCGCAACCTCCGCCAACACACCAAAATCTGGGACGCCTGGGCCGACCAAGACGGCAACCTCGAAACCGCCTACGGCCGGTACTGGCGGCGCTTCCCCCATCCCTACCGGGACGAAGCCGGCAACTGGCAAGTCCGCGAGATCGACCAAATCCAATTCGTCATCGACACCCTTCGCAAAGAACCGACCAGCCGCCGCATGGTCGTTACCGCCTGGGAACCCGGCAACGCCACCACCAGCAAACTCCCCCCGTGTCACTACAGCTTTGTCTTCAACGTCCAGAACGGTCGACTCAATTGCCACCTCACCCAACGCAGCGGCGACGTCGCCCTCGGCATCCCGTTCAACCTCGCCTGCTACGCCACCCTCACCCAAATGCTCGCGCAGGAAACCGGCCTCGCCGTCGGCCACTTCAGTCACACCATTGTGGACGCCCACATCTACACCGCTGCCCCCGGCAGCGGCAAAGAAGCCTACGACCACATCCCCGGCCTCCGCGAACAACTCACCCGCGAGCCACGCCCCCTCCCGAAACTCATCATCGCCCAAAAGCCACTCGCCGAACTCAAGTTCGCCGACTTCAAAGTCGAAGGCTACAACCCGCACCCGCGCATCAAATTCAAAGTCGCCGTATGAAGCTCGTCATCATCGCCGCCCTCGCGCAGAACGGCACCATTGGCGATGCCGGCAAAATCCCCTGGCACATCAGCGAGGACCTCAAACGCTTCAAACGTCTCACCCTCGGCCACCCCATCATCATGGGCCGCAAAACCTACGAGTCGCTCGGCAAACCATTGCCCGGCCGTCGCAACATCATCCTCAGCCGGCAACCCGGCCGCGACCGGTTTCCCTCACTCGAAGCCGCCCTCAAATCCTGCGGCGACGAAACCATCTTCATCATCGGCGGCGCCGAGATCTACCGGCTCGCTCTCCCGCTCGCCGACACGTTGCTGCTCACCCACGTCCACCGGCAAGTCGCCGGTGACACCCAGTTCCCGGATTACGATCGCACGCAATGGCGCGAAGTCAGCCGGGAAGACACGGCGGACTACTCGTTTGTCGAATATGAAAAGTCTCTGGAACACCCAAGAAGCTAAGGCGTTCACCGACGACCTCGCCCAGCGCGTCTATACCTCCCGGCTCCTCGGCCGCGACACCTCGCTCGTGCTCCACGGCGGCGGCAACACCTCAGTCAAATCCCGCGTGAAAAATGTTTTCGGCGATGACGAAGACATTCTCTACGTCAAAGGCAGCGGCTGGGATTTACAAACCATCGAAGCCGCCGGCTTCGCGCCCTGCCGGCTACCGCACCTCCTCCGGCTCGCCCAACTACCGGCCCTCTCCGACCCGCAGATGGCGAACGAACTCCGCGCCTGCATGACCAATCCCAACGCCCCCGCGCCATCCGTCGAAGCCATCCTGCACGCGCTCATCCCGCATAAATTTGTCGACCACACTCACGCCGACGCGTTTATCGCCATCACCAACACCCCCAGCGGCGACCATCGCGTCAAAGAGCTCTACGGTGACCGGGTCGTCATCATCCCGTACGTCATGCCGGGCTTCAAGCTGGCCAAGCTCTGCGCTGAACTCTTCCCGAAACTGGCCGGCCCAAACACCATCGGCATGGCCTTGTTGCACCACGGTCTTTTCAGCTTCGGTGCCACCGCGCAGGAATCGTACGAACGCATGATCGAATTGGTCACCATCGCGGAACGCGCGACGAAAGGCACAAGCCCAAAGCACTCAACCGCCGGCACGCCAATTGAAATCGCCACCCTGCGCCGGGAAGTTGCTGCGGTCGCGGGCTTCCCCGTCATCCTCACCGTTCACGGCGATCAAGGTCCGCTCAACCGCCAAGGCCCGGCCACGCCCGACCACGTCCTCCGCACCAAACGCCTGCCGTTGATTGGCCGGGACGTGCAAGCCTACGCTGCGGACTACCGGCAATATTACCAAGACCACGGAAACCCGTCCCTCACGATGCTCGACCCGGCACCGCGCGTGATCCTCGATGCCGAACTCGGCCTCTGCACCATCGGCCGGTCCGCCAAAGACGCCGGAATCGTGGCCGACATCTACCGGCACACGAATGACATTATCCAGCGCGCCGAAGCGTTGGAAAGTTGGCAGGCGTTGCCGGCGCGCGACATTTTTGAAGTCGAATACTGGGACCTCGAACAAGCCAAACTCCGCAAAGCTGGTTCGCCGCCGGTATTCGCTGGCGAAGTGGTGCTCATCACGGGCGCAGCCTCCGGTATCGGCAAAGCCTGTATGGAATCGTTCCGCAAACGCGGCGCGGCAGTTGTGGGTCTTGATCTTCAGCCCTGCCCCGACGGTATCGTGTGCGACCTCACCAACGAATCACAAGTCCGGGAAGCCCTCGCGCAAGCCGTTCGGAAATTTGGCGGCCTCGACATGCTCGTGCTCAACGCCGGCATCTTCCCGAAAGCCAGTTCCATCTCCGCGATGACGACTGATTTGTGGCGCAAGACGATGCAAGTCAACTTGGACGCGACCTTTCTGCTCATGCGCGAATGTCATCCATTCTTGAAACTCGCTCCCGCCGGCGGACGGGTCGTGGTCATCGGTTCGAAAAATGTTCCCGCGCCCGGCCCTGGGGCAGGCGCGTATTCGGCCTCCAAGGCGGCCGTCAATCAACTCGCCCGCGTCGCCGCACTCGAATGGGGCCCGGACAAGATCCGCATCAACTCCATCCATCCCAACATGGTATTCGATACCGCCATCTGGACGCCAGAGTTGCTCGCAGCGCGCGCCAAGAGCTACGGCATCTCCGTGGACGAATACAAAACCAATAACGTCCTGCGCGTCCCGGTCACCAGTGCCCATGTCGCGGAGATGGCCGCCACGATGTGTTCCCCGATTTTCAGCAAGACCACGGCCGCCCAAGTCCCGCTCGATGGCGGAAACGACCGCGTGATCTAAGCCCTCTCGTCACGATATTGTCACTTGTCGGGGGTCGCTGGGCATTGCTACAACTGGTAGTGAGTTGTGCTGCGGCTACTCAACTGATTAACCCACATGGAACCATCCCCTCTCCCCCTCCTGCGGTCGGTGGCCGTCATTGACATCGGCGCCAGTGCCATTCGGTTGCGCATTGCGGAAATCCGAACGGACGGAACGATTCATTCGCTGGACGAGCTGCAACAGGCGGTGCCACTCGGCAAAGACACGTTTACCAAAGGCTACATTCAACAGTCGTCCATCGAAGAGTGCGTCGTCATTTTGCAAAAATTCCGGCGGATTCTGAAAGAGTATGGGATCACGGAGCCGAGTCAGATTCGGGCCGTCGCCACCAGCGCCGTCCGCGAGGCGGAGAACCGCGCGGCGTTTCTGGACCGGCTGTTTGTGGCCACGCAAATCCGCGTGGAGGCGATCGATGGACCGGAGGAAAGCCGGCTCACGTATGTCGCCGTCCAAGATTTACTCGAACGCGAACCCAACCTGAAACACCGCAACACGGCCATCATCGAAGTCGGCGGCGGGAGTACCGAAGCGATCTTTATGCAGACGGGCCGGGTCACGCACTTTGGCTCCTACCGGCTGGGGTCACTCCGGATGCGCGAGGCGCTGGAAACGTACCGGGCTCCGACCGACCGGGTGCGCGCGATTCTGGACCGGGAAATCGACCGGTGCGTTGAACAAATGCGCTGGACGGTACCGCTGAAACAGGTGGCGTCACTCGTCGCGCTCTCGGGCGATGCCCGGTTTGCCGCGAGCTTGATTTCCCCGACGTGGGAAAATGAAGAATTCCTGCGCGTGCCGGTCGCCCAATTCGCCGCCGTCGCCGATACGCTGTCGGCGGTGCCCGTCGATGAACTGGTTCGCAAATACCACATCGCCTATCAGGAAGCGGAGACCATCGGCCCGGCCCTGCTGGCCTACGCCCATCTGGCCCGCGCATTTTCAGTGGAAGAAATCATCATCACCCGCGTCACGCTCCGCGATGGCTTGTTGAAAGAACTCTCCTTGCGCGGGGCGTGGACCATGGAGTTCGCCGCCCAAGCCATCGATTCCGCCATGCAATTGGCCGCCCGGTACCACGTGGATGAGGAACACGCCCTCGCGGTCGCCGATCTGGCCGTCCGGCTCTTTCGCGAATTACAGCCGGAGCACAACCTCGACGAACGCTACGCGCTCCTGCTCCGCATCGCGGGCCTTCTCCACGAAGTCGGCCGGCACATCAACGATTCCAGCCATCACAAACATTCGCTGTACATCATCAGCAACAGCGAGTTGTTCGGCGTGACCAAGCGCGACCTCCAGATCATCGGCCTGTTGGCCCGGTATCATCGCCGCGCGATGCCCCGGGATTACCACACCGAGTACACCACGCTCGACCATGAGAACCGGCTGATCGTTTCCAAACTCGCCGCCCTCTTGCGCGTGGCCGATGCGCTCCAGCGCGAACGCACCAAACCCCTCCAAGACCTGACCTTCTCCCGCGAACAAAACACCTTCATCCTCACCGTCACCCGCATGTCCGACCTCACCTTGGAGCGGCTCGCCCTCAAACAGAAAGCCAACCTGTTCGAACAACTCTTCGGCCTCAAACTCGAACTCCGCAGCGCGGCCCATCCCAACGAGGTCATCACCCATGGCTGACCCCAAACCCAAACTCCTCAACCGCGAAGTGAGCTGGCTAGAATTCAACACCCGCGTGCTCGACGAAGCGCTCGACCCGGCCACGCCAGTGCTCGAACGCCTGAAATTCCTCGCCATCAGCGCCGCGAACCTCGACGAGTTTTTCATGGTCCGTGTCGGCGGCCTCCGCCAGATGCTCGCCGAAGGCCGCGAACTCACCAGCCCCGACGGCTTGAGTGTCGCTGCCCAACTCACCGAAGTCGACCAGCGCCTCCGGCAACTCGTCGCCGACCAATACGCATGTCTTCTGACCCAACTCGAACCCGCCCTCACCGCCGCCGGCATCGAGCGCGCCCAGATCGACCAGCTCCCGCCGGAACAACTCGATCACCTCGAACTCGTTTTTAAACGCGACATCCTGCCGGTCATCACGCCGGTCGCTGTCGAATCACCGGCCACGATTCCACAGCTACCGGGTCTCTCCGTCACACTTCTCGTCCGCCTCAAACCGGCCGACGACACGCCGCGCAAACCCCGCTTCGCGCTGCTGCGCCTCCCGCGCGGCTTCCAGCGGTTCATCGCGCTCAACGACACCCACCACTACACCTATCTCCTCCTCGAAGAAGTCGTCGCCAAATTTGTCGAACGTTTCTTTACCGGCGAAACAGTTCATGAATGCGTCGCGTTCCGGATCGCGCGCAATGCCGATCTCACAGTCCGCGAAGATCTCGCCGGCGACCTCCTGTCCCAAATGCGCGAAGTCCTCGACGCCCGCAAGACCAGCGCCTGCGTCCGCCTCGAAGTGGACGAACGCATCACGAAAACCAGTCTCGCCTTTCTCCAAGCCGCGCTGAAAATCACCACCACGGAAACCTATCTCCTCCCGGGCCCAGTCGATCTCTCGGCCTACCGGGCGTTTCTCAAACTCAAAGGCTTCGACAATCTCCGCGACGAACCGTGGCCGGCTCAACCTTCGCCCGCTGTCCCGCCCGGCGCCTCAATGTTCGACCTTATCGCCAAACAAGACATCCTCCTGTTTCATCCCTACGAGAGCTTCGAGCCGGTCACCCGCTTCCTCGACCAAGCCGCCGACGATCCCGACGTCCTCGCCATCAAACAGATTCTCTATCGCACCAACGAAAACAGCCGCATCGTCGCCGCCTTGACCCGCGCCGCCACCAAAGGCAAACACGTCACCGCCCTCGTCGAGCTCAAAGCCCGGTTCGACGAAGCCCGCAACATCGAATGGGCTCGCGCCCTCGAACAAACCGGTGCCGAAGTCATCTACGGCCTCCGCCACCTCAAAGTTCACGCCAAACTCTGCATCGTCGTCCGCCGCGAACCGACCGGCCTCCGCCGTTACTGTCACTTCGCCACCGGCAACTACAACGAAGTCACCGCCGGCCTCTACACCGACGTCGGCCTCCTCACCTGCGACGACGATCTCGCGGCCGACGCCACCGCGTTCTTCAACGCCATCACCGGTTACTCGCAGCCGTTGCGGTACCACAAACTCGCCGCCGCGCCCCACGGCCTGCGGCCCCGTCTCCTCGACCTCATCGAGAGCGAGATCGAACGCTGCCGGCAAGGCCAGCCGGCCCGCATCGTGGCCAAACTCAACGCCCTCGTTCACCAGGACATCATCCACGCCCTGTATCGCGCCTCCCAAGCCGGCGTAAAAATCGAGCTGAACATCCGCGGCATCTGCTGCCTCTGCCCCGGCGTTCCCGGCCTGAGCGAAAACATCACCGTCATCAGCGTCATCGACCGGTATCTCGAACACAGCCGCCTCTTCTATTTTCACCACGGCGGCGAATCGCTCGTCTTCCTCTCCAGCGCCGACTGGATGCCGCGCAACCTCGACCGCCGCGTCGAACTCCTCGTGCCGGTCGAAAACCCGGCCGCGCGCGCCCGGATCATCGAGATTCTCGAAACCGGCCTACGCGACACCGTCAAAGCCCGCCGGCTCCTCCCCGCGGGCCGGTATGAACGCGTGAAGCCCCAGCCCGGTGCCGCCATTCGGTCACAGGAAGTTTTCCACCACCAAGCCCGGGCCGCCGCCCAACAAGCCCGGCAAGATCTCTACCGCGTCTTCGAACCGCAAGTGCCCCAAGCATGAACGTCGAGCAACTTTGCCGGCAATACGACAACGA
>JBAXYB010000124.1:0-8286 GCA_037127585.1 Verrucomicrobiota bacterium
GTGACGCGGCCGTCGGTGGTGGTGACGCCGATGCTGAAGCCGTTCAGGTCTTTATCGAGCGCAAGTTTGGCTTTGATCTTACCGGTCAGCGCTGAGTCGCTGGCGGCGTCAGCGATGGCGACGCCGAAGTCGGTCATTTGCCGGCGGACGACCTTGCCGGTCTGGGTGAGTTCGCGTTCGATGTCGGTGCTGGTGAGGTGCCAGGCTTCGAGTTTGGTGTCGAGCGTGGCCACGGCATTGTGGATGGCGGCGGCGGTGGTGTCTTGGGCGTGGCGGACGGCCGGCTTTTTGCGAATGACGTAATAGCCCCCGATTAAGCCGCACAGAAACACGCCGGTGAGCAGGCCGACGAAGAAGTCTTTTATCCCACCGCCGCGGGGAGCTGTTTTGTTCGGTGGCTCTTTACCGGCCATGGCTTAGAAGTCCGGATATTCGCAGTTGAGCAGTTGGTTGCGGAAGCGGTCGTAGGCGCGGGTGGATTCGCGGATCGCGGTGCGCGCGTCGATGCGCCCACGGAAGTCGTCCACTTTGACCTGCCCGGCTTTTTCGAGTTCTTTGTAGATTTCGAAGAAGTGCCGGATTTCGAGGAGGATGTGGGGCGGCAATTGAGAGATGTCGGTGTAGCTGGAATAGATCGGGTCGTTGGCGTGGATCGCGATAATCTTGATGTCTTCTTGGCCGGAATCGACCATCGGGAGCATGCCGATGGGCCGGGCTTTCATGACGCAACCGGGAATGACGGGTTCTTGGCAGAGGACGAGGATGTCGAGCGGATCGTGGTCGCGGCAGTAGGTCTGGGGGATGAAGCCGTAGTTGCTCGGGTAATGCACGGCGCTGTGGAGGGTGCGGCTGATGTGGAGGATGCCGTTGCGCTTGTCGAGTTCGTATTTGATCTTGGAGCGCATCGGGCATTCGATGAACGCGTTGACTTCCTCCGGGCTCTTTTCGCCAGGGGTGAGGAGGTGAAAGGGATTGTACCACGCCGGCTGGAGCGCCGTACCGGGGAGTGGTGATTTAATAGTTTTTTTCGCCATAACGCGGCGACTCTAGCGGAGCGTCACTCGTAGCGCAAGGCGTCGATTGGGTCGAGCTGCGCGGCTTTGCGGGCCGGGTAGAAACCGAAGAAGACGCCGACCGCCGCGCTGAAGAGAAACGCGATGATCACCGAACTCGGCGAGATTAACGTCGGCCAGTTCGCCACCGCCGAGAGCAGTTTGGCGGCGCCGACCCCAAGAAGGATGCCAATGATTCCGCCGAGTGAACTGAGGGTGATGGCTTCAGCCAGAAATTGCAGCAGAATGTCGCGGCCGTGCGCGCCGACGGCCATGCGGATGCCGATCTCGCGGGTGCGTTCGGTGACGCTGACGAGCATGATGTTCATGATGCCGATGCCACCGACGAGGAGCGAGACGCTGGCGATGGCACCGAGCAACACCGTGAGGGTTTTCGTTGTCGCGGTGGCGGCGGCCGCAATTTCTTCCTGACCGCGAATCGTAAAATCATCTTCACGCCCATTGCCCAACCGGTGGCGCTGGCGGAGGAGGTCGGCAATGTCGGCTTGGACTTTGGCTGCGGGGATGGCTGGGTCGGTTTGAACCATGATGGAATTCAGGCTGGTGCGGCGCGCGACCCGCTTCATCGCGCTGGTGTACGGAATCACCACGACATCATCCTGGTCGCTCCCCATCACGGACAAGCCTTTCCGGGAGAGGACCCCGAGGATTTTGAAAGGAATGTTGCGGATGCGAATGATTTGCCCGACGGGGTCGTCGTTGGGGAAAAGTTCGTTGGCGATGGTTTGGCCGATGATGCAGGCCTTGGTGGTGCCGCGGATGTCTTGTTCGCCGAACATCGCCCCACTCACCAAAGGCCAATCGCGGATCGCCAGATAGTCGGCGCCTTCGCCCAGGACGCTGGTGCTCCAGTTCAAGCCGTTGGCGAGCACCTGTTGCCGGTCGCGCACTTCGGGGCTGACGTGAACCACGCCCGGTATTTCCCGTGCGATGGCTTCCGCGTCCTCCACCGTCATCGTCCCGGCTCCGCCCCACCCGCTGCGCGCGCCGCCGCTGGAAAAGTTGCCGGAGAAAATCAGCACGACGTTTTGCCCGAGGCTGGCAATCTGGGCCTCGACCTGTGACTTCGCACCGTTGCCGATGCCGACCATCGCGATTACGGCACCGACGCCGATGATGATGCCGAGCGTCGTGAGCACGGAACGCAGTTTATTGCGGCGCAGCGCGCGCAAGGCGATCCGAATGGTGGCGGCGAATCTCATGTGGCCAAATGCACCGCGTGTTGGGCTTGTTGTAAACGATTCAATTCCTCCTGCGCATTCAGGCGTTTCACGACCGGCTTGTCGCTGAGAATCAGTCCGTCGCGCATCACCACGTTCCGGCGGGTGTAGGCGGCGATATCAAGTTCATGCGTGACCATCACAATCGTGATGCCGCGCTCATTCAATTGCTGAAACACGCCCATAACTTCGATGCTCGTGCGCGTGTCGAGATTACCGGTCGGTTCATCGGCCAGCAGCACAGCCGGGTTGTTCACGAGCGCGCGGGCGATGGCGACGCGTTGTTGCTGGCCGCCGGAAAGCTGGTTGGGATGATGATCGGCCCGTTGCGCCAAGCCGACGACTTCGAGCGCCTTCAGCGCGCGGTCCCGTTGCTCGGCGTGCGAGAGGTGATCGTGGGTGTAAAGCATCGGCAACTCGACGTTCTCCAGTGCCGAGGTGCGGGAGAGCAGGTTGAAACCTTGAAAGACAAACCCCAGCTTCCGATTCCGAATGTCCGCCAGTGCATCGCGCCCGAGTTGCGAAACATCAATGTCGTCGAGCGCATACCGGCCGGCGGTCGGCCGGTCGAGGCAGCCGATGATGTTCATCAAGGTGGACTTGCCGGAGCCGCTGGCGCCCATGATGGCGACGAACTCACCTTTCGCGATGTCCAGCGTGACGCCCGCCACGGCGCGCACATCAATCTCGCCGGTATGATACGTCTTCTCGACGCCGGTAAGTTGGATGACAGCGCTCACGGCTAGAACCGGCGCGGCATGCCGGGACTGAAGGGATTTTGCGGTGCCGATGTTGTTGGTTTGGCCGTCGAGCTGGTGATAACTTTGTCGTCTTCTTTGAGTCCGTCGGTGATTTCCGTGGCCAGTCCGTCGGTGATGCCGGTCTTGACCTGAACCGGCTGCGGTTTACCGGCGGTGTCCAGGATGTAAACGGTGCGGGTCGGGCTGTGCTCGCGTTTCTTGGCGGCGCCGGGGGCGGGCTTCGTCGTATCCGCCGGGCGGTAGCGCAAGGCGGCGTTCGGAATCTTCAAGGCCTCCGGGCGCTGGGCGATGATGATCGAGACATTGGCGGTCATGCCGGGTTTGAGTTTCAGGTCGCCATTGTTGACCGCAATCACGGTGTCGTAGGTCACGACATTTTGGACGGTGAGCGGCGCGTTGCGGACTTGCATGACTTCGCCGTGAAACGTCCGCATTGGAAAGGCGTCCACGGTGAAGTCCACTTTTTGACCGACTTCGACCACGCCGATATCGGCTTCGGCGACGTTGGCATCGATTTGCATTTTGGTGAGGTCGTTGGCGATGACGAAGAGCGTCGGCGCGCTCAAGCTGGCGGCCACCGTCTGGCCGACGTCGACGTTCCGCGAGATGACGATGCCGTCAACGGGCGCGGTGATCGTACAGCGGTCGAGGTCAATCTTCACTTTTGCGCGGCTGGCCTCTTTTTGTTTCACCGTGGCTTCGGCTTGGTGCAAACCCGCGATTGACTTGTCGTAGTCGGAGGGCGGGATGAGTTCTTTGGCGAGGAGTTCCTTGGCGCGGCTTTCGTTGATTTTTGCCAGCTCGAGCGCTGCGTTGACGCTGGCCAGATCGGCTTCGGCCTGGAGGAGATTCGCCTGGTAAGTGGACGGATCGATCAGCGCGATGACCTGCCCGGCTTTGACGGGTGAATTAAAATCCACGAACAGCTTGTCGATGATGCCGGAGATCTGACTGCCGACCTGGACGTTAAGGACCGGATTGAGCTGGCCGGTCGCCGTCACTAGTTGGGTGAGGTCGCCGCGCACCACCGCCGTGGTTTGATATTGCGGCGCATCGTTTGCCCGCCGTTTCCACCACCACCAGCCGCCGCCAATTGCGCCGGCCACAATTGCGAGGATCACGAGCCATTTAATTAGTTTCATTAAAATTATCCCAACCACCGCCGAGCGCTTTATACAACGCCACCAGATTCTGCGCCACTGCCGCTTCGCTCGCAACGAGTTGATCATCGGCCTGCGCGGCGGCATTCTCGCTTGTGACCACGTTCAAGAAATCCACCAGCCCTTTCGTATAAAGATCATTGGCCAACTCGAGCGCCCGGCGATTGGCCGCCGCCGCGGCGGTGAGGGTGCGATACCGGACTTGTTCGTTCGCATAAGCGATGAGCGCACTCTCGACGTCTTCAAATGCCAGGAGCACCGTTTGCTCATAGACTGCCAACGCTTGTTCTTGTTGGGCTGTTTGCGCCCGAACTTTCGCGCGAATCTGCGGGTACTCCAGAAGTTTCCAAGTCACGATCGGCCCGACCGACCAGAACCGGCTGGGCGATGTCAGCAAGTCGCCACCGGTAAGACTCTGAAATCCGCCGAGGCCGGTCAACGAAAGTTTGGGAAACAACTCCGCGACTTGCACCCCAATCGCCGCCGTCGCCGCTGCCAACTCGCGTTCGCTGCGGCGAATATCCGGTCGCCGCCGCAGCAACTCCGCCGGCAACCCGACCGGCACCTCAGGCGGTGGGGCGGGAATGCCGGTCGCTTGCGAGAGTTCATCGACTAACGTGCCGGGGTGTTGACCGAGCAAGACCGCAAGCCGGTACATTCCTTGCCGGGCGGCCGTGTGAAGCGTGGGCAATTGCGCCTCCGTGGTGGTCAACAGCGCCTGGGCTTGCGTCACGTCGAGTTCGCCGGTCAGGCCGGCTTTGAAGCGGGACTGGGCGATTTCGAGGGCGGTTTGCTGCGAGCGGAGATTGTTGGTGGCGATGACCAGCCGGCGTTGGGCGCCGCGGACGGCCACGTAATTGCGCGCCACTTCCGCCAAGACCGTGATCAATACGTCGCGCTCGCTTTCGATGATGGCCGCCATCACGGCGCTGGCGGATTCGAGTTGCCGGCGTTTACCGCCGAACACGTCGATCTCCCAGCTCGCGTCGAAGCCGGCTTCATATTTGTCGGTGTCGCGCTTTTGCCCGGGGTTGGTCGATCCGTTCTTGGACCGGTGCGTCTTGAGATACGACGTGTTCAGATTTATGTTCGGCAAGAAATCGCTGATCGCGCCGCTCCGGTAGGCGCGCGCTTCGAGGACGCGGGCGTGGGCGAGCCGGAGATCGCGATTGGCTTTGACGGCGCGATCGAGCAGCGAATCGAGTTCCGGATCGTGAAACGTCTTCCACCACGCGGTGAGTGGCGGGGCGGAATTCGTGCCGGTCTGCCACTGGGCCGGGGCGTTCGTCTGCGGCGGCCGGTAATCCGGGCCGACCGCGCAGCCGGTCAGGAGAATTAACGGGAGGAGATACTTCACGGCTTTTTCTCCGGCGCGTCAATGAAGACGTCCACTTGTTGGCCGACAAAGACCGGTAAGTTGCCGCGGTCAAACCGGAAGATGACTTGGAGCACGCGCGTGTCGACGCGTTCGGTGCTGTCGCCGGTCAGGGAGCGCTTCGGAATGACATACGGCTCGAAGCGCACGAATTGCAGCGGCATCTTAATTTGATTGTTGCCGCGCAGATTGCCGGTCGCGGCCGCGCCGGGTTGCAGTCGCCATGCATCGTTTTCGTCGACATCGACGCGGACATGCAACGGATCGGTCGCGCCGAACATGAGCAGCGGTTGGTCGGCGCGACCGGCGGCGGCGAATTCGCCACGCCGGATTTTGACCTGCAGCACTTCGCCGGCAACAGGAGCGCGGATGGTGCGGAGTTCGATGTCGGTCTCGGCTTGGGTGACTTGGGCGGCGGCGTTGGTGAGATCGGCCGAAGCGGCGGCGAGTTTCGCGGCGGCCACATGGACGCTGGCGGTGCGCCGGCTCATTTCTTCGACGCTGATGCCGCGTTTGTCAGCGAGGCTATCAGCGAGGTTGAACAGGATTTTGGCGGTGTCGAGGACGGACTCGGCTTCGGTAATGCGCGCTTGGGCGACGGCGACATTGGCGCGGCGGGCGAGCAGTTGGGCTTGGGATTCGCGGTCGTCGATCTGGAAGAGCGGCGCGCCGGCAGGGACGTGGTCGCCGACGCGCACATTGACCGCGGCCACGATGCCGGCGATGGGGGTGCCGATGGCGATGTTTTCGGAGTTGGCTTCGATGATACCGGCCCCAGCGACGAATGACCGGTAAGGCGCGGCGGCCGGGGCGACGACTGGTTGCGCGACCGGCGCGGCTTTGCTGCCTTGAGCGACTTTCCAAATGGCGAAGGTGAGGCCGGCAGCGGCTAATACGGGGATGAGATATTTGCGGATCATTTTGTTCCTTCCGTGATGCTGGTGATGTGGCCGTCGTCCATGCGGGCGATGCGATCGGCGAATTCAAAAATGCGCGCGTCGTGGGTGACGACGATGAGTGAGCGTTCGCCGTCGAGGGCGATGCTGCGGAGGAGTTCCATGACTTTGTGGCCGGTCTCGTGGTCGAGCGCGCTGGTGGGTTCGTCGCAGACGATGAGACGCGGGTTGTGAATGAGCGCGCGGGCGATGGCGACGCGTTGTTGTTGGCCGCCGGAGATTTCAGTCGGCAAGGCGCGTTTGGTGCGTTCATCGAAGCCGACTCGGTCGAGCACGGCGCGGGCGGCTTGAACGGCTTGCCGGCGGGGTTGGTTTTGAATCAGCAGCGGGACGGCAACATTTTCTTGCGCTGACAAGGTGGGGATGAGGTTTAAGGCTTGGAAGACGAAGCCGATGTTGTTGCCGCGGTACCGGGTTTTTTCGGGCGCCGGCATGTGTTTGAAGTCACGGTCGAACACGAGGCAGTCGCCATCGCTTTGGTCAAGGATGCCGGCGATGACGGAGATGAGCGTGGTCTTGCCGCAACCGGACGGGCCGACGAGCATCATCAGTTCGCCGGCTTTGACTTCGAGGTCGATGCCGCGCAAGGCGTGCACGGCCGACGTGCCGGTGCCGTAGGTTTTCTTCACCGCTTTGCAATGGACGGCAATGCTCATGAGCGGAAGACCACCGCGGGTTCGAGTTTCATGACTTTGCGGATGCTGATCGCCGCGGAGACGAGGCAGATGACCATGACGGCGATGCCGGAGATCACGAGCAGTTGCCACGGCAGACGGAAGGCGACCGGCGTGTTGCGCATGGCGTGACCCCAAAACGCCGCCGCGCCAACACCCAGTCCGTAGCCAATCGCGCCGACGAGCAGCGCTTGCAACAGAATCATTCGGAGCAACGTCGGATTGCTCGTGCCCATGGCTTTGAGGGTGCCGAAGTAGCGGAGGTTATCGAGGGTGAAATTGTGAAACGTCTGCCCGGCAATCGCGATGCCGACAATGAAGCCGAGGAGCACCGACGTGCCGAAGTTGACCGGGATGCCGGTGTATTTGACGAAGTATCGCCAGGTGACCCATTTGAATTCGTCCTGCGTGTACGCGGCGAGGCCGGTGGACTCCTGAATTTGCCGGCAGACCGTTTTGATGTCCGCCCCCGGTTTCGCTTTCGCAATCACGAACGACAGCAGCTTGCGCTCGCGCGGCGCGAACAACGTGGCGCGCGAGTACGTGGTGTAGATCGTCGGCTGCGATTGAAACGTCCGCGTCGCCCGGCAAATCCCCACGACAATCGCGCGCCGGTCATTGATCTCCAACGTGTCGCCGACCGTCAGCGGGACCCGCCGGCCATCGGGCGCGCGTTTCGCCAGCCGGCCGGTCGCGCCTTCGATATCGACGATCACGCCGGAGTCGCGCCGCAAATCCGCGAGCTGGCCGGCAATCATCACGCCGGGCCCGCCGATCAGGGTCGCATCATCGAGGCCGATGACGTTGCAGGTTTGAAAATTCCCGTCCGCCAACCGGACTTTAAGCAACCCCTTATAGAGCGGCATCGCCCACGCCACGCCTTCGACGCCGCGCACCCGGTACAGCTCGGTGTCTTGGAGCGGTTTCACGTCGTCAACGTATTGCACCTTCGGATCCATCACCCAAATATCCGGCAAGCCGACATCGGTCAGAAAACTGTACGTTCGCGTCATGATACCGACGAAGATGGCGGCTTGTTGCGTGATCAGCAGCGACGAGAACGTGAT
>JBAXYB010000125.1:0-8254 GCA_037127585.1 Verrucomicrobiota bacterium
CGAAATACCGGGAGACGTGCCGGTAATCAACCGTGTCATACCCGTGGTTCGAACTACTCTCGAAGACCGGACAAAAATATAGTGCCGTCACGCCGAGGTCGCGCAAGTACGGCAGCTTCTCGATCACGCCTTGCAAATCGCCACCAAACCGCCGGGAATACCAGGCCGGCGAAAATGTCTTCGCCTCATTCGGCGTCTCACCGGGCGCGAACTTGTACCAGTCCCACCGCCACGGCAACGTCTGCGGAGGATCGTTTTCTGGCGTGCCGTTGCGGAACCGATCCGGGAAGATCTGATACCAAACAACATGCCGGGCCCACTCCGGTACGACCACGCGATTGGTCACCACGACGCTGAACGGTTCGTCACCATACCGGCGCGTGGTCTGGCCATCGCGCAACGTGAAGTAATACCGGAGCGGCTCGGTCACCGGCACCGTGGCCGACCACCATTCAAAACCATCCTGCGGTTCGCCGGCTTGCATCGGTATGGGCCGCCAGCCGGGAGGGCGAGGCTCCCCCAACTCCAGCGTCACCGACGTCGCATCGCCCCGCAACGTTCGCAGTCGCACCTCAGCAAACTCAGGGCTGAGCGGTTCGACTTTCTGCCGGACTGCGGCCAGATTCACATCACCACGCGGCTGGGCACCGTAGGACTTCGCGCGTTCTCCGATGAAGATGCCGGAGTTGAAACCGCCGCGCCCGTCATCCACTCGCAAGTCCGGATCCGCCCTGGGGTCGGGTCGCCAGATGTCGCCGTTGATAACGAACTTGTATTGGTATGCTCCATCCTCCAAGCGCAGGTAGGCGACATACGAATCGTCGTCGCAAAGTGTCAGCGGCGTGGCGGTCGGACTCCAGCCATTGAACGATCCCGCCAGCGCGACGGTGCGGATTTTGACCCGGTCTTTCAGAATCAGATCCTCGTCAGGCCGGTATCGAAACTCGCTGTAGTTGTGTTGCGTGCAGTGCAGCGCACCGGCGCGTTCGTCGTACTGAATACGCCAGAAGCCGGCACTGAGGACGACGTTTGTGATGGGGTTCTGCGGGTCGTGATTGCGGGTGAGCGTGAGCACGTCATTCGTCGTCTTCAACACAAACTCGAAGCGACCGAGCGCGACGCGACGGAGCGAGTTGTTACCGAGTTGATAACTCGACTCGGCCTTCAACGTGATTACCTCAGGCGCGCTGGCAATGCCGTCGTTGACAGTGCAGGTGAACTGGTACGTTCCTTCGCGCGGCAGAATCACCGACGCCTGGGGATTGTCCGGCCCGCTGTGCAGCACATTAGTAGAGAACTGGTAGGTACGTATTTCGTGGTCGGGTCGCGCAACGCTTTCAGATGCGTCGAGCACGATCGGCACGTTGACTTCGACGATTCCTTGAACGTTCACGACGGCGTGCGGCGCGGTCAGGGGAATCTCTTCAAACTCCCAGGTGTGATCGCGCAGCGCGAGCCGAAACCAATACGCGCCATGTTTCGGAATGACGAGATTGATATCGGAGCCCGATTGCACCAAGCGACCGCCCACGCTTCCGCCCAAACCTTTTTCCCAGCCGCCGTTGACGGCGAATTTTAATTTATACTGACCGGCCCGGAAGAAAGTCTGGAGTTCATAAGCCTCGTCGCCGACCGGTTTCATCGCGTAGGCGGCGTTAGTGGGATTCCAGTCATTGAACGTGCCGGCCAGATTGATGACCGGGGCATTGGTCTGCGCAAGCACCAGCGCCGGCAAGGCGAAGAGTAAACAAATCCAACGCGCACCGAGCATGGTGAATTGTTACCGCCCTTGCGACCGGGATACAAGGCGACAGGTGAGTCAGGCGACTTGCCAGATCGCGGATTGACGGGCGGGTAGCATGGCGGTCGAGCCAGTGAACGCAACGTCGTGAAGAAGTTCGCGACCACGCAGGTCTTCGCCGAATTGAATGACTTGGTCGGTCGGACTGCGATTGATGGCGATGAAACAGCGGTTGTCGTCTAACCGGCGTTCGTAGACGTAGAGTTCCCGGTCGTCATCGGCGATGAGGGTGCGAAATTTGCCGCGGCGTAAGGCGGGATTGGCGTGGCGAATCGCGAGGAGCCGTTGGTAGTGGGCGAAGAGTTCCCGGTTTTGCAACCGAGGTTTGTCCCACGGATAACAGCGCCGGCAATCGGGGTCTTTGCCGCCTTCAAGACCGATTTCGTCGCCGTAGTAGATGCAGGGCGCGCCTTCGAAAGTGAATTGAACGGTGGTGATGAGTTTGAGAGCTTCCAGAGCCGTCGCGGCGCTGAGGCCGCTCCCACTTTCGAGGATGGCGGTCATGGGGCGCGCGGTGTCGTGGCTGCCGAGGAGGTTGAGCATGACGGCAGTGGCTTGTTCGGGGTAATCAACGAGGACTTGCCGGAGCGTGCTGTCGAGTTGGCGGATCGATAAGGTCTTGTCGGCGAAACAGTGGATGAGCGCTTTTTGAAACCGGTAGTTCATCACGGCGTCGAATTGGTCGCCTTGCAGCCAGGAGGTCGCGTCGTCCCAGATTTCGCCGACGATGTAGGCGGCCGGGTTGGCGGTCTTGACGACGTGCCGGAACTTGGGCCAGAAACTTTGGATGACTTCGTTGGGGACGTCGAGCCGCCAGCCATCCATGCCGGTCTCGTTCAACCAGTATTGCGCGACGTCGAGGAAGTAGGCTTCGACTGCGGGGTTGTGGTAGTTGAGTTGCGGCAAGGTGTGGAAGCCCCACCAGCAGTTGTAGTATTTGAGCGACTCTTGATTGTTGGCGAAGCGTGCCGGGATGGGCCAGCGGTGGATGTGAAACCAATCCCAGTATGTGGATTTCTTGCCTTTCTTGCGAACGTCCACGAAGTACGGATGCCGGTTCGAGCAATGGTTGAAGACGGCGTCGAAGATGATGCGCAGGCCGCGCCGGTGACATTCGGCGACGAGTTTTTTGACGAGCGCGAGGTCGCCGAAATGTTCGTCGACTTGGTAGTAATCAATCGTGTCGTATTTGTGATTGCTGGCGCTCTTGAAGATGGGCGTGAGATAAAGCGCGTTGATGCCGAGGTCGGCGAGGTAGTCGAGCTTGCTCAGGATGCCGGCGAGGTCGCCACCCATGAAGTTGCGGAGGGCGGGCTTTGTGCCCCACGGTTTGACGCGGGCCGGGTCGTTGGCCGGGTCGCCATTGCAGAAGCGGTCCGGGAAGATTTGGTAAAACACTGCGTCGCGCACCCAGGCCGGCGTTTCGAACGGACGATGGGCACTTGGTTCGTAAACAAACCACGCTGGCGGTTCGGCCACGTGAAGATGGTTGCCGGTCGGAGTGACCCAGCGCTCGAAGCCGCACGCAAACAAGCGAAAGGCGTATTCGAACCGGTGCGCCCCCGGCACGGTGACGCTGTAATACTCGCGGCCATGCGCGTGACCGATGTGGTCGAGGGGCTGTTCGCCATTGCCGCGAATGACGATGTGCGCCGCGCGAATTTCGTCGCACTCGCTTTGCAGCTTCAACAGCACCTGCCCGTTGTCGAGCTGGTTGACGAAGCGCCGAAGATGCGGTTCATGCCGCATGCAGGCATCGCCGATCAAGGATTGACTACCTTCACCGAATTCTTGCCGCCCAACCCATCGTCGGCAGTTTCAGCGGCGGTGGGGTCGGTCTGCCAGTTGCCATCGACGACGAACTTGTAGGGATACTTGCCGGGCTTGAGCGAGAGCGTCGTAGTCCACAGGCCGGCGGCGTCTTTCTGCAGCGGATTGGCGGTGGCGTTCCACTTGTTGAATTCGCCGGCCACCGTCACGGTCTTGGCGGTCGGGGCGGCACAGGCGAAACTGGCGTTGCCGGCGGCGGGAGCGGCGGCGATGAGAATTTCGATCACGGAATTATCGCCCTCGGTCGGCTTGGTCGGGTCTTTCTCCCACCGGTCGCCCCCGTCGATGACGTATTTGAATTGGTAGCGGCCGGGCGGGACTTCTTTGGTGAGTTTCCAATTACCGGCACCATCGTTCTGGAGCAGCCACTCGTCTTTGCCAGTAACTTTACCGGCCACATTGTCGAGCCACTTATTAAAATCGCCGGCAAGGTGGACGGACTTGGCCTTCGTGTCGGTGTACGTGAAGAGCGTGCCGGTCGCCACCGGCGCGGGGCCGCCGACGGTGATGGCGGAGTTCTCAATCTCGTTGACGGTTTTGCGGGCAGGATTTTTCGGGTCGAACTTCCATTCGCCATTGATGACGAGTTTGTAGGCGTACGTGCCGGGTTTAACGAAGAGTGTTTTGGTCCAATTGCCGGCCGCGTCCTTGGCGAGTGGGACCGTCTTCCAGTTGTTAAATTCACCGGCAACTTCGACGGTGGTCGCGGCAGGGTCAGCGTAGGTGAACGTCGTGGCAATGTCGTCGTCAGCGCGCACGACGAATGCGGTGAGCAGAAGCAGCAGGTAGAGTCGCATATTATACCGGGAGTGTGGCAGGTTGTTTGGCGCCGCACGATTCGCGGACGGTCAGGTAAATCGGCAGGACTTCTTGGACGCGGTCGACTTTGCGATGAATGAGTTCAATCAGACGTTCGCAGCTGAGTTTTCCGATTTCGTAGAGCGGCTGGTGGACCGTGGTCAGACTGGGAATGGCGAACGCCGCCTGTGGGATGTCGTCGAACCCGACGACGGCGATGTCCTGCGGGACGCGCCGGCCGAGTTCGGTGAGCTTGCGGATCGCACCCAACGCCATTTTATCGTTGAGGGTGAAGATGGCGGTAATGGCCGGGTCGGCATTCACAAGTTCCTCGGCGGCTTTCATGCCGCCTTCTTCGGTCAGCCAACCATCGACGACGAGCCGGGGCTTAAGCACTTCGGTGAATGACTCGAAGATGTCTTGGCTGGTCTGGATTTCGTTGAGGCCGCCTCCGATGAAACCGATATGCTTGTGCCCGAGACGGCAGAGATGTTGCGCGGCTTGCCAGGCACCGTACTTGTAGTTGGAGACGACGTAGTTGACGTCGTGTTGTTTCGAGTAACTGTTGACCAACAGGAAGGGCCGCGTCCGGTCAACAAACTCGCCGACGAACTTGTGTTTGTTGTTCGCGCCGATGAACAACATGCCGTCGATGTATTTCTGATCGTAAAGCCGCAAATACTCCTGGCTCTCGATGAACTCCGTGCGCGCGATTTCCAAGAGGACTTTGAAGCCGAGCTTGGAGGCCTTGTCGTAAATGCCGCTGATGATCTCGCCGAAATACACATCCGCAAACGCATGGCGCAACTGCGGCATCACCACCGCTAACGTCCGCGTATGTTTCCACGCCAAGGCCCGCGCCAACCGGTTCGGCTGATACCCGAGCCGCTTCATCGTCGCATTGACACGCTCGCGAGTTGCCGGGCTGATCCGGGGATGGGCGTTCAACACCAGCGAAACAGTGGATAGTGATACCCCGCTTTGCTCAGCGACTTCTTTGATTGTACAGCGACGTTTTGACTTCGGCATCCGCAGTCTCCTTGGCGAACGAACCGATAATCACACGAAATACCCATTAATCAAGCGCTTTATCGACGGCTTGGTTGACGTGCCCGCAACTGCTTGTTAGCATTCGCGTCATTCAGGAGACCGGTTATGAAAACAATGTTTCGCGTGGTGTTGGCGTCCTTGTTGGTGTGCCCCCTACTCCCCGCCGCTGAATTAGCCGCGACCAAAACCGCCGTCCCGAAGCTGGATCCGCCCGGCGCGTACTCGGTCAAAGACAATACCGTCCTCATCGAACTCAGCGAGTACGCCGGCTACGCCGGTTTGATTGCCGCCAACGGCGGACTCGCGGCAAATGAAAACTCCTACTTCTTCAAAAAGCACGGCTTCAAGGTCGAGATTAAACTCAGCGAATCCGAAAGCTGGTCCGCCCTCAACTCCGGCAAGATGGCCGCCTCCGCAACTACAGTCGACGTACTCGCCATTTACGGCCGGCAATTCCAAGTCATCGTCCCGGCGCTGATCAGCTACTCGCGCGGCGCCGATGGCCTCGTCGTCCGCTCCGATATCAAGAAGATCAACGAACTCCGCGGCAAGACCATCGTCACTGCCCAATTCACCGAAGCCGACTTCTTCATCCGGTATCTCGCCTTTGAAGCCGGCCTCGCCATCAATATCGACCCCACGCCCGATCCCCAAAAGCTCAACCTCGTTTTCTGTGAAGACGGCTTCGCGGCCGGCGACGTTTTTCTCGCCGACCTAAAATCCGGCAAGCCCAAGTTCGCCGGTTGCGTCACGTGGGCACCGAAAACTTCGGCCGTCGTCGAGCAAAGCGCCGGTCAGGCGCGAATCCTGACCACGAGCCGGAATCTCCTCATCGTGGCCGACATTTTGATCGTGAACAAAGGCTTCGCCCAAGCCAACTCGGACAAAGTGACCGGCCTCGTCGCCGGCTTACTCGAAGGCAACCGGCGCCTCCGTGAGACCGGTACCGGTTTGGATATCGTGGCCAAGGCGTTCGGGTGGGACGCCGCCAAGGCCCGCGCTGAACTCGACAAAGTTCATCTCGCCAATCACCCCGAGAATCTCGCGTTCTTCTCCGGCGCAATCGACGCGGCCGGGAGTTTCGGCGGCATCTTTCAATCAGCCATCTATTCGTATGGCGCGTTGATCAAGTCACCGGCCGACAGCGATGCGTTCGTCAACCTGCAGCCGCTCCAATCCCTGACCACCACCTACCGGGATCAGAAAGTTGCCATCGCTCCACTGCGGAGCGGGGCCGGACCGGTCACCGTCGAAGGCGATCCGCTGTTGAGCAAAGATATCCGGTTTCTCTTCCAGCCGAATTCGGCAATCTTGGACCTGAAGAACGAAGGCAATCTCAAACAACTCGACACGATCAAGAGCCTGCTGCAAGTCAGCCCGGGTTCGCTCGTCCTGCTCCGCGGGCACGTGGACAACGCGCTCCTGGAAAATTTCCGCAAGCTCGGCGGCGAAAAGAAAGTTCGCGAGATGGCGTTGCAGGCGGTCGACTTGAGTAAAAACCGCGCGCTCGAAATCAAACGTCTCCTCCAGGAACGCTACGCCGTTGACGCCGCCCGCATCGAATCGATCGGCCGCGGCTGGGATGAACCGCTCGGCACCGACAGCGCGGCCAACCGGCGGGTGGAAGTCCAGTGGTTCACCGTCGAATGAGCACCGTCGTCAAGAAATGCCGGCAGGATGGGCTGGTCTACGCCGCCACGTATGCCGGCCAGTGCGAGCAATGTTTTGCCGAGTTGGGGTACTACTGCAAAACCCACAATGCGTGGCTGACCGGCGACAACTGCGATCAATGCGCCAGTCCCGCCGTTGTGCCGCCGCCGGCAACTTCCAGAGCTGACCTGTGGTTGGTGTTATTCTTCATCGGCTGTCTGGCCGTCTTGGCCGGTAGCGTGACGGTGATTTGGCGGATCGTGGCGCGCGGCAAACAACAACCGGTCGCTCCGCACGTTGTGAAAGTCGTTACACCACCGCCCCAGCCGGCCCCGCTCGTCGTCCCGCCTGTGGAATTGTCATTACGCCAAATTCTTGCCGACCCGGAGCCGTATCTCGGCAAGTCCGTCACGACGTCCGGTTCCGTGCAGTTCCTCGATACCACAAAAGAAACTTTCGATCTCCGGCACGGCGATTACCTCTTACAGGTGCGCTATCATGCCACGCTCGTCCTCAGTCAAGAGGTCACTGTGACCGGGGTCTTGCGCCGCGATCGGGACACGCTCTACATCAGCGCCCAACAGATTGCGAAACGCTAAAAAGAAGAACCCCCGCTCCTTGTGGGAGCGGGGGCTCTTGATTAACTACTTAGATCGACTTCGAGTTAGAACGAACCCCAGTCGATGCCAACGCCCGCGAGCGAGGACTTGGTGTCGGTCGAGATCAAGACCTGAGCGGTGTCAACCATGATGGAGTTGACCGTGTACGGGTTGTGCACTGCGTCTTCCGTGATCCAGACGCCGCCCTTGATGTACGAGGAGGCTTCGGTCGTGTTGATCGCGTCGCCGAGCTTCTTGCCTTTCTCGATCGCCCATTGGTCGAGCGCGGCATCGAGCTGCCGGGCGTCATTGATAACGCGACGGCCTTGGGACTGCTTACGGGCTTTGACGAACCCGGGGATCGCGAGGGCCGCCAGCAAACCGATGATGGCGACGACGATCATGATTTCAACGAGTGTGAACGCTGCTTTGTTGTTACGGATCTTACTGATCATTTTTACTACTCCTTTATTAGGGTTTATTAGTTTCACTACGAGGAGCTATTTAGCAACGGTCATGCCAGCCC
>JBAXYB010000126.1:0-8219 GCA_037127585.1 Verrucomicrobiota bacterium
CCAGCGCGAATCGGAGCTTGGTAGCGAACTTCAGCGCGACCACCTACACGATCAACACAAGCGCCACTCCGAGCGCCGGCGGTTCCACCAGCGGCGGCGGCAATCAAACCGCCGGCACGAGCGTAACGGTGACCGCGACGGCCACTGCCGGTTACAGTTTTTCCAACTGGACGGAAGGCGGGACGCCGGTCAGCACCGCAGCGAGCTATACGTTCACCGCCAGCGCGGGCCGCACGCTGGTGGCCAACTTCAATAGCGACGCGGCAGGAGTTTTGCCGACGGTGACCAACGCGTTACTGCGCACGGAGAACACGGCCGTCGTGGTGGCGGGTGAAACGAATGTGTTTGCGGTGGTGGCCAGTTTTATGAGTGGGGGGCAACCTTTGAATTACGCGTGGAACTTTGGCGATGGCACCAGTCGCTCGCGGTCGCCTGTGAGCACGGCCGCCCACATTTATCCGGCCGCCTGCGGCGCCTACGCGGCGAGTGTGACCATTGATAATGGACTGGCTACTGTCACGACCGTCTTTACGGTGTCGGTCGCGTGCCAGTTAACGATCACGAAACTGCAAGCCCGACTGAATTTTGCCAAAGTCGCTGCCGATCGGGCCAGCTTCGAGGGCACGCTGGACTTGCCGGCGGACTACCAGTGCGCGGGCAAAGTTCTGACTCTGAATCTCGGCGGTGCGCAGGTGAGTTCGACCCTGGATCGCCAGGGGCGCGGGGTGAGCCAGCAGCACAGTTGCCGGCTGAAGTTTAATCAGCGGACCGGGCTGTGGGTCATCACCGGGAAACTCCGCAACGGTTCCTGGCAGAACGAGTGGAGCGTGACCGGTCTGGTGAATGCCGATACTGCGGCCCACGTCACGCTGACGACGGTGGTCTTGCTGGATCACGAGTCGTTTGCCGGCGAGCAGACTCTGAACTACACAGCCACGCGCGGGGCCGCCGGCCTCGCCCAGTGAGTTGCTAAGTTCCGCCGCCGGTCCTGATTTCTCACGGCTGATAAACCGGATTCTCACCTCCCGCCTTCGCCGTCTCTGAATTGCGAAAACTTCCCCGCCGGTATGTGTCCCGGCGGTCTTTCGGGGTCGTGGCATGCCGACTGCTAATAAGAAAAACGTAGTCGTACCCAATGCCCTGTCCGCATTGATGAAAACACAAATCCAAAATTCTGTCGGCTGCCTACGAGTCCCTCGCTCACTCACGGTTCTCTTGATTTTGTTGGTTGGACTGACGGTGTCAGCCAATGGGATGGCCGCCTCGTTGACGCTGACGTGGACAGCGAGCACCGGGACGGTTGACGGCTATACGATTGAACGCGCCGATTCCGCGACCGGCCCGTGGACGCAACTCGCGCAAATCGCAGCCAGCCCCACGAGTTACACCGATAGCAGCGTGGCGCCTGCCACAACTTATTACTATCGGGTCAGCGCCTACAACGCGGCCGGTAACTCTGGATATTCCAACGTCGCCGGCGGCACACCTGCCGCGCCGGCGGTGTTGAGTGTCAGCCCGGCCAATTACAACTTCGGCACGGTCGCGACGGGGACTGCCGCGCAATTCAGTTTCACCGTCAGCAATTCGGGCGGCTCGGCGTTGAGTGGCAGCGCGAGTGTCGCCGCGCCATTTTCGATTTCCAGCGGCGGTAGCTTTAATTTGGCGGCCGGTGCTTCGGCCACGGTGTTGGTGAGTTTCACACCGCCGGCAGTGGCTAGTTACAACGCCAATGTCAGCTTCACCAGCACCGGCGGCAACTCAGTCAACGTGGTGACTGGCACGGGTTCGATTAGTCCCGTCGCGGCGTTCACTGCCACGCCGACCAACGGCACCGCCAAGCTGACCGTCACGTTTACGGACACGTCCACCGGCACGATCACGAACCGGGTGTGGAGTTTTGGGGACGGCACCACGCTGACCACGACGAACACCAGCTTTGCTTACACTTACAGCAAGCCGGGAACGAATACGGTCACGCTGAGTGTCGGTGGCCCGTTGGGTGTGAGCACTAACACGAAACCGGCGTACGTCAAAGTGATGTGGTACCCGCCGGGCGATGTGGACGGCTCCGGCACGGTGACGACGAACGACTTGCAGTTGATCAACCAGGTGCTGACCGGGTTGCGCTCCACCAACGACGCAGTTTTCCAAACGACCGGCTTTATCAGCGGCGACGTCAATCAAGACGGCGTCGTCAACTCATCTGATTCGCTCCTGATTAAACAGGTGATGAGCGGACTGCGTGAGTACGTCGTGACGGAAATCATGCCGTCGGCGCGCGTCAACACCGCGCCCACGACCGTGATCATTGCCGGGATCGGTTACCCGACCAACGGGATCACCGCGGTGACGTTCGGCGCGCCCATCAACATCACGGTGAGCAATGTCACCGTCTTCAGTGAAGAGCGGATTCAAGTTCTCCTGCCGGCCGGCGGCGGTCTGGGCACCGGCACCGTCAGCGTCATCGCTTCACCCAACAACGGCGTTACCTCGTTCGGAGTGTTCATCAACAAATGACGACGCTGCCAACAATCTTGCGGCGGTTGGTCATCGTGATTGGACTTTTGCTTGTGCCCGGTTTGCGGGCGGCCACGCTGAGTCTGGGGAGCGCCAGCGCCGCTGCCGGCCAGAGCGTGACCATCCCGGTCACCGTCAACAGCGGTACATCAGCATTGGGCGGATACGTCATCACGGTTGGGTTCAGTACGAACCGATTGGCGTTCACCGGCGTGACCGGCGGCGCGAGTGGGTTCGCCGTGGCGCCGGTGGCGATCAATACCAGCACCCCGGGACAAGTAAGTTATATCCACCAACAGTCCACGAGTCTTTCATCGCCCACCGGCGCAGTCGTGGTTTCGCAACTCAACTTCACGACCCTGGGCACCGGCAGCACAAGCACCGTTCTCTCGATTCTTAGCGGCTCGGCGGATAACACGGACGGGATCGCGTTGTCCATCACCGCCACCAACAGCGGCACCGTCACCATTCTGGGGCCGCCCGTCGCCAACTTTACCGGGACGCCGACGAGCGGGGTCCGGCCGGTCCCCGTCACCTTCACCGACACCTCGACCGGTAACATCACGAACCGCTTCTGGTCATTCGGCGACGGTAGCACCACCAACACGGTCGCCACCACGATCACGCACCTCTACACCACCGCGAGCACCAACTCGGTGGCTCTGACCGCGACCGGCCCCGGCGGAAATAACACGTTGACGCGCGCCAATTACATCGTCGTCAACAACCTTCCCCCGCAACAGCTCGTCACGCCGGCCAGCCGCGCGTTTGGTTCGCTGACGGTTGGTCAGACCGGCACGCTGACTTTCCAAGTCATCAACACCGGCGAGAATCCCCTGATCGGTACCGCCAGCGCAGCCAGTCCGTACTCGATCACCAGCGGCGGTTCGTACAACCTTGCCGGCGGACAAACCGGTATCGTCACTGTCGCTTTCAGTCCAGTCGCGGCCGGAGCCTTCAACCGCAACGTCATCTTCAACAGCAACGGAGGCAACTCGACCAACGCCGTGACCGGCACCGGTTTGTCGCTGCCGAGTATCGCGGTCACTCCCGCCACGCTGAACTTTGGCACCAGCGCGGTCGGCGCGACGACGCAACTCAACTTCGTTATCAGCAATACCGGTCAAACGCCGTTGACCGGCAGCGCAGTTGTCAACGGCGGTCCTTACACGATCATCAGTGGGACGCCGTACACCGTGCCGGGTCTGGGGTCGACGACCTTGACCGTCCAGTTCGCGCCGGTGACGGTCGGGACGTTCAGCAACTCCGTCGTGTTCACCAGCAACGCCGGTATCGTCACCAACAAACTGGTCGGTTCCGGCACCACGCCGCCGGCTGCCGATTTCACTGCCACACCGACCACTGGCACCGGCCCGCTGACGGTGACGTTCACGGATCTTTCGACGGGCAGCATTTCTAATCGCTTCTGGAGTTTTGGGGATGGCGGAACAACCAACACAACCGCCACCAGCGTGACGCGCACGTATGTCGCGCCGGGAACTAACACTGTGACGTTGATCGTCAGCGGTCCGGGCGGAGTCAGCACCAACACCAAGCCGGCCTTCATCTCGGTGGTGATGTATCCCGCCGGTGACGTGAACGGCTCGACCACAGTCACGACCGGTGACGCGTTACTGATCAATCAAGTTGCGGTCGGTTTGCGCACCACTAACGACGCCGTCTTTGTCGGTGCCGGTTACTCCAATGGCGATGTCAATCAAGACGGCGCGATCACGACCGGTGATTCGTTGCTGATCAACCAAGTCGCGGCCGGCTTGCGGCCCTACGTGGTGACGAAAGTCCTGCCGGGGTCGCACGTCAAGACCGTGCCGACCACCATCACCATCTATGGGGTCGGGTTCCCGACCAACACCACTCCCACCGTGACGATTGGGGCGCCGCTCAACTTGAATCTCAGCAACGTGATCGTCCTCAGCCCGGAATGCATTCAGGGGTTGGTTCCTTCGAGTGGAGCCAAAGGCACCGGGACGGTCATGGTCGTGATCGGGTCGACCAACAATGCGGCGTTTTTCGGGAAATTCGTCAACCAGTGATTATGAACCGCCTCTCTCAAATTGCCGTGGTGGTTGTCGCCCTCCTTGCCGGGCGGGTGGATGCGGCGACGATGCAACTGGCCAGCACCAATGTCGCCACCGGCGCGAGCCTCTCGGTGCCGCTCACCATCAACAACACCACCGGCGCATTGGGTGACTACGCGGTGACTGTGAGCTTCGATACCAACGTCGTCCGGTTCGTCAGTGTTACCGGCGGCAATGGCCAATTCGCGGCGGGGCCGGCAATTGTGAGCACGAACACTCCCGGTCAAGTCCGCTTCGTACATCAACAAACCGTCAGTATCACCGCGCCCACCGGCACGGTGGTGGTTTCCCGGGTCAACTTCACGGCGATTGGCGCCGCCGGCAGCAGTTCCGCTGTGCGATTGGCCAAAGCCAGCGCCGACAACACGGCCGGTCAGACGCTTCCGTTGACCGGTTTGACCGATGGTTCGGTGCAGATCGCCGGTGCGCCGGTCGCGCCAGTGGCAGCGTTCAGTGCGAGCCCGACGGCGGGCGCGGTGTCCTTGCCGGTGAGTTTCACCGACAGTTCCACCGGCACGATCACCAACCGCACTTGGAATTTCGGTGATGGCGTGACGACAAATGTTTCTGGGACAAGCGTGGCCCACACCTATACCCAAGCCGGTACTTATTCGGTCAGCCTAACGGTCACCGGCCCGGGTGGATTCAACGCACTGAGCAAACCCAATTACATCACCGTCACCAACGTGGTGGTTACCTCGTACACGATCAACACGAGCGCGGCGCCGGTGGTTGGCGGTTCTGTAAGTGGCGGCGGCAGCCAGACTGCGGGCGCCAGTGTGACCGTGCTCGCGACGGCCAATGCCGGCTACAGTTTTGTGAATTGGACAGAAGGCGGGACGCCGGTCAGCGCGTCGGCAAGTTATACGTTCACGGCCAACGCGAATCGGACGTTGGTGGCGAACTTCAGCCAGATCACGTACACGATCAATACGAGTGCGGCCCCGCTGGTCGGTGGTTCAACGCTTGGTGGTGGCAGCAAGACTGCCGGTGCAAGTGTGACAGTGATCGCGACGGCCAATGCCGGCTACAGCTTCGTGAATTGGACGGAGAGCGGAAGCGCCGTGAGCGTTTCGCCGAGTTACTCGTTTACCGCGAGTAGCAGCCGGACGTTGGTGGCGAATTTCGAAACGGCTTCAACGACCAACGAGGCAGTAACGATTACCACGGAGCCAACGGTGACCAATTCGCTGATGCGGGTTGGGAGCACGGTGGTGATTGTGGCGGACGAGGCGAGTGCGTTCAGTGTTGGCGCAGTCAGCGCGACCGGTAAGCCGCTGTTCTATGCCTGGCAGTTCGGTGACGGCGCCGGTAGCAGTCGATCTTCGACGAGCTCGGCGACGCATTTGTACCCACCAGAGTGCGGCAATTTCAATGCAACCGTTGCGGTTGATGATGGAAAAGTGACTAACGCCGCGAGTCTGACTGTGTCGGTGGCTTGTGCGCTCGAAGTCATCAAACTGCAAGCGAAGCCGAATTTCGGTAGGGAGAATTCCGATAGTTGCAGCTTGAAAGGAATGGTTGCTTTGCCAGCTGACTCGATTCTTACCGGGAAACTGTTGACCGTGAACATCGGCGAGGCGCAAGTGTCGTTTGTCCTCGATAGCAAAGGTAATGGTGTGAATGGGCGGCATACTTGCCGGCTTAAACTTAACAAGCGGACTGGGACATGGGCACTTTCGGCAGCATTACGGAACGGGGACTGGCATAACACTTGGGCGTTAAGCGGTTTGAGTGATGCTAATATTCCCAAGCCCGGTGCCGCGACTAAACTGACGGCGGTGGTGTTGATTGAGAAGGAATCGTTCGCGGCTGAGAAGCCAGTTGTTTACACAGCTAAACAGGGAATCTCAGGAACTGCCCAGTAGAAGTCTCCGAAAATAGCAGTACATCCAGCGCCGTTGAGGTTGGCTTTCGAGCCGGCCTGATACTTGCTATTTTGAAAAGCATGATAACGATTCTATTCTTGATGGGCGCGTTCTGGTGTGCAGGGGCTGCGGTTTTGTTGGTAATCATCTGTAAGGCTGCTAGTAAGCCATTGCCTATCAGGGAACTGCAAAAGGAAACGATCTTGGCGATTGATGATGACTCGGCGATTCTTGATATTGAGAAATTGGCGCTAGAAGGCGAAGGCTACACGGTTCATACAGTTTCGAACCCGCAAGAGGCTTTGAAGTACTATTCTGAACACTGGCGTTCAATTAAGTTAGTCCTGTTGGATTTTCTGATGCCTGAGATGACGGGCGATCTGGTGTTTGCGAGTATGCGGAAAATTGACCCGCAGGTCCCGGTTTTACTGGTGACAGGGAATTTTGACCGGATTCAATCACTTGAACTCAGAGGTGAGACGTGTGGCTGTTTAGCTAAGCCTTTCGCCCTTGGTGAACTCATTCAACGGGTGCGTGATGTGGCGGTGCTTGCATGAGTTGGAGCGTTGATGGTTAGAATTCGTGTTAGGCGGTAAGCTGTAGCTATTTGCTGATTAGTGAGTTGTAATGGTGGCGGAGTGCGGTAGAAGGCTTGACTTTGCGGACTTATACTATTAATGTCCGCGATGGCTGAATTACGCGAATTCGACGTGTGCCAGGGATGCTGAAGAACAAGGAGCTGGTTTAAGAAAGGCAACCCGAGGTGTTAGCTAGATGAATAGAAGTGTTGTCTAAATTGGGGAAAATGAATGCTTCGGATTTGAATTGGTATTGTGCTCGAACGAAACCAAAGCACGAGCACATAGCTGCCGCAAATTTGCGCAAGAACTTAGGGATTGAAGTCTTCAATCCCCGGATCCGGCTCGATAAGGCGACCCGCCGCGGTGTGGTCCGCAACATTGATCCACTTTTCCCGTGCTACATTTTCGTACGTTGTGAGCTTCAAGCTCAATTGAGCGAGATTCGCTATACCAATGGAGTGAGCACCTTAGTCCATTTCGGACTGCAGATCCCGCCGGTGCCAGATACGATCATTCAGGAATTACAGGCCCATTTTGATGGGCCAGAGCCGCTGGTGGTTGAGGATCGCATGGTGCCTGGATCCGAGGTGATTATTGCTGAGGGAGCTTTTGCCGGGATGCGGGCTTTGGTGTTGCGGGTTTTGCCCGCGCGCCAGCGTGTACAAATCCTGCTAGATATTTTGAGTCGACCCACAACGGTAGAAATTGATCGAAGTTTGGTCGCTATCGAAGGGAATGCGGTGGCGTACCGCGTTCCAGTGTTGGCCATGTCGTAAAGAGAACCGTTACCGTTTTGAGTTGGAAGTGCTTCTTACAAGCATCAGTTCGGAAAATTCATATGGAGCGACGAAGAATGGTTTGACGGAAGCAATACCCGTCAACAAGTGCGGAGCCTTGTACTCGAATTCGTCGCCAGCGTAACGAGCCACATAAATGGATAGCCAAAAAATGAACCGCAGAATACGCGAGACTGAAGACAAGAATTCAATCGCACCAACCGGTTCCGATTTGCTCGGCCAATCACCGGCGGCTCCGGCCGCGGCTGATTCCAACGGCATTCCAATCTGGAAACGGATCCTGGATGTGTCCTGTTTGCTGATCACGGTTCCGACTTTGCTGCCGGTGATGGTGGTGATTGCGATTGTCATCAAGGC
>JBAXYB010000127.1:0-8156 GCA_037127585.1 Verrucomicrobiota bacterium
GCGTAGAGTTGTTGGACGTACCGGACGGTGGTGCCGGGGCGGAGGCCGAGGCTGACGACGGCCCATTTGGGGAGGCCACCCATGGCGGCGATGTCGCTGAGGTTGCGGGCCATGGCTTTCCAGCCGACTTGCCGGGGCGGGGCGGTTTTGAGGAAGTGAACGCCTTCGATGACGGGGTCACAGGTGACGAGGAGTCCGCCCGGCAAGACCGCGCAGTCGTCGCCGGTATGGGGAAGGTTTTTGCAGAGTTTTTGGATGAGGCCGAATTCGCCGATGGAGCGGACGGTTGCCGCCCTGACCCCTCGGCTTCTCGAAGACTCGAATTTCATGGATGCGCCCGTTGGTAGAAGACTTGGAGGACGGTGACGAAGTTGAAGACGGCGTGCATGACGACCGGTACGAGCAGGGAGCCGGTGAGTTCGTAGGCGAGGCCGAGGCCGATGGCGAGGACGAAGAGCGGCAGGAGTGAGGGGGCGTGGAGGTGGTTGAGGGCGAAGACGGCGGAAACGATTAGCAGGGCGGGGGCGATGCCGAAACGTTGTTTCAAGGCAGGATAGGCAAAACCGCGGAAGAAAAATTCTTCGAAGACCGGGGCGACGACGACGGCAAAGATCACGAGGGTGACGAGCAGGGGCGTGGATTGGGTGGTGAGAAAGAATTCGACGATGGGTTGTTGGGACGGGGTGATGTGGAGGAGTTGGCAAAAAGCGTTCGTGGCGAAGATGAGGACACCGACCGGCGGGAAGATGGCGAGCGCGAAGGCGGTGCCCCAGCCGATGGCTTTGGCGGGGGTGAGCGAGTCGAAGCCGAGAGCGGACCGGATCTGGATTTGTTTGCGTCGAAAATAGGTGTCAAATCCGGCCAGGAGGGCGAGACGGAGGATGAGTTCAATCGGGATGATGAGCGGGACGAGCGCGGTGATTTCTTGCCGGCGGTGCAGGGCGAGGGCGGCGTAGAAAGCGTTGCTGAACAGGAAGACCGCCGCGAGGACGGCGACGGCTAGGCCGAGTTGCCGGAGCCCCCACGGTTTCGGAGTGACGAGAAGTTGGGGTTGGGGGACGAACCGGGCAATGATGATCCCGTCGCAGACCAGTCCCAGCAATACCAAGACGGCCCCACCGAGGAGTAAAAGATTGAGTGCGAGCAGCATTTTGAGTGTCGAAGACGGGTGCAACTTTCGGGTATCAGGCAGTTGATTGCAACTTCTTTGACAGCCGGGAGATGTTCCGGTAGTATCCGCGCCTCGAAATCGGAAGCAAACCAAACGGAGATTATTCAATGAAGCGTCAAGTGTTAGCAGCGTTGGTCGCAGTTGGAATGTTCAGCCTGAATTGCCGCGCCGATGAACCGGCGAAGCCCGAAGCTGCACCGAGCGGTGGGCCGAAGATCCAGCTCGATAAGACCGTTTATGATTTCGGGAGCACGTCGTTGGTGTCGAAGTTGGAGGGCGTGTTTATCATTTCGAATGTCGGCGATGCGCCACTCGAAAAGATCAAAGCCCAGCCAAGTTGTGGTTGCACCAGCGCTCCGATGAAGACGGACAAGCTCGCGCCCGGCGAGAAGACCGAGTTGGCATTCACCGTCAACGTTGGCGCGATGAACCGTGGCCATCTCGAAAAACACATCACCATCACGTCGAGTGATCCGAAGCAGCCCAGCGTAAACTTGACGCTCAAGGCCGATATCGTTTCCGTCTACGAATTTAATCCGCAGTCAATCATGGTGGGCGACTTGCGGTTGGGTTCGAGCACGAACACCGAGATTCAAGTCAAACGCACCGACGGCAAGCCGCTCGGGGTGACGAAGGTCGAAGGCGCTGGCACATTTGTGCGCACCAAGTTGGAGGCGACCGAGGGCAGCAACACGACAGCAATAATTCGCGTCGAGATTGTGGCCGAAGGGGTTGCTCGCCGGTTCAATGATTCCGTGCGAGTCTTCGGCGAGAATGCCACCCAACCGTTGCTCGTGATCCCGGTCGGCGGTCGGTTTGTTGGCGACATCGCGCTGTCACAGGAATCGCTATTCTGGGGCGTGGCCGATTCCGAGAACTGGCCCGGCCCGCGTGGCGAAATTGCGACGACGCGGAAGATTATCATTTCCTCCAACTTGCCCGACCAAAAACTAGAGCTGACAAATCTCAATAGCTCAATCCCCGAACTGAAAGTCGCGCTCAAGCCAGTGAATGAAGGTAAGTCTTTTGAATTGGTGGCCATCTTGGAGAAGTTGCCGAAGGAATCAGCCACCGGCACCATCAAGTTTGACACGAATCTGAAGAGCCAGCCGCAGCTCGAGATCAAAGTCAGCATTAACATCCTCAAGCGCGGTTAATCACGACCGATGTGGCGGACGCTGCAACGGGCGTTGGTCGTGACGATTGCTGGTGCGGTGTTGGGGCTGGCCGCCAACGCGGTCTCACCCCGGCGGATTCCATACATCGCTCCGCCGGTCGTCAATGTGCCGTCGGACTTCATTCCCTTCGATGAAGCCCAAGCTTTGTGGCGGTCGGGCGAGGCGATCTTTCTCGACGCGCGCGCTCCCGCGGATTATGCCGCCGGCCACATCGGCAATGCGTTCAACGTACCGGCGGAAAACTTTGACGCCCACTATTCCCCCGTCGCCGGCATGCTCACGCCAGCCAGCCGGATTGTGACGTATTGCGACGGCTTGGAGTGCGATTTGAGCCATCATCTGACCGACCGCCTCCGGCAGCTCGGATACACGAACGTTCACATTCTTAAAAACGGCTGGACCGTCTGGCGAAATGCCGGGCTGGCGACCAGTACCGGCGGGCAACCATGAAGTGGTTCAACTTCATCCTCCGGCTCGGCCTCGGCGGTTTCTTCATCTATGCTGGCGTCGAAAAGATCATCGACCCGGCGGGCTTTGCGAAAAGCATCGGCAATTACAAAATGCTCCCACTCGACGGCGTCAACCTGCTGGCCATCACGCTGCCATGGATCGAGGTTCTCGGCGGCGGTTTGCTCGCAATCGGTGTCTGGCGCCGCGGCAATGCGCTCTTGATTGCCGGGCTGCTGATCGTCTTTATCGTGGCGGTCGGTTCAGCCATGCACCGCGGTCTGAATATTGAATGCGGCTGTACCGGCACGGTTGGCGGGCAGAAAGTTGGCTTCACCAAGATTTTTGAAAATCTCGGGCTGTTGGCTGTTGCCGGCTGGTTAATCTGGAAAGAGAAGGAGTGATATGAAGAAACAAATCGTCGTCACCGCCGCCGCCCCGAAAGCGATTGGGCCGTATTCGCAAGCCGTTTGGGCCGGTAACCTTTTGTATAGTTCCGGTCAGATCGCGCTCGACCCCACCACCGGCAACATGGTGGCGGGCGGCATCGTGGAACAAACGCAGCGCGTCCTCGAAAACATTCAGGCCATCTTGCAATCGCAAGAGTTGAGTTTCGGCCACGTCATCAAGACCACTGTGTTCCTCAGCGACATGGGGCATTTCGCGGCCATGAACGAAGTCTACAGTAAGTATTTCACAAGCGACTTCCCGGCCCGTTCGACCGTGCAAGTGGCGCGGTTGCCGAAGGACGCGTTGGTCGAAATCGAAGTGATCGCCAGCCGGTAGGCTTTCGCTTGCTGGGGCAGTCGCGGGTGTGCTAGCGTCCGTGTTATTCTTATGCGGAGTTGGGGGCGAATTCTATTACCGGTCTGGGTTGCGTTGTCGCTGGGGACTGCCGCGCTGGCGGCGGACTCGCCAAGCGAACCGGCGATTATTGACGCGCAGGAATTGAACTTCGACAAGGCGGCCAATCTGGCCCACGGCAAAGGCGATGTGGTGGTGCGGTATCAGGGTTCGACAGTGCGCGCTGATCAGGCGAAGTTTAATACGTTGACCAAGGAGATTTGGGCCGAGGGCAATGTGCGGATCAATCGCGACGGCCAGGAATGGGTGGCACCCGCGGCGTACTACAATTTCGAGACGCGCATGGTCAAGGCGGATGTGGTACGGGGCGTGTTTGAGCCCGTCTACGTCCGCGGTGAACAACTCGCGCAGGTGGCCAGCAATCAGTACACCCTCGCCCGCGCGACGCTGACGACGTGCGATTACCAGGAGCCGCACTACCGGATCCAGGCGACGCACGCGGAGATTTATCCACAAGACCGGATCGTGCTGTTTAACTGCACGCTCTGGCTGCACTCCGTGCCGGTTTTCTGGCTGCCGGTCATGACGTGGTCGCTGATCGGTGACAACCATTTATTCACGCTCGCCGTCGGCAATTCTTCTGACTGGGGATTTTTCGAGTTGCTCACCACACACTGGCGGCTGAATAAGAACATCGAGTTGGCCCTGCATACCGACGAGCGGACCAGTCGTGGTCCCGGCGTTGGCGCGGATGTGAATTATAAGTTCGGAGAAAACATCGAAGGGCAGCTGCGCGGTTATTACATCGATGACAGCAAGCCGCGTCAATCGAATGATATTCCCCCCGGTGAGGCGGAGTCCGCGAACCGGTATCTGGGCGAGTGGCAACATAAACAGACTCTCCCAGATAACGTGACGGTGACGGTTGATCTGAACAAACAGTCAGATACCAATGTCGTCCGAAACTTCTTCCCGGTGGATTACCGGCGCAATAGCGAGCCGTCCTCCGTCGCGGATGTCACCAAGCGCGGGGAAAACTATACGCTCTCGATTTTAACACGCCCGCAGTTCAACTCCTTCTACGCCGAGGTGGAACGCCTTCCGGAAGTCACGTGGGCAGTGAACCGCACCCGCCTCGGGCCGTCGCCGATCTTCTACGAAGGCGTGAGCAGCGTCGGCTACTACAATAACGAGGCGGCGCAAACGGGCGATCCCTTATTCACCGGCAGCGCCACCCGGTTGGACACGGTGCAGCAGCTCCTCATGCCGGAAACATTGTTTGGCTGGCTGGCGTTCGTGCCGCGGGCCAGTGGCCGGTACACCTACTACTCGCGTGCGCCCGATAGCGCGGACACGACGAGCGATGTGCAACGGTACGTCGGCAACCTCGGCGCCGAACTCTCGTTCAAAGTCTCGCAGACCTGGCCGGACGTGCAGAACAAGCGGTTCGCGATCGACGGCCTTCGTCACATCCTCCAACCATTTGCGGATTACTCGTGGATTCCGACTCCCAACGTGAACTCCAATCAGGTTTTCCAATTCGACACGCCCCGCTCGACCACGCTCGATAACGGCGAATTGCTCCTCGTCACGCGCTACCAGCCATTGCAATTCCCGGCCTTCAACACGACCGACGGTATCACGCGCCAAGACACGCTCCGGTTTGGCCTCCGGCAAAAGTTGCAGACGCGGCGCGACGGTCAGCCCTGGGATTTGCTCGAAGTGACCGGCTGGACCGATTATCACATCGAGCAGGTCGAACGTGACCACGCGTTCGGCAACCTTTTTGGGACTGTCGAAGCGCGCCCCACTGATTGGCTCACATTCAATGATTTCGTCCGGTACGACTTTAACGCCGGTGTGGTGCGCGAACTCAATACCGAAGCCCGCGTCAACCGTGGCGACAAGTGGGCCGTCGGCCTCGGCACCCGGTATCTCAAGGACGATAGTAATCAGATCGCCGGCACCGTGTCGTACCGGCTCTCGCGGCGGTGGGTGGCGCAGATGTATCAGCGATTTGAAATGCAAGACGGCCAGTGGGAAGAACAGGACTACGTGCTCCGGCAAGAGTTGCACGATTGGTTTATCGCGTACGGATTTCGCTACCGGAGCGAGCGGACGAAGTCGGACGAGAAGGCGGTCTTTTTCTCTTTCACCTTGAAGGCGTTCCCTGGCGTGCAGTTGGGTTTTAATGAAATGTCCGGCGGGAACTAAGTTATGGTTAAAATCAGCATTGTCGGAACTGGATATGTCGGGCTGGTGACGGGCGCGTGTTTCGCGGAAGTCGGCCACTCCGTCATGTGTGTGGACAACGATTTGAATAAAGTCGCCTTCCTCCAAGGCGGTGGGATTCCTATCTACGAACCCGGTCTCGAAGAACTTGTGAAGAAGAATGTTGCCGCCGGTCGGCTGCGATTCACCGGCAAGATCGCGGAAGGCGTCGCGCATGCCGAAGTCATCTTCATCGCGGTGCCGACGCCGCCGAAGCCGGACGGCTCGGTGGATATGACGTTTGTCGAAGGCGTGACGCGTGAGATTGCCGGGACGATGACCGAGTATAAGATCGTCGTCGACAAGTCCACGGTGCCGGTCAAGACAGGAGAGAAGGTCGCGCAGACCATCAAGCGTTACAACAAACACAATTGCGATGTCGATGTTGTCAGCAATCCGGAGTTTCTCCGGGAAGGCTGCGCCGTCGCCGACTTGCTCCAACCGGATCGCGTGGTCATCGGCGTCAGCAGCGAGCGCCCGGTCGCGAAGATGAAAGCGATTTACGAACCATTTAATGCGCCCATCATCGTGACCGACATCAACTCCGCGGAATTGATCAAGCACGCCTGCAACTCGTTTCTTGCGCTGAAAATTTCCTACGCCAACGCGCTGTCGGTGATCTGCGAAGCCAGCGGCGCCAACATCGCCGACGTTGTCCACGGAATGGGCCTCGATAAACGGATCGGCCGGGCGTTCCTCAATGCCGGGCTGGGCTACGGCGGCTCGTGTTTCCCAAAAGACATCAGCGCGTTCATTCACATCACGCACCAACTCGGGTACGATTTCCGGTTGCTCAAAGAAGTCGAGACGATCAACCGCGAACAAGCTGCGCGCTTTCTCCAGAAAATCAACGACACCCTCTGGATCGTCAAAGGCAAATCCATCGGCGTCCTAGGACTCGCGTTCAAGCCGAACACCGACGACATGCGCCTCGCGCCCTCCATCGAGATCATCCGGCCGCTCCTGAAAGAGGGCGCAAAGATCAAAGCCTTCGACCCGCAAGCAATGGAGAAAGCGAAAGAGTTCCTGCCTGATATCGAGTATTGCTCCGACCCGTACGCCGCCGCTACCGGAGTGGATGCGTTGATCGTGTGCACCGAGTGGGATGAGTTCCGGTCGCTGGATCTGGAGAAACTGAAGAGCGTCATGGGCCACCCCACTATTTTCGATGGTCGCAATCTCTTCGACCCGAAACGCATGACCGACCTCGGCTTCACCTACTCCAGCATCGGCCGGCGCACGCCGGTTTAGCGCAATAACTTACTGACGATCTTCAACGCGAAATCGAGTTGCCGGGGTGTAATCGTCAATGGCGGTGTGAGTCCGAGAACTTCGCCCTGTTCACCCTCCGGCAAGGCGAGGATGCCGTGTTGGAGAAGCCGTTCACAGAGTTGCGGCGCGTTCGAGACCGGCAACCCCCGCATCAGACCGCGCCCCCGGTACGAGGCTGGAATAAGCTGCCCGAGCATTTTGGCACGTTCGTTAAGTTTGAGGCGTTTCATCTCGGCGATACTCGCGAGCGCGGCGGCGCAGCCGACCGGGTTACCGAGGAACGTGCTCGTGTGCAGCGCTTCGCCTTGCGAGACGGGCCAGCTGTCCATGATCGCGGCGCGACCGACGCAAGCGGAAATCGGGAATCCGGCGGCCATGCCTTTGCCGAGACAGATGAGATCCGGTACGACGTTCCAATGTTCGCAGGCGAACCATTTTCCCGTGCGGCAGAAGCCGGTATAAATCTCGTCGAAGATGAGGACCAGTTTGTGCCGGTCACAAAACTCGCGGAGCGCCGGCAGAAATTCAGCAGGTGAAACGACAATTCCGCCGCGACCTTGAATTGGCTCGACGAGAACCGCCCCATAATGCGGTCGCATCTCCGGTAACTTTCCGAAAGGAAAGTGGTCAACGAAGTGGCCGAGTTGTTTTGCGAACGGCAAGCGGAAGTCGCGCCGATGAGTCGCGTCGAGCGCGCCATAGGTCAAGCCGTGATACGCACCGGTAAACGCAATCACACCGGGTCGGTGGGTATGGATCGCGGCGGTCTTCAGGGCGATCTCGACGGCTTCTGCACCGGAGTTGCCGAAGATGACGCGCGCCGGTGTAGCAGCGCTTCTGTGAAGCGCTGATTTAGTTGTTGTCACACCGCGCTTCACAGAAGCGCGGCTACACCAGCGGCCGAATGTTAGGTCGCAAAGTTCCCGGGCGAGCTGGAGTTTTAACTCATTCGGGTGAACATCGCCCATCGCGTGTAAGAGTTGGCCGGCTTGCCGGCGGATGGCGGCGACGAC
>JBAXYB010000128.1:0-8154 GCA_037127585.1 Verrucomicrobiota bacterium
GTCAGCTCGCGCAAATGGCGGAAAATGGATAGCTCCGCCATGCCGGCCGCCACACCAATGGCGATCAGCGCCACCAGCGCAATGATCAGCAGATTGCGGAACAGTGCCCGGTTCGCTTCCAGTGTGACCAGCGTCGCGGGGAAGCCGACGATGACGGTGGCCTGAATCGCCGGCAAAAAGGCTTGGATCCGATTTACTCCATCGATGTCGCGGCTGTTGAAAAGCCCACTGGTCCGGCCGGTTAACTCGTGGCCGAACGGCACCTTCCGGCCGACGTAAATCGGTGCATCGATCGATCGCCCGGTGATGATGCCGTGGTGATTGACCAGGGTGACGACGGCATCAGCCGGTAACCGAAGTTCGGTGGCGAACCGGCTCAGCCACTGCGAGTCAACAGTGGCGAACACGACCGCGTGGAGATTGTCGCCGGCATCGTACACCGGTTGGGCGCAAACCAATTCGTAGTTCGGGTCGGCGGATGTGAAATCGGCGACGGAAAAATCTTCGCGTTCCAGCGTTTGCCGGAACCATGGTCGGCGGCTGAGGTTGTTCGTCACCGCGCCGGCGGGCGCGCACGCGAAGACGGTGCCGTCCGGCAAAGCGGCTCCAATCGCGGCGTGCCGGAGTGAGAAGGAGAGCAGATCTGCGAAGAGCCCGTTACAGGCGCGCGCGTCGGCTTGGTGGACGGCCGGCAATTTGGCGAGCGTGAAGAGTGTTTCATGGATCGAGTTAATGATCCGTTCTTGGCGGGCGGCGACGAGGTGGGCGAAGCGCATGACCTGTTCCTTTGCGTTGGCGCGGTCGCGCTGCCGTTGTTGCGCACTATTGTAGATCGTCAACACAATCAATGGCACCGTCGTCAAGATTACAAGGCGGACGACGCGGCGGCGGAGGCTCGAGCGGAAAGCGGTGGAGAGTTCTGGCGCGCTCGCTTCGGCCGCGGTGCGTTCGGCTTTGCGTAAGGTGTAATACAAGATCAGGGCGGTGACGCCGACGAAGAACCAGCCTTTGATCGTTTGAAAGTAAGTGAGTTGACCGGGGTCGCGAATAAACAACGCCAGCAACTGATCGCTGAACGTGATCCAAAGCAAGGCCAGCAATGTGTAAATGCTGGCGACAACCAGTGAGCGCTGCGACAGGGCGGTTTTCATAGCGGCGTGGCCGAGATTGCTTTATGCGACTGGTGCGCATGATACTCGGCGGCATGGCCGAGCGCAAGTTTGCTCGCGCTCGCGATTCTATCGCGCGGGACCGCCGCGTCCGCTATACTAGCAGCCATGAAATATGTCATCGCCGTTCTCTTGTTCACATTCAACTGTCACGCCGGCCTGATCGAATACAAACAGGGCGACACCACCTGCGAAGGGTACCTCGCCGGTGACACTGCCGCCGGTAAACGTCCGGCTGTGCTCATCGTTCACGACTGGATGGGCCTTGGCAAATTCTCGATGGCCAAAGCCGACGAACTCGCGAAGCTCGGTTACGTCGCGTTCGCCGCCGACATCTATGGCAAAGGCGTCCGCCCCAACGGCCCCAAAGAAGCCGGCGAACAAGCCGGTAAGTACAAAGCCGACCGGCAACTCCTCCGCGCGCGCGTGCTGGCCGCGCTCGAAGTGCTCAAACAGAACGAGCACGTCGATCCCAAACGCATCGCCGCCATCGGTTACTGTTTCGGCGGCACGACTGTCCTGGAACTCGCCCGGAGCGGTGCGGACATTACCGGGGTCGTCAGTTTTCACGGTGGTCTCGATAGTCCACTGCCCGCCACCAGCATCAAATGTAAAGTGCTTGCGCTCCACGGCGCGGACGATCCCTACGTTCCACCGGCGGAAGTAGCCGGCTTTGAAGCGGAGATGACGAAGTCCGGGGTGGACTGGCAACTGATTAAGTACGGTGGGGCCGTACACGCCTTCACCAATCCCGAAGCCCATTCCGCCGGCGCCGCCTACAATGAAAAAGCCGACCACCGTTCCTGGGAAGCAATGAAGCTGTTCTTCGCCGAACTGTTTCGCTAATCTCGCCGCTCGAATGCGGTTGCTGTACACCATTTTATACGCGCTCGGCTTCGTCCTGCTCAGCCCGGTCTTCCTCTACAAAATGTGGAAGCGCGGCAAGTACCGCGAAAACTTCTCGCAACGGTTTGGCCGGTACTCGCCCGAACTCCGAGCAAAACTCGCGACCAAGACCGGCCCGCGCTGCTGGCTTCAAGCTGTCAGCGTCGGCGAGGTCAACATTGCCCTCGTGTTCCTTGCGACCTTGCGAAAAGCCATGCCGGCCGTGCAGGTCGTCCTCACCACCACCACCTCAACGGGCTACGCGCTCGCCCGCGAACGCTTACCGGCGGACGTCGTTCTGCTCTATTTCCCACAAGACTTTCCGGCCTGCGTCCGCCGCGCCTATGCTCTCATCCAACCGGACTTCATTCTGCTCATGGAATCCGAAGTCTGGCCGAATCACGTCTGGGAAGCCGCCCGGCGGAGTGTGCCACTGTTTCTGATCAACGCCCGCATGTCGCCGCGTTCCGTCCGCCGGCAGGAAAAGGTCCGCTGGTTGTTTGGGAAGATCTTCGACAAGTTCACGCTCGTCTGCGCGCAGAGCCAGGAAGACGCCGGCAATTTCCGCCGGTTCGGTTCGCCGCGCGTCGAGATGACCGGCAACCTCAAATACGATGCCGCGCTGCCGTCAGCGGATGCGCCACGAGATGTGCCGGTGCTTGGTGTGACCGGAGCCGTGTTGGTTGCCGGCAGCACCCACCCAGGGGAAGAGGAGATTCTGTTCGATCTATTAAAGCAAATGCCCGAGTTATTTCTCGTCCTCGTGCCCCGGCATGTTGAGCGGGCACCGGAGATTATCGAGTTGGCGAAGCGCAAGGGGATCGCGATGGAGTTGCGGAAGAATGGCGGGCCGGTGCCGAACCCGACCTGCTTGCTGGTCAACACCACCGGCGAGCTGAAGTGGTTCTACGGCGTCGCGACGGTGATCTTCGTCGGTAAGAGTCTCGTCGGTATCGGCGGCCAGAACATCGTCGAAGCCGCCGCGAGCGGTCACCCGGTCATCTGCGGGCCGAACATGCAGAACTTCAAAGCGATCACCGCCGAGTTCCTCGCCGCCGGCGCGTGTGTCCAAGTGCAAGACGCCTCCGAACTGCTGGCCGCTGTCCGCGAACTGTGCAAAGACGAGTCCCGTCGCGCCAATGTGGTGGCGGCCGCGAAGACCGTCATCGAGCGCAACGTCGGGGCGACGCAGCGGACGGTGGATCTGATTGCCGCGTCACTTCGTCTGTAGCACGACGTACCGGCTGGAATCCTTGTTCTTCACGAGCAGCAAGGCTTTGTCTTTCGTCTTTCCGAGCGCGGTGCGGAAATCTTCCAGGTTCGCGACGCGTTGCCGGTTGACTTCGACGATGAGGAAACCGGGGCGCAGGCCGGCTTCGGCGGCGGGGCTTTCGTTGGCGACTTCGGTTATCAAGACGCCTTCTTCGTTTTCGAAGCCGAGTGCCCGGGCTTGCCGGTCGGTGAGGGGTTCGATGGTGAGGCCGTAGTCGTCGGTCTTGTCGCTGGGGCGATCGTTGTGGCGTTGACGGGCGGGCTGTGCGCCGTCCGCCGGTAGTTCGCCGACGGTCGCCGCTAGTTTCATTTCTTTACCGGCGCGGTTGACGATGAGTTCGACTTTCGTACCGGGGTCGGTGGCCGCGACGAGGTTGCGGAGGTTTTGGGTGTCGTCGATGGCCTTGCCATTGAATCGGACAACCACGTCGCCGGCTTTTACTCCGGCTTTTTCGGCGGGCGAATCTTTGAAGACTTGGCCGACGAGCGCGCCTTTGGTGGTGGCGATGTTGAGTTGTTCCGCCAGCGCCGGGGTGAGGTCTTGAATGCCAATGCCGAGGAGTCCACGCGAGACGTGGCCGGATTTGAGGAGGTCGCGCAGGACGCGCTTGGCCATGTCGATCGGGATGGCGAGGCCGACGCCGGCGGATTGGCCGCTGGCGGAAATGATGGCGGTGTTGATGCCGATGATTTCGCCGCGCATGTTGACGAGGGGGCCGCCGGAGTTGCCGCGGTTGATGGAAGCGTCGGTCTGGAGAAAGTCTTCGTACTTGTCGCGGTCGCCGTCGATCTGGCTGCGGCCTTTGGCGCTGATGATGCCGGCGGTGACGGTTTGTTCGAAGCCGAACGGCGCGCCGATGGCGAGTACCCATTCGCCGACGCGAAGGGCTTCGGAATCGCCAAGGGTGGCCGGCGTCAGATCGGTGGGCAGTTTGTCTTTGATTTTGAGGACGGCGATGTCGGTGCGCGGGTCGGTGCCGACGATCTCGGCGGCGAGCGTGGTGCCGTCGGCGAATTTCACTTTGACGTCATCGGTATCGTCCACGACGTGGAGGTTGGTCAGGATGTGGCCTTCTTTGTCGACGACCATGCCGGAGCCCATGCCGGTCTGTTTGTATTCGCGCGGTCCCGACCGGCGCGGTTGGGGGACGTCATCTTCGTCGTAGAACCATTGGAAGGGCATCCCATTTCCAAAAGGTGGGTGCGACCGCGGCATCTTGACGGTTTTTTCAGAGAAGATGGTGACGACGCTGGGTTTGATGTGGGCGGCCACGTCCGCAAACGCATCGCTGAAAGCGCGCAATGGTGCCGCGGTCGACGCCGGTAAGGGTTTTTCAGCGGCGTGGAGTGCGCCGGCAAGGATGGCGCTGGCGAATAGAGTAACGAGGGGTTGGGTTTTCATTGTTATAGGATGCGACACCGGGAGGGGGTGGAGCGTTGAATATGTTTTTGGGCCGCGCGCGGCGGTAAAATCTTTTTTGCATCCGTGGCCGGCTTCTGCCATATTCTAGTCGTCGAGCTTGCCATGGAATTGCAAACGACTCTTAAACGTCCGACTCATTCTCGAGGAGGCCTGCATTATGATTACACGTCAGCAGATTGATCAGTTGGTGGGGTTTCAACCCGGTGCGTATCTGGTTACGAGCTGTTATCTGAACCTTGATCGCAGCAAAATGCCGGCGCAGATGGTGAAGATTAAAGTCAAAGACTTGCTCCAATCCGCCCAGCAGCAACTCACGCAGAAGACCGGCAGTCACGCCCAACGCGAGTCGTTGCGGCGCGATTTTGAAGACATCGAGGCCTACGTGATGCCGGAGATTGTCGCGGGCCGGTTCAAGGCGCTGGCCATCTTTTCGTGCGCGGGGGAGAAGTTCTGGCAGGTGTATGGGTTGCCGCGGCTGGTGCGCAATATTTTGATTGCCGACCGCGTGCCGTATGTCCGTCCGTTGTCGTCGATCCTGGCGGGGTATCACCGGTTCTGTGTCGCGCTGGTGGACCGGTCGCAGGGGAAGATTTACGAAGTCTATCTGCGGGAGATTCTGGAACGCGCGGGTGTGACCGACACGATTCCGCGCCGGGTTAAAGAGGGTGGGCTGGGCGGTCGCAACGAGCGCAACATCGAGCGCCGGCACGGGCAGGCGGTGCAACATCATTACCGGGAATTGGCGGATCAGGTGTTTCGGGTTTTCAAGCAGGGCCAATTCGACTGGCTCGTGCTCGGCGGACAGCGGGAATCGTTGCGCGAGTTCAAGGATTACCTGCATCCGTCGTTGCGGGCCAGGTGGGGCGGCGATTTTCACGCGGATCCACTCCGCATTACTGGACCGGAGATTCTTGTGCACGCGCTCGAAGTCGAGGAACGCGTCGAATGGGCGCATGAACTCAAGCTGGCGGAAGAATTGATTCAGAAAGCCGAAGCCGGTCACCGGGCGGTCCGAGGGTTGGGCGCGACGTTGACGGCGCTTGATCGCGGCGAAGCGCAGACATTGCTGGTGGAGGACGGGTTCGAGATGCCGGGGTACGCGTGCTCGGCGTGCCACTTCGCGAGTCTCGAACAACACCCGTGCCCGCACTGTGGGCGTTCGACCGAACCGTGCGCGGATGTGGTAGACGAAGCGATTGAGTTGGCGCTGCAACGCAATTGTCGGATTGAGCATTTGCAGGGCGCGACGGCGTTGCGCGACGGTGGTCGCATTGGCGCGTTGTTGCGGTACCAGACGGCCTAATTTCGGTTGAACCGACCGGCTGAGCCACGTATAGTGCGGAGCAGTTGCGGAGGTTGCATGGCGTCCTTTACAAACAAATACAACGACAACATTGTGGGCAAATTCTACGTCGATGACCAGTGCATCGACTGCGACCTCTGTCGCGAGACGGCCCCCGAAAATTTTACGCGCAACGAAGACGGTGGCTATAGCTACGTCTACAAGCAGCCGGTCACACCCGAAGAAGAAGCGCTCTGCAAAGAAGCGATGGAAGGCTGCCCGGTGGAAGCCATCGGTCACGACGGCGAAGCCCAAGCTGTGGTCGCCGCCCAACAAACCCAGCAAGCGCAGTGACGCCCTCTTTACGAGCGCAGGTCCTCAGCGAATGGCAACCGTGGGTTGCGATGCCGGTTGCTAAACCCCCGCCCGCTCTCGACAGCCTCGTGCCGGGCGTGATGAAACGGCTCGGCCTCGACCAACGCCTCCACCAAGCGCAAGTCTTCCATCAATGGGCGCAAATAGTCGGCGCTGAAATCGCCAAACACGCCCAGCCGGTCAGTATGAAAAACATGCTGCTCGTCGTCGCGGTCGATCACCCGGTCTGGCATCAACAACTCTTGCCGCTCAAACCCCTCATTCTCCAAAAAGTCCGCGACCGCATCGGCAAGACCGCCGTCCGCGACATCGTCTTCCGAATCGGCTGATGCGTCGCGTTTTTCTCTTCCTGGTGTGCGCCTGGTCCGCCGCCGCCGCAGACATTCCCTTCATCGCGCAGCAACCCGGTCAATGCGGTCCCGCTGCGCTTGCGATGTTGGCCAACGGCTACGGCCAAAAAATCACTGCGGACGACATCGCGAAAGCCATCTACTTGCCGGACATCCACGGCACCTTGACCACCGACCTCGCCGACTACGCCAAACGCTTCGATCTCTGGGTGCGCCAATACCGGAGCACGCAGGCCGATCTCCGTCAGAAACTCGCCGCCGGCGTCCCGATGCTCGTGCTCGGTAAGTTTGGCGACCGGCCCCATTACTTCATCGTTCTCGGCTTCGACGATTTTGCCAAGACCGTCATTGTCCACACCGACCAGCGTGCCAACTACGCCATGCCGCAGGAACAATTCTGGCGCGTCTGGGATCGGGCCGACCGGTGGACGTTGCTCGTCTGTCCGCCCGGCAAAGCCACGTGGGAATTGTCGGCTGCGGAACACAACGATCTCGGCATCTTCCTCGAACGCCAAGGAAAGTTTCCCGCTGCCGCCGGCAACTACCGGCGCGCCAGCGAACTTGCGCCCGGCAACTCCTATTACCTCTTGAACCTCGGCAACGCTCTGACCAAACAGCAACTCCCCGCCGAAGCCGCCGCGGCCTTCCGCCAAGCGCTCAAGGTCGAACCTGCCAACGCCGACGCGATGAACAATCTCGCCGACGCTTACGTGGCATTGAACGCCAACCTCGATGAAGCCGCCGCACTTTGTGAACGAGCCGTCAAACTCATGCCCGGCCACCGCGCCTACTACCTCGACACCCTCGGTCACGTTTTGCTAAAGCAAGGCCGCATGGTGGACGCGACCAAAGCCTTTGAACAAGCACTCGCGGCCACGACCGACCGGCAAGCCGGATTGCGCGAGAAAATCCGGCAAGCGATTCCCAAACCATGAATCCTGATTTCATGCAAGAAGCCGTCCGTCTCGCCCAAGAAACCATGCGCACCGGCAAGGGTGGCCCGTTCGGTGCCGTCATCGTCAAAGACGGTCAGATCATTGGCCGTGGTGCCAACCAAGTCCTCGGCACCAATGACCCGACCGCACACGCCGAAGTCCAAGCCATCCGCGCTGCGAGCCGGCAACTCGGACAGTTCCACCTGAGGGGCTGCGAGATCTATACGAGCTGTGAGCCATGCCCAATGTGCCTCGGCGCCATCTACTGGGCTCAACTCGATAAGATCTACTTCGCGCTCTCCCGGCAAGACGCTGCCGCGATGGGGTTCTCGGATGAGTTCCTCTACACCGAATTGACCAAGCCGCTCAGTCAACGCACGATTCCGATTCAACGAGCCCCCGACAGCGGTGCCCGCAATACGTTGGAAGAGTGGAATCGTAAAGCCGGCCGGAGACTCTACTA
>JBAXYB010000129.1:0-8010 GCA_037127585.1 Verrucomicrobiota bacterium
GTCACCGACGAACCGGTGCCGGCAATGTTGTTGGTGACAGTCGTCCAGTCATTCGTCGCCAAGGTCGCACTGCGTTCGAGCCGGTAAAACTTATTGCTAACCGTCGTGAACGTCACTGTCCCATTCGCCGTGACATCGGTAATTCGCAGCAAACTTAGCGCATCGCCGAGCGCGGTACCGGCGAGCGCTTCCTGCCAATCGGGGAAACCATCGCCATCACGGTCAGACAACCCCAGCGCCGCGAGCGCATCGGCGCGCCCCCAACCGTACGTGTTATTCGGAATCTGCGAGCCGGGAATGCCGCCGCATGTTTGCGGTGTCGTGCGCGGGACGGCGGTCTGTTCGATCAACGTCTCGATTGCGTCCACCTGACCGCGCATTTCAGGATGCGCCGAGATCAACAACGCGATGAGGCCGGCGATGTGTGGCCCGGCCATGCTCGTGCCGCTCCAGCCACCGGCATACGTACTGGTGGGCACGCTCGACCGGATGTTGACGCCAGGCGCGGCGATGTCCGGCTTCGGACGGTTCGACCCGTCCACCGTGACCGGTCCGCGACTGGAGAAATCGGCGATGGTATCGGTGTCACTTGTCGCGCCGACACTGAACGAGGCATCGTAAATCGCGGCCGGGTCGGCGACGCTGGAGCAGCCGGAGCCAGCATTGCCGGCGCTGACGACGACGACAATGCCGGCGGCGCGCGTATTTTCAACAATCGTCTGGAGCACGGTCGGGTCCGTGCAACCTTCACTCGGCGGACAGCCCCAGGAATTATTGATGACGTCGGGAGCCAAATCGGGATTGGGGTTTAAGTTGTTCAAATCCGTCGGCGCGATGAACCACTGAAAACACTCCGCGTAAGTCGCCGGCGTGCCCCAGCCGCGCTCCATATTCCGGCACCCAATCCACTGCGCCGCGGGCGCCACCCCAATCTGATTCCCGGCCTCGTCGTCGCCGACCATCGTGCCCATCGTGTGTGTGCCGTGGCCGTGATCGTCACACGGCGCGAGCAGATTGTAGCCGCACGGGTTGCTGCCGGAATTGTGGACGTCGAGGCCGTGAATTGAATCGTGCCAATTGTAATTGTGATTAGTCGCGCCGGTGGTATAGCCCCGGTATTTGTTGATGAGTGCGGGATGATTCCATTGATACCCGGTATCCTGCCCGGCCACGACCACCGTCTGGCCGGTATAACCGAGACTCCACACATCGGGCGCGTGGATTTTCGTGATGTTCCACTCGATGCTCGCCACTGCGAGCGAGCGCGCCAGTTGTGGCGCCACCGGTAGCGGACGATGTTGGACGGATGGGTTCGCGCTGATGTGGGCCACATCGGGCCGGTGCGCCAGCGCTTCGACGGCGCGCCGCGGCCCCCGAACCCAAACCATGTTGGCGATCCAGTACGGCCGGTACTTCACCTTCAGGCGGTCGAGATGATCGAGGACGGGTTTCTGACTGCGGTCGGCAGCTTCGAGAAGTTTGGTGTAAACAAACCAACCCCGTTCGGCTTTTGAAGCGAATTGCGCCGCGCCGCGCAAGTCCGCTTGTTCATGGAGCACCACCAGAAATTCCGCTTCGCCTTTTTCCGTTTGTGTCATAACCCACGGGTCGACGGTCCCGGCGTGAGCCGCGACGGCGAGCAGACCAACCAAGGCTGCCGACCGGAACTTCATTGCAGCGCCTGGATGACCGCGGCGGGTAACTGATCGTAATTGATGCACCTTTAGTTCGCTTCAGTTTGGGTCAGTAGAAAATGTCTAATAACCCTTAATAACTTGAGACTTTATGAGGATGGCGGAGGGAGCGGGATTCGAACCCGCGAGGGCTGTTACACCCCACACGCTTTCCAGGCGTGCTCCTTAAACCACTCGGACACCCCTCCAAAACTGCGGCGAAGATACCCGGTTGCGGTAAACGTCGCAAGCTCGGTGTAATGGCCGCCGGCCACTACAACTCTTTGGCTTTTGCTAAATGGTCCAACAACCATTCCTCATCGAGCGGCCCAAGATCAAATTGCTTGGCCGCTTCTTCGGTGGCTCGCAACTTCGTCATGCCGGGTTCGTGCTTGAGCAGATCCAGCGCGTGGTGCAAAGCCTTAGCGAGTGTTTGGGCGTCGGCACTCATGGTTTTCCAGCGGCGCGTTGCAACCGGTCGCGCACGGCTAAGCCGAGTCCGCTGGCCGGCGGCAATACGCAGAGGATGATCGCGATCTCTTGTTTGTCGAACACGCGCAGCGCCGCGAACAACCGCTTCGCCATCCGCTCCCACTCGCCCCATTTGCCGAAACTCGACAGCACCTCAGTAACCGGCGTGACGGCCGGCACCATCTCATCGCTCACCAAGGCCGCGACTTTGTGGCCGCGGTTGCGCAGATCGATCGCGCGGGCGATGAGGTGGTTGGTCACATCTTCCAACTCGCCATCGAATAATTCCACCCGGGCGCGGGGCGCGTAGTGTTGCGTGGTCATGCCGGGACTGGCGACGCCGCGTTTGGCCAAGTCATCCGCGACGCTCGGCGCGAGTGCGACCGGGCCGATGAGTGCTTCCAGTTGTTCGCGCGTCACGCCACCGGGCCGGAGAATGGCCGGTGGCGATTGCGTCAGATCCAGTACCGTGGATTCGACCCCCATCGTGGTCGGGCCGGCATCCAGAATCATTTCAACGCCGGCGCCGAGGTCTTCGAGCACGTGTTCGGCGCGCGTGGCGCTGGTACGGCCAAATTTATTGGCACTTGGCGCGGCGATTGGCAGATTCGCTTCCACCAGCAAGAGCGCAGCGACGGGATGCCGGGGCATGCGCAAGCCGACAGTGCCGCGACCGGCGGTGACTTCATCCGGCACGCGCGCCGATTTCTCGACGACCAACGTCAGTGGGCCTGGCCAGAATTTCTCCGCGAGCGTGCGGAAATGCGCCGGCAATTCTTTCGCGAGGGTCTCGGCCATTGCGATGTCGCGGACGTGAACAATGAGCGGATCCCAGCCCGGGCGGTCTTTGGCTTTGAAAATTTTTGCGACGGCATCCTTGTTGAGCGCATCTGCGCCGAGGCCGTACACGGTTTCGGTCGGGAAGGCGACGAGTCCGCCACGGCGCAGGATCGTCGCGGCCGCTTGCAAGTGAACGCGCAGCGGGAAACTGGGGTTGACTTTGACGACTTGGCGGTTGGTTTTGGCCACGGAGCGCGAACCGTAGCACAAGCGTTACCGGCGGACAATCGGGAGTTGCCGGGTTGCCGTCGCCAACAATTCTGGCGCGCGGCGTAGTGCTTCTTCGAGGGGTAAGTCCGCTGGTGCAATCGCGAGAACTGCATCGATGCCGGCGCGCCGCCACTCCGCCTCAGTCAACTTCACGCGGCCGGCCAGAACGGCCACTTTAACGCCGTGCTGACGCGCCAGCGCGGTCACGCCGGCCACGACTTTGCCGTGTAACGATTGTTCGTCGAATTGGCCTTCGCCGGTAATCACCCACGCGGCGCCGGTCAGCGCTTCCGGTAATCCGCTCGCGTGCATGACAGTCTCGATACCGGGAACAAGGCGTGCTTTGAGGAAGGCGATTGCGCCGCCACCAAGTCCGCCGGCCGCGCCGCTGCCGGGGATGTTGAGGATGTCGGGTTTCACCAAACCGGCAAGATGGCGCAGCCCGGCATCCAAGCGCGTGACCATGGCTGGCGTTGCGCCTTTCTGGGGGCCGAATACCGCGGCGGCACCGCGTTCGCCGCAGAGCGGGTTGGTCACGTCGCAGAGAACTTCGACGGGTGGAAGAGGAGTCGCGGGCGGGTGAATGGTGGCGATGTGTTCCAACTCGCCGCCACCGAGTCCGACCGGCTGACCTTGGGCGTCGAGAAATCGCCAGCCCAACGCCATTGCGGCCCCGACGCCGCCGTCGTTGGTCGCGCTGCCGCCGATGGCGAGCCAGATGTGTTTGGCGCCGCGCTGAAGCGCGTCGGCGATTAGTTCGCCGGTGCCGTAGGTGGTGGTCAACAGGGGATTGCGTTGTTCGGGCCGGAGTAGAACCAAGCCGCTCGCTTGCGCCATTTCAATGCAGGCCCGGCGTTCACGTTCCAACCAAAGATACATGGCACTACTATGTATCGACGGTAACGGGCCGGTGACGATTTTGGTAATCCATTCGCCACCGAGCGCGGCGTGTAACGCAGCGGCGGTGCCGTCGCCGCCATCGGCCATTGGTTTACTGATGATATGGTGATCGGGCAGGGAACGCCGCACGATCTCGCAAGCTGCCGGGGCGGTGAGGCTGCCTTTGAACTTGTCGAGGGCGACGACGATTTTCATCGGACGTAGGCGATGGTCTGGGGGCCTTCGGGGAGGACGCAGATAGTTGCCGGTCGACCGAGCTTCGCTTCGATGTCGGTGACCGTGGCCTCGATGCTGTGGCAGGGCTGAAGCAACGTGCGGCGGATTTGCGCGTCGGTCAGGCCGTCGCTGCGGACGTAGACATCGGCGCGGAGCTGAATTGTTGCTTGGATTTGCACCTGCCATTGATCGGGCTGGCTGAAACCGGGTTGCGCCAGCATGTCGAGCGCGGCTTGCGGCGAACCAGCTTCTTCCAGCAACTCGACAAAACGGCCACCTTCCGGCAATCCGTCAGCGCACGCCGCAGCAATGATGATCGTTCCGCCGTCGCGAACGATTCGGTTCGCGGCGCTGAGGCCTTTGACGCATTGATAAAGATTCTGGTCGAGCGGGTAGCCGCTGTTGGTGGTGATCACGATGTCGAACGGAGCGACCACGGCAGCCATGGCGTGCTCCTTCACGAAGGCGCAGCCGGCCGCGTGCGCCGCCAGTAAATCGCCGGCAAAGACGCCGGTGATTTCACGGGCGGAATTGAGGGTGACGTTGAGGATGAACGTCGGCTTGGTGCGCAAGGCGACCTCGCGCATTTCTTCCCAGATCGGATTGCCGGACGTGACACCCCAGGTCGCGTTCGGATTGCCGATCATGTCGTAACCGTGGTTGCTCTGAACGCTTTCCGCGCCGGCAATCGACGGCAACACGCCTTTCGGTCCGCCGCTGAATCCGGCGAAGAAATGCGGTTCGATGAAGCCGGTCAGGATGCGCACGTCGGCATTTAAAAAATGCCGGCTGACGCGCACCGGATGGCCGCGTGAAGTCTTTCCCAGCGAAACGAGATTCGCGGCGTCGTTGGCGTCGTGTTGGAGACACCGGTAATTGTCCACGATCTTGTCGCCGAGCATCTGGCGTAACTCGGCGTCGGTCTGGGGTCGGTGCGTGCCGAGGGCGTTGATCAATGTGATGTCGCTACGTGAAATGCCGGCAGATTCGAGTTCGGCCAGCAACACCGGCAAAATGCGGTCGTTCGGTGTCGCGCGCGTGATGTCAGTGTGGACGATGACGACTTTGTTGCCGGCGCGAACGTTCTCCGCCAACGGTGCCGATTGAATTGGTTGGCGCAAAGCCGCGCGAATCGCAGCCGGTTCGTCGCCGACGCCCGGTAAGTGCCGAGAGCGGACGACTTCAGCGTGCGCTGGCAAGTTGATGATCAGGCCGGTCGGGCCGTAGGCAAGTTGGATGGGTTTGGTCACGGGCGTTTGGTTGGAGCTAAAAGAGTTTTGGCGACGATCTCCGCGATGACGGCGTAGCCGGCGTTGTTGGGATGAATCTTATCGGCGCCATAATATTTTGTGTTCTTCCAGTCGGAGAGGCGCGGGTCGCCGCCGATGTTGGCCACGGTGATGCCTTGTTTGGGGAACTCGGCCAGCATCTTGGTGATGAACCACTGCCGGTCTTCTTCCCAGTTCTTGCGGGGGTAATGACCTTGGGCGATGGGGGTGAGAGCGATAACGTTCTGGAAGCCCGCCGCTTTGCGGTCGAGGAAATAGTTCTGGTACTTCGCGAAGATGACCTCGCGGGACAGATCGGTTTGGCCCCATTGATTGACCAATTCCAATCCAATCAAATACTGGCACTGCGCGTGATGGGGATCGACCTTGGTCGGGGCGTTGGCCTGCATTTTGTCGATGGTCTGGCCGGGGACGCCGGTGTTGAGCAGCGTGACAGTCTTGCCGGCTTTCTGCAGAATCGACTGTACCTGATTCGGATAATTGGAGCCGGCCGTCGAGCCGGAGCCGGCGACCCAGGAGTTGCCGTCGAAGAGGATGTTGTAAGCGGACTTATTCGACTGACCGAATCCGAATGGTGCGGTGACGAGAAGCAGACAGAGAGCGAGACGAAGATTCTTCATGAGTGTTGGCTAGGAGGTAACCGTAACGCGCCAATCCGGTCAAGGCTGGACTCCCCGGTTGACTTTTCCCTGTGGGTGGGCGCTAATGAATTCGAAGACTCTCATGGCCCGCGCTCCACTCCAAGTTATCGTGATCCCGTTTCGCCGGCAGTCGAACGGAAGTTATGAATATGCCGTCTTGCACCGGGCGGACAGTCCCATGTGGCAAGTCGTTTCCGGCGGCGCGGAGGATGACGAATCCGCTTCGGAGGCGGCGGTGCGTGAGGCGTGGGAGGAGGCCGGTGTTCCGCACGACTGTCCATGGATGACATTGGACGCGCGGGCGGCGGTGCCGCGCCGGGCGTTCCCGACGGCAACGCATTGGCCAGCCGATTTGTTTGTCGTGCCGGAGCACGCGTTCGCGGTGGACGTTACCGGCCAGACGCTCACGCTGTCCGCCGAGCATGATGAGATCCGGTGGCTGCCGTTCGCGGCGGCGGAGGAGTTGCTGACGTGGGATAGTAATTGCGTCGCGTTGTGGGAACTCAATGAACGGCTTGAACAGCGAGGCTGAAGTGTCCGGTACGAAGACTTATCTCGCGCTCTCCGTGGTGGCGCCGGCCGGCGATCAGATTCGTGCAGGGCAGAAGCGACTCGAAATCCGGAAGTGGAAACCAGACGTACTCCCGCTTCGGGATTTGCTCATTGTCCAGAACCAACAACGGCTGAGTCGGACCGGCATGAGTGAAGATCCGGCCGGCACGGTTGTCGCGTTGGTGGACGTCGTCGCAGTGCGGGAGTGGCGAGAGGATGATCTCACGGCGGCCTGTGCAACGCGGTGGACACCGGGTTGGGTTGCGTGGGAGTTGGTGAATGTGCGGCCGGTCGACCACACCAGGTTTGTGCCGGCCCGGCGGCGACTGTATGAGCTTGAACTGCGACCGCCTGTGGCACCCGGTCTGCCGGCGCCTAGTCCGGACGGACACCGTGTCATCATGTTGCGACCGGACTTGAAGAACATCCCGGCCGCGCCGTTTCCGGAAGGCTACGGCATCCGGCCGATGACCACGGACGACATCGGTTTGTGGACCGACATCCAGCGGGACGCCGAATCCTATTTCAAGATCGCCGACACGCTCTTTCGGCAGGAGTTCGGAGAAGATTTGGAGGCCATCCAAAGTCGCTGTTTCATCCTGACCAATCCCAAAGGTCTCGGCGTCGGTACCATTAGTGCGTGGTACGACAATAACTTCCACGGTCAGCGCATCGGGCGAATTCATTGGGTGTCAGTGCGCCCGTCTTGTCAAAGGCGCGGCCTCAGCAAAGCGGCGTTGGCCTACAGTCTGAAGCAGCTCGCGCAATGGCATGACCGGTGTTATCTCGTGACCGCGACGGCGCGCGTTCCGGCCATCAACCTTTATCTCAATTTTGGATTCGTCCCCAACTTATCGCTCCCGAACGCTGCGGCCATTTGGCAGGAGTTGAGCCCGCGGCTCAAATATCCCGCGCTGAATCTATAGAACCGGCGGGCGTGGATTCTTGCTTGCCGGTGGCGGCCGCGCGTGAAAAACTGCCCGCGATGAAAAACACTGCCATTTTGCTCGTGGACTGTCCCGATCGCAAAGGCATCGTCGCGGCGATTTCGGATTTTCTCTTCAAACATAACGCGAACATCCTTCACAACGATCAGCATCAGGATGCCGACCTCGGGTTGTTCCTGTCACGAGTCGAATGGGACTTGAAGGACTTTGGCTTGCCGATTGCGGATTTTGGAATGGCATTCAAACCGATTGCCGAGAAGTTTGGGATGCG
>JBAXYB010000130.1:0-7942 GCA_037127585.1 Verrucomicrobiota bacterium
AACCCGCGCTGCCCGAACGGATCGGACTTGCTGGGCGTCCCCGGTGCGAGATAGGTGGGAGCCAACGACTCTTTGCCGCGAACGGCGATCTGACTCCAGGCGTTCTGTGCCGTCACGATGAATGGATACACATCCAACGAGGTGCCCGTCGTCGTGTACAATCCGGTAGCCCCAATTGCGGCCCCGCCGTTTTGATACGAAGGGAGATCCGGAGAACTCATGAACCGGAACTCTTCGCACTTCCCGAACTCGTGCTCCATCGCGGATCCCGAGGCGTACTTGACGGCCGGAATGAATCCGGGGAGATCACGCACGTCTGGACGCATGTCGCTATTGATATACACATTGAACCCGGCTTCCACCGCGTCGGTCCCGTAGTTGGCGCTGGGCTTCAACATGGAATTCACCATCTTGGCGTGGTTCGCCATGAGGCTCTTGCCGATCTTACGCAGCATTCCGAGGGTGATGCCCCCATTCACCGTCGCCACGGTCGTTCCCGTCCCGCCGTAGAACTGGTTGGTACAGCCCTTGAGCACGCCGTACATGATCAACTCGTTCACGAGCGTGATGCGCTCGCCCACCTGCTTGATCATCTCCTTGGGGATGTCGTCCTCGTAGAGGTCGTAGGTCTTGTCCGTAAAGCCATACAAGCAGGAATACTGCTGCATGACGACGGTCACGTCCATTGGCACAATGCTCTCAGGTTGTGGCGTGACACCTTCCTGAGTCAGATGGGCCTGCACAATTACGTTCCCGCGGTCGCCATCGGCCGTGGGGAAGAACGTGTTCTGCGTCGTGGCATTCGTGCTCGCTCCGCCGTAGGGCAGAAAGCGCCGAGCCACATACGTGTCGCTGGAATTCTTCGGCATCTTCACCTGCCGGCCATCACGGCTCAACAGTTCTTGCGGCTCCGCGTGAGCCAAAATCTCGCCTTTGTACTTGGCGATACGCGCGGCGGTCAATCCAAATGTCTGTGTCGATATCGGCATGGAATCCTCCGTGTACAGTTACCGGCCGGCTTTGAACCCGGCCTCGAATTGTTCGTCTTCACTGGGTTGCGTATGCCCCGGCGCCGCGCCGCTCCCGCCTCTCGCAGGAACCGCTTCGGCGAGCCGTTGACTCCGCCCGTTCGTCTTTGGTGGAACCGCCTTCGCGGCCTCCGCCTGTTTCTTCTCTTCCAGGAACTTCGTGATGGACTTCCCGACTTCCCGTGGGTTATCGGACTCCAACACTTTGATCCCGTCTGTTTGCTTCGATAGCCAGGTTCGGTATTCGGTCTGGCTATCTTTGGGTCCGGTGATCTCCCGCCAATTTTCGTGCAAATCGGTGAGTCGTTCGATCGCCGTCTTCGCTTCCCACTCTTTCTGCGCCGCCGCGATCCCCTGCTGAACCAGCGGGGTGACCTGCGCGACGAGATCGATCGGCTCCGGGGTCGCGGTGCCTTTGAACTTACTAAAGATTTTCGTGAGCCCCTTCGCCATACTCACAGTCAGATCGGGGAATCCGTCGTCTTTCAACTCCTGCAGATCCGCTTCCGTCACCACGATCGGTTGCCCGACCGGCGTGTTCTGCTGAAGTTGTGTGAGCGTGCGTTCAAGCCCGCCCATCTTGCCGAACGTCGTATCGAACCGCTTGGTGATCTCCTGTCTCAATTCGGCCACCGACGCGGTTTCCGTTTGGATCTTCTCCCAATCCGCTTTCGTAATCTGCACAAACTCCGGTGTTTGCGCGACGACGGGTGCTACAACGGGTTCGACGACTGCCGCCGGCGGAGGGATCTCCGTAGGGGCCGTCTCAGTCTCTCCGGTATACCCCGAGTCAAACGCCGCGTCTTCCGCGGCTCCATCCAACACCGGTTCTTCTACCACGGTCTCCGAAACGGGTAACGTCATCTGACTCATACTATCCTTTCCTCGTGGCGCGTCTCCGCGTAACGAGATTTGTGAGGCCGTATGCCCAACGGCAGGCGGCGTGTTCTTCCCTTACTCTATCACCGAAGGGTCGTCGTCGTTCAATCGTAATAGCCCACGTAGGGCTTTGATCTCACCTCGCAGGACGTTCGTCTCGTCCGGACTCTTCACCCCCTCAAGCGCCGATCGACGGGTGTCAAGCCTCATGGTAATGATCCGCATCACCTTCTGCCAGGCCGGCGCGAGTTTCTCCCCCGGCGTGAGGACGAGATCGGGACTCATGCCTGATAACTCTTTCCCGCGGGGGCGCGACCAGGAGGCTCCACGACCGGTGGCGCCGGTGGAGGATTTCGATGCTTGTACAAATCCGCCTTCGTGTCGACCGCATGCGTATGCAGATTCACACTATGATCGGCTGCGGCCAACTCCTTCGTAACCCGAAGTTTCATCGCGGTGTCGGCGAGTTTGGCCTTGACCTGCTCGAGCGACATTTGATGTTTCGACGCGTAGTCCATGAGGGCAAGATCTTTTTTCAGTTGGAGTTCGCGGAGTTTGCCGTCGTAATCGTTCTGCGTGCGTGTCGTCTCCGCTTGCACGTATGCGGTATCCCGATCGGTATCCAGTTTCGCCCGCATCTCCATCGTCGTCGCTTGTAACTTCGCCGCTTCCATCGACGTCTGCGCATCTAGCTGCGCCAACTCCCGCTCGAGCGCCTGTTCCGCCTGGGCTTGTTGTTGATCGGCTTGCATTTGCATCTGCGCCATTTTCGCCTTGATATTGGCCACTTCGATCGCGGGTGGTTGGGGCTTGGGTTGCGCATCCATCTTCGCCTGTTCGTCCGGAGTGTATTGAAAGAGCACCGGGTCGAGCTTCTTCGATTTCGCCAAGAGCGCAAACCACTTCTTCGGATTCACGCCGAACATGGGATTCTCCGCGAGCGGCGTCATCTGCGCGATCGTTTGATCGGCGATCGACCGTTCGATCATGGCGACCGACCCGTGCGCGAAGATATTAAAATCCCCCTTCTTGTCCGACGAGACGTTCGGATCGAGCAAGAGGTACTGATACATATTCTGAATGAGCCACACCGTCACATAATCGTCGAGCCCATAACCGATATCACGGAGCAACTGATTGGCGTTATTGTTCTGTAGCTGCGCGGCGCCAAGCGTCTCCGGCGTGGTGTTGCCCGACTGGCCTTGCGTGATCAACGGAATACTCGAGACTTCTTCCGCGAGTGATTTCCCGTACTCGATGATCTTCATCAACTGATCGGTCACGTTCGGAATCACGAACGTCGTAAACGATTTCCGCACGTCGTCCGTCCCGGCGTCCGTCGTGCGATACCAAATCTTGTTCGGCGTCACGACCCACTCGTTATTCGCCGGCTCGATGCCCTCACGATCAATGACGATCTGAGGACCTGCGGAGATGCCGGCGTTATTGAGTAACGCGCGTGTCGACGCGTTCACAATACGTTGAGGGATCTGAATCTGCTCGGCCACCCCCACCCCGGCCCAATAGCCGTCTCGTGTCTGCCAGGGCATGTTGTAGTAGGGGAGGTCACCGGAATCGAGGGGGTTCAACGTCGCCTTGATCACAAAGTCGTTGACCATGGTGACGATCGCGAAGACGTCGTCTTGGTCGTTCGGAAGGGTCTTCGCCGACTTCGCGTTCACCGTAGCGAATCGGTCCCGGCTGATCGTACCGGTGAAGTACCAGAGTTCGTACTGATGCTTATTGACCTGTTCGTTCGGATTTCGTCCGATACTCTTCTCCGCGTTCGGACCTGCTTTGATAGCCAGATCGATCTGATCGTCGAGATACCCCGGCAGCCCTTTGAGTTTGTTGAGCCGGCCTTTGGAGAAGAACTCCCGTTCGAAGAGATAATCTCCGTCTCGAAGTACTTCTCCACACGCCGGATCCGGAAAGATGTTCCAGGGACTCACCGACTTGACCCGCGGGAACAACGTCTGTTTGATTTCGATCGTTTCACTCTTCGTCTCGGGATCAGAGAGTCTCGCAATACTCCGCTTGTAATCGGGGAACGGCCCCTTCAGCACACCGACACCCAGCAACGCAGAATTCTTTAAGAGCCTCCGCCCTTCACGCGGGTACTGCGAATCCACCAACCAATCGAAGATTTGTTCTTCGGCGAGACGAGCCTTTTCACGCGCCATCGCCATCGCTTCCTCAGCCAGATCCTTCGTCGTGAGCGGGACCGTTGGCGGAGGAGCCCCCGGTTGAGGGGGAGCCGCGGGTTGCGCAGGACCTTCTGACTGCAGCGGCGCCATCGGTGCCGGGATTTCGTGCGGCGCCGCGTAGCGTTCCATCGGCTGCCCGCTCGCGTCTCGCACTTGTCCAAGGTCCGCCTTCCCCTTAATCAAATCAGGCACCGGCGTCGGGGACAGGGAAAACGCTTTGTCGTCTCCCGAGAGCACGATCTCACCAATCTTCGCCGCGCCCGCGTCGACGTATCGGCTCGTCAATCGCACGAACGCCGTTGAGCGTTTGTCGATCGCCGTCCCTTTTGGTCCGGCGCTCGTCGTCACTGGCGCGTTGATCGTGGTGGGTTTAATCCAGGTGAGCCCGCGAAACTCGTCGCGGTTGGCGTCGTCGATCCCGTGGTACGCCTCCTGGCAATTAATCCAGGTGTTTTCGATCCCGTGTGCCGCGCGGAACTGCACCGCCTCGCGTTTGAGTGTGGCGAGCTCCGCACTGATTTCGGCGAGCCGCTCCGGTGACGGAGTCGACTCGCCGTGCATCTCTCCCGCCAGAGCCGCTTCGATCTCCGGCGGGAGTTGAATATCGTCGATATTGCGTGTCTGCATTATGCGCTAGTCACGGCTGCCCAGGTCGTTCCGCCGTCGGAGTTTGAATAGATGCGTGTGCTGGCGCCACCGTCCGTTCTGAGATAGATAGATCCTTGCGCCGCCGTTAAGGTCGGAGCTCCTGATCCGATGTAGATCCCGACGAAACTCGACCCGAAGGTCAAAGCCGTTCGTGCCGCGATCGTCCCGGACGAGACGCCGCCGGCTGGTGTCGCAACGGCTGGTGCAATACGCACCTTCCCGTTCAACGCCGTGCCGACCAACGCTCCGGGGATCAAATCGAGGTTTCCGCCGTTCACGTTCCCGCCAGTCCCTGCGGACCCTGCGGTGATGACCACGGTCCCGGCCGCACCGGACGTCGTCCCGTTGGCGCCCGCCCCTGCCGTAATCGCGACGTTGCCGCCGGCGCCTCCGGTCGTGGCTGTGACACCGATGGCGCCCGCCCCTGCCGTCATCGTAATGGCCCCGCCGGCTCCACCAGCGGTTGCTGCGCCGGTTCCCTGTCCGCCGGCACCCGTGAGGATCGAAATGGCTCCGCCCGCGCCGCCGGTCGCTGTGCCTGTCGTACCGCCCGCGCTCGTTTGAATCGTAATGGCCCCGGAGGCTCCACCGTTGTTCGCGCCCGAGCCGGTTCCACCCAAGTTCGTCAGAATCGTAATGGCGCCGGACGCGCCGCCGGTCGTCGCACCGCTGGCTCCGGCCGCTGAACTAATCGTGATCGCCCCCGATGCCGTTCCGGACGTGGCTGTTACGGACCCAGTCCCGATCGTGAGGACGCCCGACGCACTCGTCGTGCCGCCGGCCCCCGTGGTGATGGCGATGGCGCCGGACAACCCGCTCGTCCCACCAGCACCGGACGTCATATTGATCGCGCCGCCTGCGCCCGTGGTCGTTCCGACCCCGCCCGTAATCGTAATCGCGCCGCCGGTCCCGGCTACCGACGTGGCCGCCCCGCCGATGAGTGAGGCCGCGCCTCCGTTCCCCGTGGCTCCGGCTCCTGACGCGCCGCCCGTATAAGCCACCGCGCCGCCCGCTCCGGTTCCGGATCCCGCGCCGCCCGTCGTCGTAATCGCGCCGCCCGCCGCGTTCGTCGTGAGGGCCGCCCCTCCGGCAATGACCACCGCTCCGCCGGCTCCGGACGCGCCGCCCGCTGTGCTGGCTCCGCCCTTCAACGTCAACACACCACCGACGCCCGTGCTCCCTGCCCCGGTCGCGCCGCCTGTGACCGTGACCGCCCCGCCGTCTCGTGCGCCCGACGTCCCGCCCAATCCGCCCGTGATATTGATCAATCCCCCGACACCCGTCGTGCCGACCGATCCGCCGACCAACGTCAACGCCCCGCCGGCTGCCGATGTCGTCGACGTCCCGCCCGTGAGTGTAATCGCCCCGCCTGCCGTCGCCGCCGCGGTGGCCGCACCGCCGGTGAGCGTAATGGCCCCGCCCGCACCCGCGCCTGTTCCGCCCGCTCCGCCCGCTACCGTAATCGCGCCGCCGACTCCCGAGGTGGCTCCACCCGCGCCGCCCGTCACTAACGCCGCGGCTCCGTTCCCCGTCCCGGCGCCAGCGCCTCCCACAAGCGAGGCCACACCGCCGACGTTATCCGTCGATAAGGCCGCCCCACCTTTAACCGTCACCGCTCCGCCCGCACCGTTTGCACCAGATCCCGAGGCGCCGCCGGTGACCGTGACTGCGCCGCCCGCGCCGGTCCCGAACCCGATACCTCCGGTCACGGCAACAGCGCCGCCCGCAAAGTTAGTATCGATGGCCGCGCCAGCGATGAGATTGAGCGCCCCGCCCGCATCTGAGGATCCGGGTTGGCCCTTCACATTGTTGGCGGTAATGATGGTTGCTGGAGTCGATGCCATGGTTCAATTCTCCTTGTTGTTACCGAATGATCAAGCTGGCAGCGTACTGCCCACGTCAATCTGTCCTTCGACCGTCAATTCCGCACTCTCTTGCACCGTCAATGACGCGTACGAGATGATGATGTCCCCCGCCGGAATCGTCATGGTCGTCGCCCCGCCGAGTGTGAGCGTTCCGCCAGTCAGCACATCACCGCTCTGCCCAAGACCTAAGAGCATACTCCCCGTCGAGTAATACCGCGTGTACGGCGCCACGTTCAACGCAAACGTCGCGTCGACCATGGCGAGCATCTCTGGTGTGGGGTTTTGTAGTTGACCTACCGTCACTGAGATAGGCGCGAAGTACGTGTCCTTCCCGCCCGAGTTCGGATTCATCATGCCGACAATGGCGCCTGTCGCGGGGTCGGCGAGCCACTTGTCGTACGGGCCGATGGCCCGTGGAAATGGGGGATTCACGGTCGACCTGAAACTACTCATAGGACCCTCCTCATTGCTCGTGGTCGGTGGTCTTGACGATCTTCACTCGACGTCCGTCGATGGTGACGGTCTTTCGTACATATCGAGGTTTGGGAATCTTTTTTGGCTTCAGCACCTTCGCTTTCGGGACAAAGACCGTTGCAATCTTCGGAAGCCGAACGCGCTTGCCGTTCCCTAACGCTTTGAGCGTGCCGAGCGTGATCTCCTTCTGACTCTTCGCCACGTTTCGTAACGTGTTCGCCAGGGCCAGCATCCGTCGGAACGAAATCGGCTTCATCCTATCCTCGACTGTAGCATGAGATGTCCCACATCGAACAGCAAATGTTCAACCCAGTACCCCCATACTCGCATCCGTTTGCATATAGGCGCCCTGCGTGGTCTTCCGCATCCCGTCTGTCTGCACCTTGGCAAACCGCAACATCATCACCGCATAGCGCGTCGCCGCCATGAGATCCTCATTCTCCTTCACAATCTGCCCGTCCTTGCGGTGATACAACCGAAACTCTTCCCACCACTCCAACAAATGTGTCGCGACCTTAAACCGGCCGGTCTGCATACGCTCGAGTAAATCCATAATCCCGGGTTCGACGCCGACGCCCCCACTCCCTTCGAGCTTCCCCTGTAGCGGCGGGTTCGTCGCGCGATACCTCAACATATTTACCCCTAAATTTTTATATTGCTGTGCAATCGCCACGCCACTCCCCTTGTCCCGCGCAAATCCATCGTGCGGCCAACTCACCGGAATCCACACCCCTCTCGCTTTAATCGCCGCCGCGTGGAACACCGGAATCTGCTCCTTCACCCGATACGCGTCGTACACATGCACCGTGTCCGTATCCCGATCCCACGCGATCCATACCGC
>JBAXYB010000131.1:0-7940 GCA_037127585.1 Verrucomicrobiota bacterium
GGCGGCGGCCTCCGGTCGCAGTTCCACCACATGATTGACATCGTGCCGACGCTTTTGGAAGCCACCGGCATCAAGGCGCCCGAGACGGTCAATGGCATTCCGCAAAAGCCGATCGAAGGCGTGAGTATGCTGTACACCTTCGACAAGGCCAACGCGACTGCGCCGTCGAAACGCGACACTCAGTACTTCGAGATGGTCGGCAACCGCGCGATCTATCACGATGGGTGGATCGCCACCACGACCCCGCCCCAGCCATCGTGGATGTTGGGCGCGAAGATGCCGGCGATGAGCGAATACAAGTGGGAGCTTTACAACATCGCCAAGGATTATTCCGAGAACAACGACCTCGCCGCCAAGATGCCGGACAAGCTCAAGGAAATGCAGGCGTTGTTCCTGACCGAAGCGGCAAAGTACAACGTCTTCCCCTTGGACAACTCCGGTTTCGTCCGCATCATGGCCCCCAAGCCAAGCGCGACCGCCGGCAAGACCGAGTTCACCTACACCGGTATAACCGCCGGCATTCCCGTCGGCAACGCGCCCAATATTCTGGACAAGGATTACACCATCACCGCCGAGATCACCGTCCCCGAAGGCGGCGCCGAAGGAATGATCGTGACCTTGGGCGGACGCTTTGGCGGATACGCGTTGTTCCTGCAAAAAGGCAAACCGGTCTTTGAGTACAACCTCCTCGATCTCGAACGCTTCCGCTGGGAAGGCGGCGTCGGCGGGCTGGTCGGTGCCGACTTGTTTGGCAAAGCGCTCAAGCCCGGCAAGCACACACTCGTGTTCGACTTCAAATACGACGGCCCCGGCCCCGGCAAAGGCGGCACCGGCGTGCTCACAGTGGACGGCAAAGAGTTGGCCAAGAAGACGCTCAAGCACACTGTTCCGTTGCTCATGACCGTTGACGAAAACTTCGACGTCGGCGTGGACACCGGCACCGGGGTGGATGACGGCTACGAGTTGCCGTTCAAATTCACCGGCACCATCAACAAGCTGACCTTCAAACTCGGTCCGTCGCAGATGACGGAAGCCGATCAGAAGAAAGCCGCCGAAGCCGTCGCCCGCGCGAAAGACTAGGCCCGTCATTTATGAAAGCTCTGCACACCGTGACCGCAGCGCTTGAGGCGGGCGCTGGTGTGGCGTTGCTATCCTGTCCCTCGGCAACAGTGAAGCTGCTCGTCGGGTCGCCACTGGAAACCTCCGCGGCATTGACCGTGGCGCGAGTCGGCGGAGCCGGCTTGCTGGCACTCGGTGTCGCCTGTTGGCTCGCCCGGTGCGACGCGCAGAGTAGTGCTTCGCGCGGATTGATCAGCGGGATGATGGTCTACAATCTCGGCACCGTTCTCATCCTGGGAGCGGCCGGTCTGAGTTCCCAGCCGGTCGGCATCGCCTTGTGGCCGGCGGTGATCCTGCATGCCGGCATGACCGGCTGGTGCATGGCGAGCCTATTTCGGAAGTAGCCCGGTAGAATTCTGGAGAGTTTTCAAACGCGCAATGGTAGAATTTTCGGGCGCGAGAATGAACATTGCCAAACGCATCGTGATCTTGGTCGCCGTCCCGCTCCTGATTCTTTTGGCGCTGGGTATTTTTGTGAGAATCCAACTGGCGCGAATCGAAGTGCACAGCCAGTTTGTGGCGGAAAAACAGATCGGCAGTTTGGCCGCCTTGGGTAACATCACGCGCACGCTCTCCGAATTGCGGGTGCATGTTCGCAACTGTCTGCTGACTGACAACCCGGATGACCAAGCCCGGGCGCAGGCGGCCTTTGGCGGCTACAAAGTCGACCTCCAAACCCAGCTAAGCGACTACGCCGACCAACTCATTTCCGATGATCGCGATCGCCGGCAACTCGACGAATTCCGGGATTTGTATGAAAAATGGCTGACCGGCGCCGAAAAAGTAATGTCGCTCGCCACCGCCAAACGCCGTGACGAGGCTGTCGCATTGCTCAACAGTTCAGTGGCGGAGACCGGCGCGCGACTTAGTAAGTTGGCGAACGAATGGATCCAGCATAACGAAGAGCTCGCCTACACTGCCGGCACGGCTGCCGTCACCGCTCTCCACAAGGCGCGCCGCGACAGCCTTGTTGCGGTGGCTGCCGCCATCGTCATTTCCGGCATCCTAGGTTACCTAATCCTGCGCAGCATCGTCGGTCCGCTCCGCGCACTGCGGACCTCCGTCGAATCCATCGCCGGTGGCGACTACGCGCAGGCGGTGCCCTTCACGACCGGGGTGGATGAAACCGCGGAACTGGCCCGCTCCATCGACGTTCTCAAACAAGGCGCCGCCGCGATGGAACAACAACGCTGGATCAAAACCAACGCTGCCCGGCTCACCGGCGAGTTACAAGGCGTGACCACGCTTGGCGATTTTGGCCAACGTCTCGTCTCCGGTCTCGTACCGGCGCTTGGCGGCGGCGTGGCCGGCTTGTATCTTCTCGATGCCGACACCGGTCAGCTCCGGCGGATCGCCAGTTACGGTCTCACAAATGGCCCGGATTCGATTCGGACCGGCGAAGGTCTGGTCGGCCAATGCGCCCACGAACGCAAGCCGGTGACCTTGAACAATCTGCCGCCTGATTACCTCCGGATCGCCTCGGGTTTGGGTGGGGCTGTCCCGGTCAATACGATGGCGTGGCCGGTTCTCTCCGGCGATACGCTGACCGGGGTCCTGGAGATCGCCACTTTCCGGGCGTTCACGGCGAGTGAGCGACTGTTGCTCGAAGAAATGTTACCGGTCGTTGCGCTGGACCTCGCCGTCCTGCAACGCAACGTGCGCACCGCCGAGTTGCTCGAACAAGTCCGCACCACCGAGGAGCGGACACGGCTCATTTTGGAATCGAGTTCCGAAGGCATTTTCGGTGTGGATACCGAAGGCCGCATTGGGTTCGTCAATCCCGCCGCGTGCCGGCTGCTCGGATACACGGCCGCGGAAATGATCGGCCAGCCATCGCACGACTTGATTCATCATCACCGGCCCGACGGCAAAGATTACCCCAGAGAAGAATGCCCGATGTACGCGGCCTACAAACGCGGGGAAGTGAGCCGGATTGATAACGAGTTCCTCTGGCGCAAGGACGGCAGCGGATTGCCGGTCGAGTACGGGGCCACGCCGATTCGCAAAGACAGCACCATCCTCGGGGCGGTTATCAGTTTCACGGATATCACCGAACGGAAACGCGGCGAGCAGAAGTTGCAGCAGGCGAATTTCCTCTCGGATATTGCCCTGGAACTGACCGGCTGCGGTTATTGGCATATCGACTACAGCGACCCCGACTATTACTTCCAGTCCGAACGCGCGGCGCAAATCGTCGGGGAAAAACTCAAGCCCGACGGCCGGTATCATTTGCAGAACGAGTGGTTCTCCCGCTTGGTGGAAGCCGACCCGGAACTCGCCAAGCAAACCGCCGAGCGCTATCAGGGCGCCATCGACGGGAAATACAAGAGCTACGACGCGATCTACGCCTACAAACGGCCAGTGGACGGAACGATCGTCTGGCTCCACGCCGCCGGGCAGTTGGTTCGTGGCGCGGATGGAAAAGCCAAATACATGTATGGCGCCTATCAGGACATCACCGAGTTCAAACAACTCGAGACCGATCTCCGGCTGGCCAGCCAAAAAGCCGAAGAAGCCACGCGCATGAAGAGCGAATTCCTCGCCAACATGAGCCACGAAATCCGCACCCCGATGAATGGCATCATCGGCATGACCGACCTGCTCTTCGATACCGGCTTGAAACCGCAGCAACGCGAGTTCGCCGACACGATCCGCGGCTGCGGCGATTCACTGCTCACGCTCATCAACGACATTCTCGACTTCTCGAAAATCGAAGCCGGCAAGCTGCGGTTCGAGATGATTGATTTCGATCTGCAAGCCACCCTCGAAAGCAACATCGACATCCTCGCCACCAATGCCCACCGCAAAGGCCTCGAACTCCACCTGTTCGTCGAGCGCGACGTCCCGGCCAATCTCCGCGGCGATCCCACCCGCCTCCGGCAAGTCATCACCAACCTCGTCGGCAACGCCATCAAGTTCACCGAAAAAGGCGAAGTCCTCGTCCGCGTCACCAAAGAAACCGAGACCGACACGCACGTCACCGCCAAGTTCGCCGTCACGGATACCGGCATCGGGCTCTCGCCGGAAGCACAGGCGCGATTGTTTCAGCCGTTCACGCAAGCCGACAGTTCCACCACGCGCAAATACGGCGGCACCGGCCTCGGTCTCACAATCTGCAAACGCCTTATCGAACTGATGCGCGGCGAAATCGGGATTCAAAGTGAAGCCGGCAAAGGCTCGACGTTCTGGTTCACGGCGCAGTTCAGTAAACAGGGCCACGCCCCCCACGCGGCGCCGGTCGTGCCGGTTGTCCACGCCAGCGTGGAAGGCGCGCGGGCGTTGATCGTGGACGACAACGCGACCAACCGGAAAATCCTCGAGTATCAACTCACGTCCTGGAAGATGAAGCCCGAAGCCGTGAACTCCGCCCGCGAAGCGCTCGAAGTCCTGCGCCGCGAAGCCGGCAAGGGACAACCATTCCCGTTGGTGATTCTCGATTTTCAGATGCCGGAAATGGACGGCATGGAATTGGCCCGCGCCATCAGCGCGGATCCGAAACTGGCCGGCGTTCACATGGTGATGCTTAGTTCGATGCATGGCCGCCAGATCCCGGAAGGCTTCCAAGAGGCCGGCATCGAAGCGTGGCTCAGCAAGCCGGCCAAGCAATCCCAACTCTTCGATTCCATCGCCACGGTCATGAGCGGCGCAGTGGTTGAATCGCGCGTCGCGGCGCCGGCGGCCGTTGCAATGACCGCCGCCCGAGCGTTGCGCATCTTGCTGGCCGAAGACAATCAAGTGAACCAACAAGTTGCCCAGTTGCAACTGAAGAAACTCGGTTACACCGCCGACGTCGCCGGTGACGGTCGCGCTGCGGTGAACGCCTGGGCTAGCAAAACCTACGACGTCATTCTCATGGATTGTCAGATGCCGGAACTCGATGGCTACGAAGCGACGCGCGAAATCCGGCTGCGCGAAGCCGGGCAGCGGCACATCCACATCGTCGCGCTCACCGCGAACGCCCTCGGTGGCGACCGCGAGAAATGTCTCGCCGCCGGCATGGATGATTACCTGACCAAACCGTTGCGCGTCGAAGAACTCAAAGCCGCGCTCGAAAAGTCACCGACTCCATCGGCGGCACCGGCTGACGAACCCCCGGTGGACATGGACCGGTTGCGCGATGTGGCCAGCGACGATAACGACACGCTGCGGCAATTGGTTGGCATGTTCCTGGAACAAACGCCGCCGAAGCTGGCCGCTCTCGAAGTCGCCATCCAAAAAGCCGATGCGCCCGGCGTCAAACAACACGCCCACAGCGTAGCCGGTACGAGTGCCTCGTGCGGCATGGTGGCGTTGGTCGCGCCGATGCGCGCCTTGGAAAAAATGGCGCTCGAAGGTAATCTCACCGACGCCGCGCGCGTGTTCGCCGTGGGGCAAAAACAGTACGCGCGGGTCTGCGAATTTCTAAAGGAAAATATAACCACATGAAACGACTCCTGATCATCGAAGACGACAAACTCCTCGGCACAGTTTACCTGAAGAAATTCTCCCCCTCCGGCATCCGAGTGAAAATCGCCGAGACCGGCAAAGACGGCCTCGCGCAAGTGGCCAGTTACCGGCCGCATGCGTTGCTCTTGGATCTGATGTTGCCGGATATGACGGGGATCGAAGTGCTGCAGGCGTTGCGCGCTGACGCCGGCACCAAAGACTTGCCGGTGATTGTCTTTACGAACTCGTTTCTCCCCGGCCCGATTCAGGACGCGCGCAATGCCGGGGCGTCCACCGTCATCACCAAGGCGGATTGTTCGGCCACCCAGTTAGTCGAACGCATCGCGGCGGCACTGGGCCAATCGGATTATGAACCACCCGCCGGCGCGGTCGAGACGGCGGCCCCGGTCGCCGCGGCAGAAGTGGATCCGCGCCAGATCTTCCGGCAACACGCGACGCGTCTGCAGTCGGCGCTGGACCGGCTGCTGGTGATTTCCACCGACATGTCCCGCATGACCGAAGTGGCGCAGGCCGCGCATGCGATTGCCGGAAGCGGAGCCGCGGCCGGGGAACACACGTTGGCGTGGCTGGCCTCGGCGCTGGAGGCGTTGATTCAGGATCTGTTCGACAAACCCAAACACCGCAATCCATCGAGCACGAATACCATCGCCGATGCGGCGCGGCTCTTGATCTCGTGGTTGCAAGGCACGACGCCAATTCCTTCCCGGCGGCCGATGGACTGCAAGATTCTCGCGGTGGATGATGATCCGATCATTGGCCAGCTCGTGTCGATCGCCCTTTCACGGGCCCAGCTCCGGTGCATCACGCAGTCCGATCCGGTCGCAGCGCTGGAAACACTTCGCGCGAGTCCGTTCGACTTGGTGTTGCTTGACGTGGAAATGCCGGTCATGGAAGGCCCGGTACTCTGCGCCGAACTCCGGAAGTTGCCGCAACATCAAACCACGCCGGTCGTCTTCGTCACCGCCATCGGCGAGTTCGAACGCCGGGCCGCGACGCTGGCCAGCGGCGGGAACGACCTGCTCGCCAAACCATTTTTGCCAATGGAACTTGCCGTCAAATCTCTGACGCATCTGTTGCGTCGCCTCAAGTAATCATCATGAAAATACTGGAAACATGTTTTAAAAGTCCCCTTGTAGCCGCGAGCCTGCTCGCGGCCGGAGACGTAGTCGCAGGTTGCCGCGGGGCCGCGAGCAGGCTCGCGGCTACAATCTCCATCCCCAATGGACTTTCAAAACACGCTTTGAGATTACTGCTGTTCACACTAACGCTTTCAGCCAGGGCCGCCGAGAAACCGCCGGGGATGGTCTGGATCACCGGCGGCGAATTCTGGATGGGGTCTGACGAACCAGACTTCCGCGATGCGCGGCCGTGGCATCGCGTGGTCGTCGATGGATTCTGGATGGACGCGACGGAAGTCACCAACGAGCAGTTCGAGAAATTCGCGAAAGCGACCGGCTACATCACTCTCGCCGAACGGGCGCCGACGAAGGAGGAGTTTCCCACCGCACCACCGGAGAATCTAGTGGCCGGCTCCGTCGTGTTCACGCCGCCCGCCACCGCGGTGAAGTTGGACAATCATTACCAGTGGTGGAGTTATGTGAAGGGCGCGAACTGGCGACATCCGACCGGGCCAGACAGCGACTTGAAGGGCAAAGAGAAACATCCGGTCGTGCACATCGCCTACGACGACGCGCTCGCGTATTGCCGATGGGCCGGCAAGCGGTTGCCGACGGAAGCGGAATGGGAGTTCGCGGCGCGCGGTGGATTGGAGCGCAAAGCAAACGTGTGGGGCGATGAGTTTCAACCGGGCGGCAAGTGGATGGCGAACACTTTTCAAGGTCATTTCCCGGAGAAGAATACCGGCACGGACGGCTTTACCGGCACTGCACCGGTCGGCTCGTTCCCGGCGAATGGCTACGGGCTTTTCGATATGGCCGGGAATGTTTGGGAATGGACGAGCGATTGGTACCGGCCGGATTATTACACGACGCTGGGCGAACTCGCGCGCAACCCGCAAGGGCCGGCCACCAGTTTCGATCCGACCGAACCCGGCACGAAGAAGCGCGTGCATAAGGGCGGTTCGTTTCTGTGCGTCGATCAGTACTGCAAACGCTTCGAACCCGGCGGCCGTGGCAAAGGCGAAACCGATACCGGGACCAATCATCTTGGGTTCCGGTGTGTGAAAAATCCAACGCCGTGATGAGGCTACTATGAAAACACTGTTTAAGTTTGTGAAGATGACGCTGATTGGTGGACTGCTGGTGGTTTTGCCGGTCTGGTTGACGGTGTTGCTGCTGGCGAAAGCCATCGCCGGTGCGTTGAGCGTCCTGAAGCCGATCGCCAAGATGCTGCCACAAACGGTGGTGCATGACGAT
>JBAXYB010000132.1:0-7935 GCA_037127585.1 Verrucomicrobiota bacterium
GCCCGGACATTCGTGATCCTCGGTATGGCCGGGGTGGCGTTCTTGCCGGGGCGCATTGATCACACAACGCAGATTGCGCTGATGTTGTTTCTGTTGTTCGTCTACAACGCCTCGCGCGGATTTTCGGTGTGCGGATTTTTGCCGTGGTTGACGCAATTGGTGCCGGAGCCGTTGCGGGGCCGGTATCTTTCGCGGGATCAGATGGCGACGGCGGTGGCGATGTTGGGAACAATGGTGGCGACGGCGTGGTGGTTGCGCGGGGCGACGGGGACGACGTTATTTGGGGCGGTGTTTGTGGTGGCCTTCCTGGCCGGCATGGCGAGTTTGGTTTTTCTGCGACGGATACCGGATGTGCCGGTGACGGCGGCCTCGAGTTCGGGTGGCCCGGTGCCGTGGAAGGCGATGCTGTTGCACTCGCCGTTTTTCCGGCTGGTAATTTATGATGTGGTCGTGTTGGTGGCGTTGGCGGGCAGCGGAGTGTGCTGGGTGCCGTTGTTGCGGGATGTGTATGGTTTTCAGGATTGGCAGTTCTTGGGGATGATGTCGCTGTGGAGTGCTGGGTCGGCGCTGGCGCTGTGGGGGTTTGGGGCGGTGGCGGACCGGGTGGGAAGTAAACCGTTGCTGGGCGCTTCGGGCATTATTTTGGTAATCCATTTGATTCTGTGGGGCGCGGTGGCGGCGCAAGTGGTGGCCCCGACGTTGTGGTTGGTGGTGGTGTTGCAAATGACGGCGGCCTTGGGGCTGGCGCTGTTTTCGTTGCCGAACACGCGGTTGGCGATGGCGGTGGTGCCGGAGATGGGGCGGAGTCATTTTTTTGCGTTGTTCAGCGTGGCGACGAGTCTGACGGCCGGAATCTTTCCGATTCTCTGGGGGATCGGGATCGATTGCGTGGGCGACTGGAAATTGCGCTGGGGCGCGTGGGAGTGGAACCAATATAGTTTGTGTTTTGCCGGGGTGGTGGTGGTGATGGTGGTCGCGCAAATCTTTCGGGCGCGGTTGCTGGAACCGAAGGCGATGCCGACGGATGTGTTTTTGCACGAGCTGCTCGTGAAGACGCCGAGCCGGGCGTTGACCCGGTTGCTCACGCGCCGGCCGCTGGGTTGACGGTTTCGTTTGGTTGCCAGTATGATGCGCGGACAATGATTGCGTTGATTGATTACGGGAGCGGGAACTTGCGCAGCGCCGAGAAGGCGTTGACGAAGGCGGGCGCTCGGGTCGCCATCGTGAACCGTCGGGATGATGTTCTGGCGGCGGATGCGGTGGTGTTGCCGGGGGTGGGGGCGTTTGGCGATTGCGTGAAGAACTTGGCGGCCTGCGGGTTGGTTGACGGGATCCGGGAGTTCATCGCGAGTGGCCGGCCGTTTCTGGGGATTTGCGTCGGGCTGCAAATGTTGTTTGAGTCGGGCGCGGAGAATCCCGGGGTGGCCGGCATGAGTGTGTTACCCGGGACGGTGCCGCGTTTTGCCAGCAATGGATTGAAAGTCCCACACATGGGGTGGAATCAGTTGCAGATCCGGCAACCCAACTGTCCGCTGTTGGCCGGGATTGCCGACGGCAGCTACGTTTATTTTGTCCACAGTTATTACGGCGCGCCCCGGCAAGAGTCCGTCGTGGCGGCGACCACCCAGTACGGGGTGGAATTCAGTTCGGTCATTTGGCGCGGTAACGTTTACGCGACGCAGTTTCATCCAGAGAAGTCGCAGGCGGTTGGGTTGAAGATGCTCGAGAACTTTGTGGGGCTGGTATGAGCTTTCTTATTTATCCGGCCATTGATTTGCGCGGAGGCAAAGTTGTGCGGCTCCGGCAAGGGGCGGCGGATGCGCAGACGACTTACAGCGACGACCCGGTCGCGGTCGCCCGACGGTGGGAGGATGAAGGCGCGCGCTTTTTGCATATCGTCGATCTCGATGGCGCATTTGATGGGGTGCCGCGGAATTGGGACAGCGTTCGCGCCATTCTTAAAGCGATTCAGATCCCGGTGCAGATGGGCGGGGGGATGCGGACGCGGGGGCAGGTGGAGGATGCGTTGGCGATGGGGGTGACGCGTTGCGTGGTCGGGACGAAGGCATGCGAGTCGCCGGCATTTGTCGAAGAGCTGGCCGGCGCGTTCGGGGTGCGGGTGGCGGTGGGGATTGACGCGCGCGATGGATTTGTCGCGGTGAAAGGTTGGACGGAAAAGACCGCGCTGACGGCGGTTGAATTTGGGAAGCAGATCGACCGGCTCGGTGTGCAGCACATCATCTTTACGGATGTTTCAACGGACGGGATGTTGACGGGACCAAATTACGCAGCCACGACCGGGATGTGTGACGCCGTGAAGTGTTTTATCATCGCCAGCGGTGGCGTCGGGGATGCCGGGCACGTTCAGGAGTTGCAACGACTGGCGGCCAAGCACAACAATCTGACCGGCGTCATCATCGGGAAGGCGTTGTATGACGGGCGAGTTGACCTCAAGCAACTCACCGGTTGAGTCGGCGGGAAGTCACGCCATTTTGACCGTAAGCAACTCCCTTATTGCCACCTTAAAATTATGGTATCGACAAACAGGGGGGGCTATTTTTTCAATTGGCAGGTCAGTCAACACAGAACAGAACAAAAACAGGATATAAACACAATGAAGAAGCAAATCGCAGCAGTAGTTGCAGTAGTCGCCTTGGCGAGTGGAGTGGTTCAGGCAGCGTTGGATAACGAGAGCGTTGTAATCGGGCCGTTGCCGGTCACTCTTTCTGGGACGACCACAGCAACAGACGGAACGAAGACGAAGCTCGCACCGATCAACATGCAGTACGTCCAGACTGAGATTAGTCTGATTCAAGATGGAGCGACGAACTCGTTCACGCGGTCTTTACTCGGCGCGATTTCAGTGACCAACGTCACTGTGGTCGTCGGGGAATCAACGAATAGTATCGTGATCGTCGTTCCGATTGGCACCGCAAAGGTTTACGCATCTGAGCTAAACCAAGGTGTTGCGATCACCAAACCAGCCAAAGGCACTAGCGGTAATGCGACCATTGCCGAACTCGTTGAGGCGTTCAGCGACATTAGCACCATTAATAACACCGGCGCGGCGTTTGTCGCAGACGTGAAGTTCAAGGTTGGCAAGAGTGGCGCGATCACCGGCATCAGTTCGAGCGTTCTCGGAATCTGGGTAGCTGACACAACGAAGATCGACGGCAAGCTCGTATCCACGAAGTAAGCGGCTTCGATTAAGTAATTCAGGACGGGGAGGGTTGAAAAACCTTCCCCGTTTTGCTTTTACCGATAGAAAACGCCTACGGCGCGGTGGGACACCGCGTCCTAGCCGGGGTAACCAGGCTTTGTTTCCACACTCGGCGGTCATAGACCGCCACTACAGTCAGGCAGGGCTTTGAGCTGTTCGTGAATAAAGCAAACAGGGGCAACTCGCGTTGAGTTGCCCCTGTTGTTGTCGAGCTCAGATTACGGAATGATTCCGCGAAGATGGACTTCGCCGAAGGCGTCGCGAATTTGAATGACGCGACCGGAGAGATCAATCACATCCCGAGCTTGGAATGGAAGTGGATCGCCAAACTTGGTGTCGCGGAGGAATTGCTGGTCAGAGCCATTCTTATTGGACGTCATCGTCCCGGCATCGACGAGGACAAAAGGCGGATTGTTTGTGGTGTCGCCGATAAAGACCGTGTAGGTCTGGCCGGCGGTGAGGTTGCTGCCTTGAATGTCGAGGATAGATTGGCCCTGGCTGTTGTTGAATTTCACGCTGACTTTGCCCTTCGCGCTGGGGCTTGGGGCGGGCGCGGGGGGGAGGTCCATGTTGAGCGAGTTGCGGTAGTTGAATTCCGCCGGCTTCGCGAGGATTGGCGGAATCGGCGCCCAGAGAATCGTGGAGACCGTTCCCGTGCCGCCAGTATTCAGCGGGATCCCGAAATAGGTATTGGTGACGCAGCCGGTGATATTGGTTGTGGTGCCGGTGATATTGGTGGCGCAGCCGGTGATATTGGTGACGCCGGACTCGAGGGCGTTATCTTCGGCCCCTGCTATATAGATGGTGCCGCCGGCGAGATCGTTGAGGTTGGGTACGTCGAATTCCAATGGCGCACCATTGACCCCAGTCAGAATGCGTGACCAGGTGCCTTTCTTCAGGTTGGTGCGATTTAATGGCGCAACGCCCGAAATGAGTGAATTGGTGTCAGGGGTCGGCGAGGCGCCGATGAAGATGCCGAAATCCGTCAAGGTTAAGTCGGAGATTTGAATGGTACAAGTTTGCTTCGCGCCTGAGTTGCTGACGCGGAAGGTCGCCCTCCCAGAGGCGGCACGAGGAGACGGATCAACGGTGCGACGAAATTGGGCATTGGCCGAACCATCCGTTGGCGGCGGCACTTCACCGGCATGGCTGAGGGCCAACACGGACAGGGAAACGGCGGTTACGGCGATAATCAGACGGTTTCTCATGGCTGCTCCTTGGTTGTGGGCGAAATTATACGGCTTGGGGGCTGAAGGTTCAAGTGTAGAAACAAGTATTCCAACCCCGCCCGTGGTAACCAATGGACAAACGCGGCGGGTTTCCGCTAGGGTGCAAGGCATGACAAACGAAATCATTGTGTGGATTTATGGGGCGCTCGTGTTGCTTGGGGGCGTCATGGGCTGGGCGAAGGCGAAGAGCATTCCGTCGCTGATTTCGGGGTTGGTCTTTGGCGGGGTTTTAATCTTCCTCGGCTTTGGCATCCGGCAGGGGCGCGCGGCGGACGTGACGGCCGCGTGCGTCATTGCCGGCGTGTTGGCGGTCATCATGGGGCTGCGCTTTAGCAAGACGAAGAAGTTCATGCCGGCGGGACTTGTGGCCGTCATGAGTCTGGTGGTGTTGGCGACGCTGTTGATGCGGCGATGACGCCGGAATACATTCTGCAGCCCACGCACGCGCCGCGGGACTTGCACATCGATTACCGGAAGGAACTGAACGAGCAGCAGCTGGCTGCCGTCACCGCCGGCAACGGACCGATGCTCGTGATCGCCGGCGCCGGCTCCGGGAAGACTCGGACGTTGACGTACCGGGTGGCGTGGTTGGTCGAACACGGTGTGCCACCGGATCGCATTCTCCTTCTCACGTTCACGAACAAGGCCGCGAAAGAAATGTTGCGGCGCGTCGAAAGTCTCCTGCCGATGGATGTCTCATCGATTTGGGGCGGGACTTTTCATCACATCGGTAATCGGATGTTGCGTCGGCATGCAAAGTTGATCGGGTACGAACCGGATTTCACGATCCTCGACCGGGACGACCAGAAGGATCTGCTCGATGCGTGTTTAAGCGATGCGAAGATTGATACCAAGGGCGACCAATTTCCGAAGGGCGATGTGTTGGCGGAGATCTTTTCGCTGGTGGTGAACACGGAGCGTCCGCTGGAACGTGTGTTGGCGGAGCAATATGATTATTTCAAGCATCTGGCCGGTGAGATTGGTCGGCTCCAACGCAAGTACGAGGAGCGCAAGCGGCAGGCCAACGTGATGGACTACGATGACTTGTTGGTGAAGACGCTCGACTTGCTGATGACGAACGCCGAAGTTGGCGAGCGGTACCGGGAGCAGTTTCTCCACGTATTGGTTGATGAATATCAAGACACGAACAAGATTCAGGCCGACTTGATCGATGTGTTGGCGGGCGTGCACCGGAACTTGATGGTGGTCGGCGACGATGCGCAGAGTATCTACTCGTGGCGCGGAGCGAATTACCGAAACATTCTGAGTTTTCCACAGCGGTACCCGAACACACAGACGTTCAAAATCGAAGTGAATTATCGGAGCGTGCCGGCGGTGTTGGCGCTCGCGAATGATGCGATCAAAGGGAACATCCATCAGTTCGCCAAAACGCTCCTCCCGGTGCGGCAGGGCGGCGGCAAGCCGTGGTTGGTTGCCTGCGCGGACTCGAACCAACAATCGCAATTCGTCGCGCAACGAATTATGGAGCTCCAGGAAGAAGGCGTGCCGCTGACGAATGTGGCGGTGTTGTACCGGGCGCACTATCACGCGATGGAATTGCAGATGGAATTAACGCGGCGGAAGATTCCGTTTGTGATCACGAGCGGACTGCGGTTCTTCGAGCAGGCGCACATCAAGGACGTGAGCTGCTTCCTGAAACTGGCCACGAACCCGAATGACGAGCTGTCGTTCAAGCGGATTGCGCGACTCCTGCCCGGCGTGGGCGGTTCGACGGCGAATAAATTGTGGCGGGAGTTTCAGCCGTTGTTGAAGGCGGATCTCGGCGCGCCCGGCGGTCGCGCCCTACCGGAGAAGTCCTCGGCCGTTCCGAAAAAGGCGGCGGAAGATTGGGCGCAGTTGGCGGCAGTGATCAATCAACTGCGGGCGTTGCCGGCGCCGTTGTTGGCGGATGAGATGATCGAGATTGTCGTCGAAGGTTATTACACGGCGTACTTGAAAGCGAAATACCCGAACGCCCGGGCGCGCGGCGAAGATTTGAATCAGCTCGCGTCGTTTGGGACTCAATTTAAGTTGGTGGAAGAATTTCTCAGCCAGCTCGCGCTGCTCACCAATCTCGAAGCGGATGACGCATCGCTGATCACGAGTGGCGACCAGGAATATCTGCGGATGAGCACGATTCACCAGGCCAAGGGGCAAGAGTGGCAGGTGGTGTTTGTGATCGGCTTATGTGACGGCATGTTCCCGCTCAGCCGGTCGCTCGACAATCTCGAAGGCGAAGAGGAAGAGCGCCGGTTGTTCTACGTGGCCGTCACGCGGGCGAAGGACGAACTCTTCCTGACGTTCCCGCTCTACCGGCCGAGCAGTGGTGACAGCGGCGGGTTTCAGCGACCGTCACGATTCGTCGCGGAGATTCCGAAGGAGCATTACCAGGAACTGGTCCTGCGCCACCAAGGCCCAAGCTGGTGAAATCCGTGCGAGATTTTAATGATTGACATCGCTCATTAAACTGCGTACCTCTTTCGTGAGTGAGAGTTCCTCTCCATGTTGTGACCGCCCGGCGCGAAGAGCTGGCCAAGCTGCTCCAGCAGCACCGGTACATGCCGCTGACCGAGCTCTGTTCGCGTCTGAGCATTTCGGTGGCGACTGCCCGTCGCGATCTCGCCGTCATGGCGAAGGATAAGATCATCACGCGCACGCGCGGTGGGGCGTTGGTGGATTTCAATCAGCGTTTCCCCTCATTCCGCGAACGGCAATTCCGCGCCAGCTTGGCCAAACGTCAAATGGCGATGGCCGCGCTCAAGTTGATCAAACCCGGTACGACCGTCTTCTTCGATGCCGGCACGACGACGTACGCGATTGCCGAGGCGCTCACCGTGCAGCCGGTCGGGCGGATCACAGCGTTGACGAATAATTTGCCTGTGGCGGAAATGTTGGCGGGCGTGCAAGACATGGAAGTGCAAGTCGTCGGCGGCCAATATCTCGCCCGGCAATCCGTGCTCTTCGGCGAACAGGCCCGCCGGTGTTTGCGCCTCTGGAAATTGGATTTGGCCTTTCTCGGTGCGGAAGGCATGTCGCAGGCCGGGATTTGGAATTCGCAAAAAGATGTCGTGGCGTTCCAGAAGACCGTTGTGGAATTGAGTCCGCGAACCGTTTGCTGTTTGGACGCGACCAAGCTCGGACAGGAAGCCCCGGAGTTTTTCCTGCCGTGGGCCGATGTCGATACTTTGTTGACCGATGTGACCGCTGAACAACTCAAAGCCGCGGGCATCAAACTCGCCAAAGGGCAGTTGATTTCCGCCAGTTAAAGGACCCGCAGATTATGACTACTCCATTGAAATTGAATCGTCCGCATAACCGTCTCGTTGGCTCGAATCCGAAGATCGGGATTCGCCCGACCATCGACGGCCGGCTCGGTGGCGTTCGCGAGTCGCTTGAAAAGGTAACGATGAACATGGCGAAGAACGCCGCGCGGTTCCTCACGCAAAACCTCCGGCATGCCGACGGCACGAAAGTCGAGTGCGTCAT
>JBAXYB010000133.1:0-7902 GCA_037127585.1 Verrucomicrobiota bacterium
GTCTGCAAAAAACTCGGCTTCAAACTGACGCGCGATGACGAGGAAAAAATCGTCGTTGCCACGATCAAGCTGTAGGTTGACAAAACTCTCTCCTCTGGGCACTGTCTGCGCGTGGCCATGAAGCAACGCGCAATGACTGTAGTTCTCTGTCTGCTCTACCTGAGCGTCGCGGTAGTCTTTGGCGCAGTGCACCACCACGAAGCGGGTCACAATGACTGTCCGGCTTGCACGTGGCAAATCGGTGGCACGACCGATACGCCGGTTGTCTCGACCACGCCGATCGACATCTCGGTTGCCGTTACCATCTTGCCGGCCTGCGAGCCGGTGATTCCAGTTGCACCGTTCCTGCCTTCCACTGCCAGCCGCGCTCCTCCTGTCGCCTCGGCATAACTCTGCCGTTGGTGTTCTCAAACTATATTAACCGGCCCGCATTGTCGGTTGCCGGTATTTCCCTTGGAGGAGAAAATGAAGCTGTTTGTCTTTTGTTTGATGTTGTCCGTTGTCGCGGCCCGCGCGGATGTGTCCGATGCGGCGTTCGACGCGGTGAAGAAGCAGATGGAGTTGTTGCAGCAGCAGATGCAGGAGTTGCAGGAGAAGTTGAAAGCGATGCAAGCGGCGCGCACGAATGTGCCGCCGACCTCAGTCGCCGAGACGGCGGCCACTACACCGATGCCGGTAACGCCGGCGGCCTGGTCACCGGGGCAACCGATCACCGTCGCACGTGCCGGCAGTGCCTACATGAACGTGAGCTTTGACACGCTCATGAATGTCGGTTGGTCCACCGAGCCGAAGGTGGACAAAGTGCTGGAACTCGGCGACCACGATCCGTCGCAGCGTGGGTTCTCGTTGCGCAATGCCGAGCTGTCGCTCGATGGCGCGGTCGATCCGTACTTGAAGGGCTTCGCGAATATCGTGTTGAAGCTCGACAATAACAACGGGACCGAAATCGAGTTGGAAGAAGCGTATGGGCAGTCGACGGCGTTGCCGTGGAACTTGCAACTCAAAGCCGGTCAGTTCTTCGCGGCGTTTGGCCGGCAGAACCAGCAGCACCCGCATGCGTGGGCATTCGTGGATCAGCCGCTGATCATGAATCGCGTCCTCGGTGGCGACGGCTTGCGCAACGTCGGGACGCAATTGTCGTGGCTCGCGCCGACGCCGTTTTACTCGGAACTGGCGCTGGGCGTATTCAATGGTGAAGGCAGCACGGCGTACAGCTTCCGCGATCCCGACAACACCTACGGACGCACGCCGGTGGATCGCGGATTGCGCGGCCCCGGTGACCTGCTGTTTGTGCCGCGCGCGTCGGCCGCCTTCGATCTGAACGACGAGCAGACGTTGGTGGTCGGCACCTCGGCCGCCTTCGGTCCCAACGACAGCGGCACGCAGACGCGCACGGAAATCTATGGCGTGGACACATACTGGAAATGGAAGTCACCGGCGGCGCACGGTGGTTTCCCGTTCGTGTCGTGGCAGACGGAGGCCATGCTGCGCCGGTACGAGGCCGGCGCGGATGCGACCGTCCCGTTGCCCGCGGCGACGCTGACGGATGTTGGCGTCTACTCGCAAGTGCTCTGGGGCTACCGGCTCAATTGGGTGGCCGGCCTACGCGGCGAGTACGTCAACAACGACCAAGCTCCGCCCGACCCGCAGACTCCCGGCGCGCGCGGTGACCGGTTCCGACTTTCACCGAACCTAACTTGGTATTCCAGCGAGTTCTCGAAGTTGCGACTGCAATACAACTACGACCACGGCCAAGTCTTCGGCGACGATCACTCGGTCTGGATGCAAATCGAATTCCTACTCGGCGCGCACGCCGCGCACAAATTCTAAGGAGACAAAATGAAAAGCAAATCCATCATCCTATCTGCTCTGCTCATCCCGGCGCTCGCGCAGGCCAAACTCAATGTCGTTGCGACCACGCCGGAACTGGCGGCCATCGCGCGTGATGTTGCCGGCGACCGCGCCGATGTTATCTCACTCGCCAAACCGACGGAAGACACGCACTTCGTTGACCCGAAACCGAGTTTCGTGCGGAAACTCGCGAGCGCCGATCTTGTAGTGGAAGGCGGTGCGGAGTTGGAAATTGGCTGGTTGCCGCCGTTGCTGGAAGGCGCGCGCAATCCGAAGCTGGCGCATCTCGCCATCGCGCCCGGCATCCAACTGCTGGGAGCGCCGACCACGCTCGACCGTTCGAAGGGCGACGTGCATGCGCTGGGGAATCCGCATTTCATGACCGACCCGCTCAACGGCAAGATCGCCGCGCAACGAATCGCCGCGGAATTGAGCAGGCTGGACACGGCCGGGGCGGCGACCTACGGGGAGAATCTGGCGAAGTTTACCGCCCGGATCGACGCGAAGCTTGTCGAGTGGCAGAAGTTGCTTGCGCCATTTGCCGGTAAGCAGATCGTCGCGTATCACGATACGTGGCCGTACTTCGCGCAGCGGTTTGGGTTGAAGATCGAACTGTTCCTCGAACCCAAGCCGGGCATCCCGCCGACACCGGCTAGCCTCGCGGCGGTCGAGAAGAAGATGAAGACTGAAAACTTGCGCGTGATTATCGTCGAACCGTACCAGAACCGGAAGACGGCTGCGACGGTGGCCGCTGAGACCGGTGCGACCGTCGTGCCGGTGACGCAGTATCCCGGTGGCGTGAAAGGGACGGAGGCCGGTTACGTGGAGTTGATTGACTATCTCGTCAACGCATTGGCGAAGGAGTTGGCGAAATGATGGAGGCCTTTCAAGTCATGCGGTGGCCGTTGCTGGCCTGTTTGTTGTTGCCGGGGTTGTTGGTATATCTCGGCCTGCACATCGTCGAACGTGAGATCATCTTCGTCGACCTCGCCTTGGCGCAAGTGGCCGCGCTCGGGAATTGCGTGGCCATCTTGCAGGGGCACGACTCTCACGATTGGCAGACTTACGCATGGGCCGCGAGCTTCACCATCGTCGGCGCGGCGATCTTCACGGTCACGCGGACGAAGGATCATCGTGTGCCGCAGGAGGCGCTCATCGGCATCGTCTACGTCGTGGCGGCGGCACTCGGCATTCTGTTGCTCAGCCGGAGCGCCGAGGGCAATGAAGAGTTACGCCGCACCATGGTGGGAGACGTGTTGCTCGTGCGGCCGGTCGAGGTTGGCAAGACGTTTGGGGTGTACGTAGTCATCGGCATCGTGCATTTCGTCTTCCGGCACAAGTTCCTCGCGCTGTCGTTCGGGAATGACGAACCGGGGCAGTCGCGGTGGTGGGACTTTCTGTTCTACGCCTTGTTTGGTTTCGTTGTGACGAGCTTCGTGCAGATTGGCGGGGTGTTGTTGGTGTTCAGTTATCTCATCGTGCCTGCAGTGTGCGGGAAGTTTTTAGCGGAGTCGCTGCCGGCTAGGCTGACAATTGGATGGATTGTGGCGACGGTCGGTGGCGTGGTTGGCTTGTGGGCTTCCTATGTGGGCGATTGGCCGACCGGGGCGGCGATAGTGTGTGCGCTCGGCGCGGCATTGCTGTTGGCTGGCTGTGCAGCACGGTTGCGGCGAGCTGGTTGACGCTAGGGCACAGCTTTGGTAGCTTGGCCGCGCTGTATGAGAAACGTGCTCAATGAAAATGTGCTCGTGCTCAACCGGCTTTGGCAGGCGATCAACGTCTGCACGGTCGAGCGCGCGTTTACGCTTTTGTACATGGGGCATGCCGAAGTCGTGACGGAGAACGGCGGCGATTTTCAAACGTTTGATTTCCACGAGTGGCGCGATGTGACGCGCGATCATGCCGGGGAGGACGTGGTTCGCACGATCTCGTTTAATATCCGGATTCCGCGGGTAATTGTGTTGTTGTTTTTCGACCGGCTGCCTCACAAGGAAGTGAAGTTCACGCGACACAATATCTTCGAGCGCGACCGGAACACGTGCCAGTATTGCGCGAAGCGCTTCGACCGGCGGGAGCTGAATCTCGACCATGTCGTTCCGCGCGACCGGGGTGGCACGACGACGTGGGAGAATATTGTGTGCGCTTGCATCCCGTGCAATACCCGCAAGGCGAATCGAACGCCGACGGAGTGCGGGATGCATCTGATCAAGAAGCCGAAGCGGCCGAAGTGGCGGCCGTTTGTGAATGTGACTCTCAGCATGGTGGCTCACGACAGTTGGAAGCACTTCCTCGATATGGCCTACTGGAACGTTGAGTTGGGCGAGGAGTTGTAGTCGCACTTCACAGAAGTGCGGCGACACCGCGAAGTCCTAGTGGTTGGCGTTCCCTTTGACACCCCTCCGAGTTGCCATTAGTATCGAACCGTGTCTACCAAGCTCGATCATTTGAAAGTGCTGCTGCATTCCTGCGGGCGGACGCTCGTTGCGTACTCCGGGGGTGTGGATAGTGTGCTTTTGGCGAAAGTGGCGCACGATGTTTTGGGCGAGAAGGCGCTGGCGGTGATTGCGGATTCGCCGAGTTTGCCGCGCCGGGAATTGGACGAGGCACTCGCGATTGCCGGACGATTTGGCTTCCCGGTGCGGGTGATTAAAACCAACGAGATGAGCGATGGGAATTACACGAGCAATCCAGTCAATCGTTGCTATTTCTGCAAGTCGGAATTGTTCGATGAGCTGGTGAAGATTCCGGGGTATGACACGATTGTCTATGGCGAGAACGTGAGTGATGCCGGGGATTTTCGGCCAGGCGCAGCGGCAGCGAAGGAACATGCCGTGCGGGCGCCGTTGAAGGAGGCGGGGTTGACGAAAGCGGAGATCCGGCAGTTGTCGGCGGAGTTGGGGTTGCCGACGGCGGACAAGCCGCAGATGGCGTGTTTGTCGTCCCGGATTCCGTACGGCGAGCCGGTCACGGATGAAGCGTTGGCGATGATCGAGGCGGCGGAGAATGTGTTGCGCGATGCCGGCTTTTACGAGGTGCGGGTCCGGCATCACCGGAACATCGCCCGCATCGAAGTCGGGCCGGACGAGATACCGGCGTTGGTGGCGGCGCGGGAGCGGATCGCGGCGGCATTGAAGAAAATCGGTTATGCGTATGTGACGCTGGATTTGCAGGGGTACCGGCGGGGTAGTACGAACGAAGTAGTAACTAATATGAAGGGGACAGTTTAATGAAACTTGCCGTTGTGATTTTGGTCATCGCGTTGGCGGTGGTGGGGGTGTTGTATTATCAAAGTGAACAAACCAAGCGCGATCAAACGAAAGTGATCGCGCTGACGCGTGAGCAGCTCACGACGACGAGCAACCGCGTGGCGGCAACGGAAATCGAGATGCGCGCGATGCGGACGCAGATGACCACGCAGATCGCGGAATTGGAGCAGTCGGTCACGACGGCCGGGGTGGATAAGGCCAAGGCGGAGGCGTGGACGGCGGCGTTGCAGGGCCGGTTGGTGATGCTTGAAAAAGATTTGACGGAGGAGAAGACGAAGCTCGCGACGGTGGAAGAGGAGCGCGCGAAGGTCACGACGAAACTCACGAGTGTGACCGGCGAGCTGGGGAAGGTGAAAGGGCAGTTGGCGGATTTGCAGAAGGCGCATACCGCGACGGAGGCGGAGTTGGCGGCGTTGCAGGAGAAGAAAGATGCGCTGGAAATGGAGCGCGCTTCGCTGGAACGGCGACTCAACGATCTGGATGAACTCCAAAACCAGATTCGTTTGGTGAAACACCGGTTGTGGGAGCAGCACGTGGCCGACTGGAAACGCCGCGACTCGGAGGGCAGCCTCGGCGGGAATGCCGGCGCGTTGATGAAGAATGGTCAGTGGGTGCGATGACCGATAAGCCGCAACTGCTGCGCATTGCCGGGCGCGAGTTCACTTCCCGACTCATCATGGGCACCGGCAAGTTTGCCTCGGGTGAACTGATGGCGGCGGCGTTGGAGGCTAGTGGCGCGGAATTAGTGACCGTCGCGTTGCGGCGCGCGGATCTGACCGGCGGGAAGGACAAATTTGCGAACATCTTGGCGTTCGTCGACCAGAAGCGGTATCTGCTGTTGCCGAACACGAGCGGCGCGCGGACAGCGGAAGAAGCTTGCCGGCTGGCGCGGTTGGGACGGGAGGCGACGGGGTCAAGCTGGATGAAATTGGAGATTCATCCCGATCCGCGCTATTTGTTGCCGGACCCGATCGAGACGTTGAAGGCAGCGGAGATTTTGGTGAAAGAAGGTTTTACGGTGCTGCCATACATCAATGCCGACCCGGTCTTGGCCAAGCGGCTTGAAGATGCCGGCTGCGCGACGGTGATGCCGTTGGGTTCGCCCATTGGTAGCGCGCGCGGGATCGAAATGCGGGCGAGTATTGGCATCATCATCGAACAAGCCACCGTGCCGGTCGTGGTGGATGCTGGTTTGGGTGCGCCATCGCACGCTGCGGAAGCATTGGAAATGGGCGCGGCGGCGGTTTTGGTGAATACGGCTATCGCTGTGGCGGCCGACCCGGTACGAATGGCGGCGGCATTCAAGTTGGCGGTTCAAGCCGGTCGGACGGCGTACGAAGTCGGGCTTGCCCCGAAACGCCGGGAAGCAGATGCGACGAGTCCTTTAACTGGTTTTCTAAACTGATGAGTTTCGTCGAGACATTCAATGCATTGCCGATGGCGGAACTTCGCCGGTTCGCCCCGGCGACGCGGGGTTTAGCTGGATTTGCGGCGATGTTGGCGCCCGAGGTGAATTTGGAGCAGTTGGCCAAGCAGGCGCATGAGACAACGCTCAGGCATTTTGGACGGGTAATCCGTTTGTATGCGCCGCTTTATCTTTCCAACGAATGTATCAATATTTGTAAATATTGCGGCTTTTCCAGGGACAACCCGATTTTGCGGGTGACGTTGACGGTTGACCAGGTCGAGGCCGAAGCCCGGTATCTTCAAGCGGAGGGCTTCCGGCATATCTTGCTGGTGGCCGGGGAGCATCCGCATTTTGTCTCGAATAAGTATTTGCGCGACTGTGTTGCCCGATTGGGGCGGGATTGGCCGAGCGTTTCGCTGGAGGTCGGGCCGTTGGAGACGGAGGAATACCGGCCGATTGTTGAGGCGGGCGCGGAGGGGTTGGTCGTCTACCAAGAGACTTATGACCGGTCGGTCTACAAGTCTATGCATACCAGTGGGCCGAAGATGAATTTTGATTGGCGGTTGGAGACAGCTGAGCGAGCTTATGCGGCTGGTTTCAAACGGATCGGGATTGGGGCGTTGCTTGGTTTGGCGGATTGGCGGACGGAGGCGATCAGTTTGGCGGCCCATGTGGAATATTTATTGAAGAAGTGTTGGCGGGCGCAGATCACGATCAGCGTGCCGCGACTGCGACCGGCCGCCGGTGAGTTTGAGCCGTTGGTGCATGTGACCGACCGGGAACTGACGCAGTTCATCTGTGCCATGCGGTTGACATTTCCGGAGGTCGGGATCGCGTTAAGTACGCGCGAGCCGGCAAAACTTCGGGATGGTTTGATGCGGCTAGGAGTCACCATGATTAGCGCGGGAAGTCACACGGAGCCGGGTGGTTATACCGGCCAAGGTAAGGACAAACTTCACCTGACTAAGGGTGGTCGCCAGATCGAGACTGAAGGCGAACATGCGACTGTCCAGTTTGAAATTGCTGACAGCCGGTCGCCCGCGGAAGTCGCTGGGGTTTTGGCGGGTATGGGTTACGAGGCGGTTTGGAAAGATTGGGATACGTCACTTAATGGCTAAAGTCATCGCCAACGGACAAGACGTGGTTGCCAGTCGTCTCGCCGATTTTCTATCAGAGGCCGGTTGGAAACCGACGCAGGTGGTCGTGGAACTCAATGGCGAAGTAGTTCCAAAGGCGAAGGTGGATGAGATTCGACTTAATGACGGCGACAGGATCGAAGTGATTGTGCCGGTTGCTGGAGGTTAGCGGCTGTCGAATTCATCGGTGGATGAGATTCGACTTAATGACGGCGACAGGATCGAAGTGATTGTGCCGGTT
>JBAXYB010000134.1:0-7589 GCA_037127585.1 Verrucomicrobiota bacterium
CGCGTGTTTGGGATCGCGGCCCGGTTTGCCCGCCACGACCAGGAACTTGATGATGTTTGCCAGGAGATTTTCATCAAGACGTATCACCACCTCGGCAAGTACCGGGCCGAAGCGCCGTTCGAACACTGGCTGTCACGGATTGTGGTGCGGGCGTGTTACGACTTGCTCCGCAAAACCCGGCACGAACGCGCCCAGGTCACGCTCGACGGGATCGATGTTCACGTCGAGGACAACGTCGGTCCAGCCCGCGCGAAGGAGATTCTCGATTGGGCGCTGGCCAAGTTGGCGCCGGAGGAACGCGTCGTGATCACATTGCTGGAGATCGAAGAAAAGACCGTGCGCGAGATTGCCGGCCTGACCGGCTGGAGTGAGTCCAACGTGAAAGTCCGGGCGTTTCGGGCCCGGCAGAAGTTGAAGGAAATTTTGGAGACCAACCATGAGCGATAAACTTTTCAAGGCCGCCCGCGAGGCCAAGCCGGACACGTCGCGCGCGGAGTACGGTTTTGAGACGCGCCTACTGGCACGGTTGCGCGCGGAACGTTCGCAGCCGATCTCGTGGCGACTCCTGCCGGTGTTTGCGGCCATTGTGCTCATGCTCGGCGTTTGGAATCGCGCGGTCTTCACGCCGGTCAGCCTGGAGACGGCGCTCGGCGGAACAGCACCGGTAAGTTTCTTGGAGGAATGATATGAAAAACTGGAAAGCCATCCTTGGAGTCGTTGCAATTTTCCTGCTGGGCGCGCTGGCCGGCGGATTGGTGGTCGGCGGCGTGGTGGCGCGCCGCATCCACCGGTATCGCACGGGGCAACCGGTCTTCAGCGCAGACGAGGTCACTCATTTTCTCCAACGCCAGCTCGATCTCGACGCGGCGCAACAATCCCAAGTGCGGCTGATCGTGGCGGAGACGCAAACGGAGATGCAGGCCGCACAGCGCGCGACCGAGGCAATCCTAAGTGCGGCCGTGGTGCGGATGCAGCCGGTCTTGCGCGCCGAGCAACGGGAGAAACTCGACCGGCTCGTGGCGGAACGCCGCGCGCACCGGCTAGAGCGATAACTCGGCCGCCATCTGCCGGAGCATCGGCAGCACTGGATCAGTGGGACCGAAGCCGTAGTTTGTGTCTGGCTCCGGTTCGTAGTTCCACAGGATATACCCGGTCCCGCCGGCGGCGAAAAAGGCCCGCAGTTTGGCGCGGAACAATTCGGCGCGTTTTACCCGGTCGCCGTTGACCCATTCGATGGCGATGCCGGCCTCGGTCACGATGAACGGCTTGCGGAGCGCCCGCGCATCGAGGAGATCCGCGTACAGACTGTTCTCGACGAGCGGCCAATCCTTGCCGGCCAGTGGTTCGTTCATGTAGCCGTGATCGTGCGCGGTGACGAGGTCGATCCCAGGGAGGTTGTGCAATTGGCGAAACTGCTGGCCGGTCGTCGCCGGTTGGCCGAGTCCCAGCAAGCCGAGGCTGACCGGGTGGTATGGGTCGGCTTGCTTGAGTTCCCGGCTGACGTCGCGCGTGAACCGGCGGAGGGTCGCGAAGCTGGCCGGTGTATCTGGCTCAATCTCGGGTTCGTTGACCAACTGCCAGGCGAGGATCTGCGGTTCGTTTTGAAAGTGCCGGACGATGGCGTGGAGGTAGTCCCGGTAAGTCAGTGGTGCACCACCAAATTTCTCGGTGCGCCAGCCGGTGTCGTACCAAGCCGGCGGTTTCCATTCGAGGCCGGCATTGTAGGTGCAATGCTTCCAGTGATTCTCCAGGACCGGTAAGAGTTGAATGCCGTGATGTTTGCCAGCCGCGATGATTTGGTCGAAGCGTGCAAAGTTGGTGCCGGTCGGGCCGCAGTATTTTTGAAACGCCCAAAAGCGGACGACGCGGACGCCATTGGTCGCGAGATGCGCGAAGATGTCGTCGGCCCGGTCGGCATACCGGGCGAGGTCGAAGCAGTTGACGCCAATGAAGCGCCGGGGTTGCCCGGTATGATGCAGCGGCAGGCACGCGGCCATCAGGACGAGTGTGGTTGAGAGTAAGAAGCGGCGCATTGCGCTTTGAGATATGCCACAGTCGTTTGTGTTTTTCGAGTTCACGCGGGATGGGTTTGCTGTTTGATTTTACCGTGCGGTTCTGTTTGAGTCGCCGGCATGTTTCGTCCGAAGCTGTTGGAGGCACTGCGGAAGTACGACCGGGCTACGTTTTTAGCGGATCTCGCGGCCGGGGTATCGGTCGGGATTGTGGCGTTGCCGTTGGCCATCGGGTTTGGAATCGCGTCGGGGGTGACGCCGGGGCAAGGGCTGTGGACGGCGATCATTGCCGGATTCCTGATCTCAGCGCTCGGGGGGACTTTGGTTCAAATCGGTGGGCCGACGGGGGCGTTCGTGCCGATTCTGGCCGGGATTGTGGCGGCCTACGGGTACGGCGGATTGGCGGTGGCGACGTTGATGGCGGGGGTCATTCTGGTGGTGATGGGGTTGCTGAAGCTCGGGAGCTTGATCAAATTCATCCCGTATCCGGTGACTTCCGGTTTCACCAGCGGGATTGCGGTGATTATTTTCATCGGGCAGCTCAAGGAGTTTCTCGGGTTCGCCGCGGTCATGCCGCGCCACACGCCGCATCAAATCGCGACAGTGGTGATGAATCTGCCGGGCATTCATGTGGCGACGTTGGGCATTGGGGTGTTGGCGTTGGCAATTCTGATTCTATGGCCGAAGCGCTGGCGGCGAGTGCCGTCATCCATCGTGGCGGTGCTGGTGTGCACGCTGGTGGCGATGATCATGAAACTGGATGTGGCGACGATCGGGTCGAAGTTCGGTGGGATTCCGCGCGGGTTGCCGGAGTTGACGCTGCCGAAGTTGTCATTTGATCAATTTCAGAGCCTATTGATTCCGGCCTTCACGATTGCGATGTTGGGCGCCATTGAGTCGTTGCTATCCGCCATCGTCGCCGACGGGATGATCGAGTCCCGGCATGATTCGAATCAAGAGCTGGTCGGACAGGGAATCGCGAACATTGTCTGTCCGTTTTTCGGCGGCATCTCGGCAACGGGTGCCATCGCACGCACGGCGACCAACATCCGCAGCGGGGCGCGCACGCCGGTCGCCGGGTTGGTGCACTCGGTAACGCTTCTGGTGATCATGCTGGTGGCGGCACCGTGGGCGAAGTTTATCCCGCTGACGGCGTTGAGCGCGGTCTTGATCATGGTGGCGTACCGGATGGGCGAATGGGAAAATTTCAGGGAGCTGGCGCACAGCACGAAGAGCGATTTTGGCGTGATGGTGATCACGTTTGCGTTGACGGTGATTTTCGATCTGACGATTGCGGTCGGAGTGGGACTGTCGATGGCGGCGGTATTGTTTGTGCGGCGGATGGAGGAAATTTCACACATCCGGTTGGTCACGCCAGAAACTGAAATGGACTCGGGAGGCGGCTCGATCCGCGGCAAGGTCGTACCGGAAGGCGTGTTGGTCTATCGCATTGAAGGGCCGTTCTTCTTTGGCGCCGCGGAGAAGCTGGAGACAGCCCTGGAACGCTACTCGACGGTGCCGCGGGTGGTGATCTTCCGGATGCGCAACGTGCCGGCCGTTGACGCGACCGGGTTGCACGCGCTGGAGATCATGCTCGATAAGTTTCACCGCAAGGGGACGCAATTGATTCTCAGCGGTATTCAACCGCAGCCAATGAAAGTGCTCTACAATGCCGGCTTTGTGGACAAGATTGGCCTCGATAATGTCTGCGCCAACATTGACGTTGCGTTGTCGCGCGCGCAACAACTCCTGTAAGTCCCCCGCGCGGTGTGGAAGCCGGTCAGTAGACGTCGTCGAATTTTTCTTCGCCGCCTTCGGGGGTCGGCACTTCGATGCCTTTGACATCGCCGCCCTTGCCCTTGTCCTTGTCGCCATCTTTCGGCGCGTAGTAGTAGCCGCGTGAGTAGTAGCTGTAGTAGTACGGATAATAGTGGTAGTAGCCGACGCGGCCGGGTTCGAGGTTGTTGAGGACGAAGCCGAAGATCTTCGCGCCGCGGCTGACGGCGGTCATTTTCGCAACCCGGACGTACCGGCGTGAGGTGCGGCCGGCCCAGATGATGAACAGGACACCGTCGACCGCGGCCCCGAGAATCGAGCTATCGGCAATCCCCATGATTGGCGGGCTGTCGATGATGACGCGATCGTAGTTTTTGTATGCCCAGTCAAGCGTTTCCTTGAGCCGCCAGCCGAGGAGTAATTCGGCCGGATTGGACGGATAGGTACCGCTGGTCATGACGTCGAGTTTGGGAATGCTGGTTTTGCGAACGACTTGCTCCGGAGTCTTTTCGCCCAGCAGGACATCGGCGAGACCATTCTCGCGTTCGAGGCCGAAGTACTTATGTGTTTCACCCCGCCGCAGATCAGAATCGACGAGCAGCACTCGTTCTTCAACTTGGGCAAAACCGATGGCGAGGTTGACGCAGGTGGTGGTCTTCCCCTCGCGCGGCACGGCGCTGGTGAGGAGGATGGAGCGCAGTTTCTCACGGGGTGTCGAGAAGATGATGGCCGACCGCACGACCCGGTACGATTCGGCGACGCCGCCTTGTTGTTTGAGTTTGTCGAGCCGGTGGGCAGTGAGATCGTCGGGACTCCATTGCGCGGCCGGAATCATCCCGAGGAACGGCAGTTGGAGTTCGCGTTCGACTTCTTCGGCGAGCTTGATGGAGTCGTCGATGTATTCGATGAAATAAGCGAGCGCCAAGCCCAGGCCGAGACCAACAAATGCGGCCATGAGCAGACCTTTGACTTTCTTCGGATAGATCGGTTCGCCATCAACAATGGCATATTCGAGAACTGAGACGTTGATGCTACGCCGTTCGAGAGTATCGATTTTGAGGAGATGTTGGAGCAGTGCATCGTAAAGCCCTTTGACGCGGGAGGTATCGGCCCGCAGGGTGCCCATTTGCCAGAGTTTAACACTCGCACCCATGGCTTCTTCTTTGGCGCTTTCCAGTTGCTCTTTTAATTTACTGGAGCGGTCCTTCGCGAGTTGGAGATCGGCCGCGGCTTTCTCACGGAGGTAGCCGACTTCCCCATCGATGCGCGCCATGACACTCGCCAAATCTTTTTGGGCTTGCTGCAGCACCGGGTGTTTGGGCCGGTAGACTTTGGTCATTTCATTTACTTTGGCTTGAAGGGTGCGGCGTTGATTCTCAAGTTCAAAAAGTCGTTCGGCGCGATTCTCAGGAAGGATGCTGATCATGGGCCGATCAACAACCACATTTTGGCTACTGCCGAGTTGCGTCCCGTCTTCCAAGGCGGCGCGATTCCGATTGGGTGCCGCAGGTTGGTTGGTGACCGTCGCTGCGCCAGCGGCGAGGAGTTGGGGATTGGGACTGGTCACGCGGACATTGGCAGTCAACTGAAGCTGCTGCTGCATGCGTTGTTGAATAAGATTGGCAAGCTGGGCCGTGGTCAACCCGATCGCTTGAATCTTACCCAACTGGCCATAATCGATTGCGCCATCCGCGGCGACTGCAATCGTGAGGTTTAAGTTGGGTGATTGATCCACTTGAATCACCACAACGGAGCCGACGCCTAGCTGTCCACCCTCCGCGCTCACTTGGAGGTTCGGAGCTGGATTTTCGGCCCGAACAGTGCTGCCCTCGGCCGCAAGAATCGCGACGATTGCCGTTGAGTCGGGTTGCGCATCCAATGCATTCTTGCGCAGTTGAGCGGAAGTGATTTCCGCCGTTACTTGATTCATACTCTCAAGAAGCTTGAGATACTTCCCGGTCCCCAGCAGTGGGTCGCCTTCAAAGAGCGGAATGTTGTTTTGCCGGCCATAGTCCAACTGCCGCTGTTGCGAGGCTTTCTGCTCTTGCGAAAGCCGGTTGATCTCGCGAGTGAGCAGAAGCAACTGACCTTCTTGGAGTTTAGCTTGGTCCTCATCGCGAAAACGGAGGTACTCGTCGCAAAGAGCATTGGCAAAGTCCCGCGCAAAGTCGCGCGAGGGACTGTCAACTGTCACCTGCATGATCTCGGCACCACCAAAGCGCGAAACCATCAAGTTCGAGAGATTCTCGCGGATCTCTTCTGGCGTCTTGCGCATCCGTTGCTGAACCCGGCGCAGCATGTTTTGACTTTGCATGATGGCCATCGCCGTGTCGTAAAAAGTACGCGCATTTTCGTCAATGAGGTCGACGGTCATTGTCCCTGAAGAAGTGGACACAAACAGTTTCGCAGTGGCTCGATAGATTGGCTGCCGCGTAAACAAGAAAGCCGTCGTGCAGGCCATGCTCAGCAAAAAGCAGACAAGAATCAGCCATTTGCGCTTCAGCAAGACCGACAGGTACTCTTTTACATCAACTGTCTCGGCCTGATTTTCGCTTAGTGTAGCATTGATCATAGTGACTCCTCCGGTCTACATGTGCTTAAAAAAATGAGAATGTCTTCTGCGGAACGATCACCCAGTCTTTGTCGCGCAACGGCACATCCCGTTCAAAATCCCCATTCTTCATAATCCCGGATACATCAATGTAGGTCTCATATTTCCGTCCATCTTCACAGTACCTGACCACTTTCACATTGTTACCTTTGGCAAATAACGAAAAACCTCCCGCCGCGATAATCGACTTCGTCACCGTAAAATCACTCTCCGGGATCTGCATTGGGCCTGGCCGGCCTACCGCGCCCAAAACATACACAACACCAACTTGTGGCCGATCCGGGGTCGACGCCAAAACACTCTCGATGGCAACCTCGACCGTCGCATGCTGAAAGAAATCCCGTTCCAGAGCGGCCTTGATTTTCGCCGTCAATTCATCCGTCGTCAACCCGCACACCCGGATTCGTCCGACACCTGCAAATTCCACGCCGCAACCGAAGGGGATGGTATAAGCCCGATTTAGGGACGAGTCTTCGGCGACGCTCACGCTAATCTGCATCCCCGCCGCGATCACCTGCGGTTGCAAGTTGGAGGACACATCGCTCGTCGTGCCACCAATTGGCGCGTCCTTGCAAACCTCTCGAAAAACCTGCGGCTTGACCCGAATCGCATCTGAACAGGCACACGCCAAGGCCACAACACTTACCATCACCATAGTTTTCAGCATAGAGTTGTATATGTTATTCATCCACGGGGAGTTGGTCAAGCGACACTCGTAAATGTTTTTTCTGGTTATCCCTCACCCGACCCCCTAATGTCACATTGCTAATGCCTTCGACACATCAACCACACGAATCGCTCAAAAACCTCCTCACCCAACGTAAATTCGACGACGCCGAAGCCCTCTGGCTCGATCTCGCGGAAGAACTCGCGGACCGCCCCGACTTCCTCCTCGTCCTCGTCAAAGAATTCGCCGACGCCGGCCAGCCCCGGCAAGCCGCCGAACTCGCCGGCTTGCTCGCCCCCGGCCTCAAGTCCGACGGCAAACACCACGAATGGCTCTACGCCCTCAAGCTCCAAGCCATCGCCAGCCCGACCGACAAAACTCTCCGCGCTGAAATCGTCTCCGCCTACACCAAAATTTACGACAGCGATCCCCGCCTCAAAGCCATTCTCACCGTCGCCCACCTCGACACCACCACCGGCCAACTCCCCGCCGGTATCGCCAAAGCCGACGCCTTGCTCGCCCT
>JBAXYB010000135.1:0-7587 GCA_037127585.1 Verrucomicrobiota bacterium
ACGGCGGAACAGCGTCGCCAGAATCCGCAACAAGGCGGCCGCAGCTTCCAACTCACCGACGTTGCCGCCGTTCTGCCACGCCTCCACCAACGCTGCGAATTCCTGTTCCACGCGATCGCCCACCAGCAACGCCGTGCGCCGCGGCAATTCCAACCCTTCGGGAAAGCGAACCACATACGGCGCGCGCCGCATCAACGCGCGACCCGCCGTTGGCACGCCCGGCGCAAAATCAAAATGCACCGCAAGATGCCCACCGCCGGTCGTCGACCGAATTGCATGTGGCACAAACGGCGGAATGAAAAACAAATCATGCGGAGAAAACGGTACGCGTATGCCTGAAAAGTTGAACTCGCCCGTCCCATTCAGAATCAGGACAAACTCGTGGTCGAAGATGACCCGTTCCCGAATGTTCATCGGCCCGGTCTGGTGATGCGCCAACCGGATGAACGGGCGAATCATCTCCAGCGGCAACGCATACACCCGCCGGGCGGCCAACCGGCCAAAGGGCGCGGAGCGCTGGACGGGAGGGATCACGCTCACAGCTCGCTGATCGAGGTTTGCCGCGCGCCCCGGCGGGTGATCCGCCACGACGCGATGGCGTTGCCGGCGAGTTTGCCGAGCTTGAGTTTCTTCCCGAGCCAGGTGAATTGCGGCGTGCAGGCTTTGCCGGAAGTTTCCTGAACGCGCAGGATCAACCCGCGACCGTCTTCCGCTTTTTTCAATGCAAGGATTTGCACTGTTGCCGGGGTGAGTGTCGCCAACGAACCCGTTCGCGGTAACTTACCGGGTTTCGCGGGCACGAGGAGCACGACCGGCGGCTGTTCGAGTTCCTGGGCCAGTGCCGGTAAGGCGGCATTGCCGGGATTGATGAGAAACCGGAAGCGGAGCTCGCCGCTATCAACCGCCGGCCGCCACAACTCGGCATCGGGCGGGGTCTTCACATCGTTGCCGTACCGGCTCGCACGCACGACGGTGGCGCGGAACTCCCCGTTCTTGCAGTCGAAGTTGTAAAGCGCATCGCTCGCGAATCCAAACGGGCCGGACTTCCCCAACACGCGCACCCACCGGCCCCCGGGAACTTCGCCGCTAGGCCCGCGCACCACGCGCCCGCCCGGGACCTCGAACTCCGCCCGGTCGCCGGCCGGCATCACCAACTTGAGCCGCGCGGAACGGTCGTCCCAGAAAACGCGTGCCGAAACGTCCACCGCGTCGCGTCCGCGATACAACATGAAGGACAAATCAATCCGCGAGCGTTTCCCGGCCAGCCGCACCCACAACAGCGCGCGCTCCGGTCCGCTCTCCAACGTCGTGACGTGCGTGACCTGCCATTGTTCGCGGACGGTGGACAGATCGAGCGAGTCCGGCTCTTCGGCCATCCCACCCCACGAACCCCACGGATCTTCGACGACAATCGCCGAAAGACCGGCTCCGCCCAAAACCTTTTTGCCCTTCCGAAAAATCTGAATGCCGGCGGCGCCCACGGTTGCGGCGACCCGGTACAGTCCGTTGTCAATCACGCCGGGTTTCGGCGCCCGCACGCGCGACGCCACGGCTGGCCGCGACGCGCCTTCGACCCAGCCGAACTCCACCACGCTCCAGCCCAGCGCGGGAATTTGCACGGGCACGACAACGCGTTTGCGCCACGCGAGGTTCGGCATCGCCGAATGTTCCGTCGCGACGATTTGAAACGGGAGCAATTTGCCGGCGTGGTCGCGGACTTCGACCGGCAACTTGTCGGCCTGATCGATGTATTTCCAGATCGGCCGGTAATCCAAGCTGGCTTCCAGTTCGACATGACCGCGAAACGCATACGGATGCGGATTCCACACCAACGCGGCCACCGCGGACGGATGATCGCCGGGCGGTCGTTGCACGCGTGTGTCCACCGCCAAGGCGAGGGCGTTGAGCGCGCTGACTTCCGCCCGTTGTGCTTCGTGCAACGCCGCGCCAAGCCACGCGAGTTGATCGTCATAAGCGCGTTCGATACTCGATCCCGGTAAGATGTCGTGGAATGAGTTGAACAGCACCGTGTCCCACGCCTGCTGTAAATCCGCGGGAGACTTCTTGAGCGTGGACGCGATGACTGTATTTGTCCGCTCGGCGCGCAGCAAAGTCGCTTCCGTCTTCCGGTAGGCGTACTTGAACTTGGCAACCGAGGAGTAACAGCCACGCAGACAAAAATTCAACTCGCCACGATACACCGGCAGATTCTTTTCGTTCTTCAACGCGTCGAATAACCGGTGCAGCCCCGAGAACACGACGCGAACTTCTGGATGCGCTTTCGTCCACGCGCGGATGTCCGCGAGTTGCCGGCGCGTCGGCCCGCCGCCGTGGTTGCCGAGGCCATAGAACACACCGACGTTCTGCAAATCCGTCTTCTGCGCTTGCGCCAGCAACGCATCCAGTTTCGAGGTTGCTTCCGCGCGTTCGCTGCCGTACCAACCAATGGTCGGATGATACGCGAGAACACGTGCGCCGCTCGGTCCTTCCCACCAGAATGCCGGCTGGGATACCGGAATGGAAGATGGCCGCGTGAAGGCGAAGCCCGTCATACCGGCGTCAGCGAGCACTTCCGGCAAGCCCGCACTGTGACCGAACGAATCCGCCGCCCAAGCCACGCGCGCCGGTCGACCAAAACGCGAGATGAAATAATTCTGCCCATGTGCAAAATGCCGGGCGAACGTCTCCGTCGCCGGCAAGTTCGTGTCTGGTTGAATCACCGTCCCGCCAACGACATCCCAACGACCGGACGCCACATGTTTGACAATGCGCTGAAAAGTCTTGGGATCATGCTGTTCGATATGCTGGTAAACCGCGGCCTCGCCACGGATGAACGTCAAGTCGTCAAACTCGTCCATGAGGTCGAGCACCGTCCGGCAGGTGATGATGCCTTCGTTGAGCCCCTCCCGCCAGTCCCACAACCACACCGGGTCAAGATGAGCGTTGGCAATGAGATGAAAAGTGAGTTGTCGCATAATTATTCCAATCGTGTCTTCAGAAACTCCCGCAAGAACGTTGCGGTGGCTGATTTTTTTCCGCCGCGGACCACATCCGCCGGCGTGCCTTGCGCCACAATCCGGCCGCCACCGTCGCCACCTTCCGGACCGAGGTCGATGACCCAATCGCATTCGGCAATCACGTCCAGATTGTGCTCGATGACGACGACAGTATTGCCAGCGTCCACGAGCCGGTGCAACACCCGGATCAACTTTTCCACGTCCGCCATGTGCAAGCCGATCGTTGGCTCGTCGAGAATGTAGAGCGTCGCGCAATTGTGGGCTTTCGCCAACTCGGTGACGAGCTTGATGCGTTGCGCTTCGCCACCGGACAGTGTCGGCGATTGTTGGCCGAGGGTGAGATAACCCAGCCCGACTTCCTGAAGTAGTTTCAACCCGCGGTGAATCTGTGTGTGCGCCGCGAAAAAATCCACTGCCGCATCGACGTTCATCGACAACACGTCGCCGATGCTCTTGTCCTTCCACAACACCGCCAACGTTTCCGGCGTGAACCGCTTACCGGCGCAGGTCTCGCAATGCACGGTCACGTCCGGCAGGAAACTCATCTCGATCTTCTTCGCGCCTTGTCCCTCGCAATCGGGACAACGACCGGCGGCGGTATTGAACGAGAAACGGCTGGCTGTGTACCCGCGCATCTTCGCGTCCGGCACGTTTGCGAAGAGTTGCCGGATCTCATTCCAAAAGCCGATGTACGTTGCCGGGCACGACCGCGGTGTTTTGCCAATGGGCGTCTGGTCGACTTCGAGGACGCGCTGCGAACTGCTCTTCACTTGCCGGTACAAAACATCGCGCACCAGCGTGCTCTTGCCGGAGCCGCTGACGCCGCTCACGCACACCAACCGGCCGAGCGGAATCTCGACGTTCAAGTTCTTCAAATTATGCAAGGTCGCGGCGGTAATTCGTAGAACAGGCGTCTTGCCGGTTCGGATGGGATGCTGACGGATAAATGAGCTGGAAGCTCGTTCTACGAGACACCGGCCGGTCAGTGAATCCTTCGCGCGCATCACATCCTTCACTGTTCCCTCCGCCACGAGCCGACCACCGTCCACGCCAGCGCCCGGCCCGAGATCAATCACATGCTCCGCCCGGCGAATTGTGTCCTCATCGTGCTCGACCACGACGACGGTATTTCCTTTCGCCTCCAACTTGTGCAGTGTGTCGAGCAACATCCGGTTGTCGCGCGGATGCAATCCAATCGTTGGCTCGTCGAGGATGTAGCAGACGCCGCGCAGATTTGAGCCGAGTTGGGCAGCCAACCGAATCCGTTGCGCCTCGCCGCCGCTCAACGTCGGCGCCGCGCGATCCAACGAGAGATACGCCAGGCCGACTTCCTTGAGAAACGTGAGTCGCGACTTCAACTCCGCGAGGATGTCGCGTGCGATCTCACCTTCGCGACCGCGCAGTTTCATTTTGCCGAACACCGCCGCCGCCGCCTCGACCGGCAACGCAGCGAAGGCGGCGATGTTCTTATCTTGAAACCGCACCGCCAACGCCTCCGGTCGGAGTCGGCTGCCGGCGCAAGCGGGGCAGGGTCGCTCGCGGCCGGTGAACCATTCGTTCCACCAGATTTCCTCGCCGGTCTGTTCCGCATCGAAGCCGGCAATCTGTAGACCTGTGCCGTAACAGCTCGGACACCAACCGTGTTTTGAGTTGTACGAGAACAGCCGCGGGTCGAGTTCAGGGAAGCTGCGCGAACATTTCGGGCAGGCGCGTTTGGTGGAGAACAACAATGTCTTTGTGGGAGCGGCGTCCCCGCCGCGATTTTCCCGACACGGTCGCGGCGGGGACGCCGCTCCCACAACAAGGACAGATCCTTTTCCGTATTCGAGTGCCTCTTCGAGCGTCTGCACCGGCAACTCAATGTTGTGTTCCTTGAACCGGTCGAGCCGCGGCCAGTTCGCCACCGGCACCAATTTCCCGTCCACGCGCAAGTGCGTGAATCCTTTCTTGCCAGCCCACGTGGCCAAGTCCGTATAAAGCCCTTTCCGCGAGACAATCAGCGGCGCGAACAACTGCCGGCCGGCGACCTTCGCTGCGATGGCCTCGACAGATTGCGGCTCAATCGACACGTTGCAATCCGGACAGAATTGAGTGCCGAGTTTCACAAAGAGCAACCGGAGGAAATGATAAATCTCGGTTGCCGTCGCGACAGTGCTCTTGCGTCCGCCGCGGCTGGTGCGTTGTTCGATGGCGACAGTCGGCGGAATGCCGAACACCGCATCCACGTCCGGTCGCGATGACGGCTGCACGAATTGCCGGGCGTAAGCGTTAAGTGATTCGAGATACCGGCGTTGGCCTTCGGCGAAGAGGATGTCGAAGGCGAGAGTGGATTTGCCGGAGCCGCTGATACCGGTGATGACGGTGAATTTGTCGCGCGGGATGGAGACGTCGATGGATTTGAGGTTGTGTTCGCGCGCGTTGTGGATCGAAATGAACGGGCGAATAGGCGAGCGGGCGAGTGGGCGCGGTGTCGTCTCTCCCTTTCCCCCATTCTCCCGTTCGCCGTTTCGCAACGCAGCGCCGGTATAACTATCCATGCTCTTCGCCACTTGCTCCGGTGTGCCGACGCACACGATCTCGCCACCGGCATCGCCGCCTTCCGGGCCGAGGTCGATGATCCAATCGGCGGCGCGGATGACGTCGAGGTTGTGTTCGATGACAACGAGGCTGTGGCCGTGGGCGAGGAGTTGCTCGAAGGCTTTCAGCAATGTCGCGATGTCGTCGAAGTGGAGGCCGGTGGTTGGTTCGTCGAAGAGGAAAAGCGTGCGGCGGCTTGTGGTTTGCGCGAGGTGACCGGCGAGTTTGAGGCGTTGGGCTTCGCCGCCGGAGAGCGTCGGGACCGGTTGGCCAAGTTTGATGTAGCCGAGGCCGACGGCGCGGAGCGGTTCGATGACGCGCAGGATTTCTTTTTCGCCGGCAAAGAGTTCGCAGGCTTCGTTGACGGTGATGTCGAGGACATCGGCAATAGATTTACCGGAGACCTTCACCTCCAGAACGATGTCGCGGTAGCGGCGGCCTTTGCAATCAGGGCAACGCAAATAGATGTCGCTGAGGAATTGCATCTCGACGTGTTCGAAACCGTTACCGGAACACGTGGGACACCGGCCTTGGCCGGCATTGAAGCTGAACGTGCCGGGAGTGTAGTTGCGTTCCACGGCAAGCGGTTGCCGAGCGAAGAGTTTTCGGATTTCGTCGAATGCGCCGACGTAGCTGGCGGGGTTGGAGCGCGTGGTTTTGCCAATGGGCGATTGATCGACCATCACAACATCGTCGATCTGGGCGTGGCCGGTGATGCTCTTGTGTTTGCCGGGTTGTTCGGTGGATTTGTGTTTGAGGCGGAGGAGGCCGCGGTAGAGGACGTCTTCGATGAGCGTAGATTTGCCGGAGCCGCTGACCCCGGTGAGGCAGACGAGGCGGTTGAGCGGGATATCGACGTTGACGGATTTGAGGTTGTGCTCGGCGGCAGCGCGGATGCGGAGTGAATGGGTGAGTCGGCGAGTAGGTGAATGGGAGATCTCCCCCTTTCGCCCACTCGCCCTCTCACCGTTTCGCAGGGCCAAGCCAGTACGACTGCGTTTGGATTTCAGAAGTTCCGGCAAACTTCCAAAGAACACAACCTCACCGCCGCGTTCGCCGGGGCCGGGACCCATATCAATGACGCGGTCGGCGGCGCGGATGACGTCAGGGTCGTGTTCGACAACGAGGAGCGTGTTGCCGGCGTCGCGGAGACGATGGAGAATCGCGATGAGGCGGTTGATGTCGCGGGGGTGGAGGCCGATGCTGGGTTCGTCGAGGACGTAGAGGGTGTTGACGAGCGATGTGCCGAGGGCGGTGGTGAGGTTGACGCGTTGGACTTCGCCGCCGCTGAGAGTGCGGGATTGCCGGTCGAGCGTGAGGTAGCCAAGGCCGACATCGTTGAGATACCGGAGGCGGGTGCGGATTTCGCCGAGGAGGAGATCGGTGGCTTCGTCGAGCGGGGCGGGGAGGCGGAGGGCGGTGAAGTACCGGTGACACTCGGAGAGTGGGAGCAGCATTACGTCGTGGAGGGTCTTGCCGGTGGAATGGGTGAGTGGGTGAGCGGGCGAGTGGGCGAAAGAGGTAGTCTCACCCTCTCTCCCATTCGCCCGCTCGCCGATTCTCCACAGCATCGCTTCCGGTTTCAGCCGCGAGCCACCACACGTCTGACACGGGAGGTAGGTCCGGTAGCGCGAGAGTAAGACGCGGACGTGCATCTTGTAGCTCTTGGTTTCGAGCCAGGTGAAGAAGCGTTTGCAGCCGTACCATTTTTTGTCTTCCCAACTGCCGACGCCGTCGATTACCCACCGGCGTTGGGCGGCGGTGAGATCGCGCCACGGGATGTCGGTCGGGATGTTGTGCTTGCCGGCGAACTCCATGAGATCATCCTGGCATTCGGAATAGCTTTCGGTCTGCCACGGTTTGACGGCGCCGCCGGCGAGGGTCTTGGTGTCGTCGGGGATGACGAGGTCGTAGTCGATGCTGATGGTGCGACCGAAGCCCCGGCAGGTTTCGCACGCGCCAATGGGGGAGTTGAAGGAGAAGAGATTCGGCG
>JBAXYB010000136.1:0-7521 GCA_037127585.1 Verrucomicrobiota bacterium
ACTTATCCGCGACCGGCAGCAGTTGATCAAAGGCCTCCTGGGTCCGTTTCAGTTCGTGGAGGGCAAAGGAGCGATGAATCCAACCGTCGGACCGCTCGGGCGCGAGAGTCACGACCGCCGCGGCAATCTCCACGCAAGTTTCCCACTGCTGTTCTTTTGCGCCGATGTGCCAGCGGATCTCCAACACGTCCGGGTGACCGCGGAGCTGCGGCGTGATCTTCTCTAATTCCGCGCTGGCTTCCCGTGGCAGGCCAAGCTCGAGCCAGCCCTCGGCGGCGAGCAAGGCTCGTTGATCGTTTAAATTAAATGTCATAAGGCAGCGCGTCGAGCGCGCGATAGCGGGCCGCAGTCAGGTGTCAGCGATCAGCTCTCAGCTTCACAAGCAGCGCGGACGGCGCAGTCAGGACGTCGGTAACTATGACGCCCGTGATTTATAGATTCAAGAGTTGCCCCCGGCTGCCACGGTCCCGCACTTACTCGGCGTACCCGGTTGCCTTGCTCGACCAATACTGGAGAGTCGTCGCGCCAAAGAACTCGGAACCGTCCGCCGTCAACTGGACCCAGAATCGCGCCGGCACCGCGGGGGACGACCGGTTCTCATGGACACGGTGGATTTCATTGAGCCACGCCTCATGCCAGTTTCCGCTCCGGAGCGTGGCCGCGACTTGACACCCACCGGTGGCACGATCTTTGCGAACCCGGCACGTGCCGAGCGGGCTGATCCCCCGCCCTTTGTCGTCCAAGACAAATGAAACTTCGGCGCCGCTGACGTTGAGGGCGACCAGTTTGCCCGTAAAGCCGACACACGCATTCGTGCCCAGCGTACCCTTGACTTGGAAACGATCGGCACTCGCGCGGGTGAACTCAAATTGCAGGCGCAGCTGGGTCAGCCGCAACGGCGCATAGAGCGACGGCCCGATGGTGAGGTTGAAGTCCCTCTCGGAGGATTCTTGGAAACCATTGTTGGCCCGCACGCGAAACTGCACGTTGGTTTCATTCAGCGGCCGGCCGGACAGCGTCCCGTTGGCGAACACCAGTCCGTCCGGCAGGTCGCCACTGACGTAACTCCAGCCGAATGGCCCAGCGTCGCCCGTCGCGCTGAAAGTATAGCTGTAGGGAACGTTGAGCGATCCCGCCGGGAGCGGGTTGCTGGAGGTTATCGTCGGCGCCAACACAAAGGAAAAAAGCGTGCCGGAGTGATAAGCCCCACCGCCATAAAAGGTCACGCCATACAGCGTTGACCCGGACACCGCCAACGTGCCGGCCGGGATGCGCGCGTCGTTCAAGCCGCTCGTGAAACCATACAGACCCTGAACCGTGGTGGCGTTGGTGTCGGTCTGGTAAATCACGCCCGAGCGCCAGCTGACCGTCCCGGCGTCGGAGATTGTCCCAAAGAGATTCGTCCCCACTCCAGTCAGAGAACCTGTCGGCCGCCCGCCATAGCTCGCGCCGCCGGGAAACGAATGCAGCACCTGGTAGCCGCTGCCGTCCGGGTTTATTTTGAAGATCGTCCCGATGCCATCACTGCCGCCCCCCGGGGTCAGGCCATAGAGAACCCCGTCGACCGGGGTCAAGTCGCCGGGCGGTGAACTCCCGTCTCCGGGCGTCCCGCTAAACGAATGCAGGACTCGGAACTCGCCGCCATCGGTCCCGATCTGGAAGATCGTCCCCAAGTTATTGCTCCCGCCGGCGCCCGTCATGCCGTACAACATTGTCCCCAGCGACACCAGCGAGCCATTCGGAGAACTCCCGTCATCCGCCGCGCCGGTAAAACTCCGCAGTACCTGATAGCCGTCGCCGTTCGTGCTGACCTGGAAGATCGTGCCTAGGCTATTCGCTCCGCCGAGGCGCGTCATTCCGTAAACGGTGTCATTGACGACGGTCACGCCGGCATTCGGCCAGTAGCCCTCCGTGGGCGGACCGACAAATTGATGGAGCAACTGAAACTCGTCGCCCGTCGCGCTGACCTTGTAGACCGTACCGGAGTTGGCGCTGCCGCCGTGTCTCGTCATGCCGTACAACATCGAATCGGCCACCGTTACCGGTCCTTCCGGAGCCTGCCCATCATTGTCGCCGCCGGCGAAGTGATGGATGATTTCATATCCCGTCCCATCGCGATTGAAACGGTAGATTGTTCCCAGTCCCACATAATTATTGGGGGTGCCGCCGGTAAAGGTCGTGCCGTAGAGGAAATCGCCGTTTGGCACCGGCCCGCTCAACGGAAAGTCGCCGTCCGCTTCGTGCCCAGCAAAATTGTGCAGCCCGCTGAACTGCGCGTGTGCGCGCGCCCCATTCAAAAGAATGGTAGCACTCGCTAGCAAAATGAAACATCGGTGAAACATCATCTTCAAGAGTCCTCGCGGTCACTCTCGCTCAACCCGTTGGCTCACGCAACCAAGAACTGCTGCCAGCCCGGTTCGCGCGATCGCAACGGCTGCAACTTTGACAGCCGCCAGTCTTAACCCACGATTGACTTGGCGGCGCGTTTATCGCCGGGTTCAATTCCCCACACCACACACAAAGTGGAGATAGGGCAACTTCTCAGGAGTTCACGATAGTTTCTGCTCCCGACCGGTGGACCGGCCCCAGGCCCGGGGAAGCGCCAGCGGTTCGTTTTGGGGTTCCGCCTTTGCTGCGCTATGGCGCGACACGTCAGGGTTGAGGGTTCGCGGTTCGCAGTTCTCGATTGGTTCTATGCGTCTTGGCGTTCTTAGCGGTTAGTCCCTGCCGGCATTCGCGGTCATTCATGACCAATCACCTGCCGGTCGCGGCGCTGAGGCCGCTCCCACATTCCGGCTGCCCTACTTCAACGCTGCATAAATCCGATGCACGTCGTCGTGCTCGTCAATCGCGTTGATGAACTCCGTCACCTCGGCCTTGTGCGCTTCGGAAACTTCGACGGCATTCTTGGCGAGGTAGCTCATCTCGGAAGTCGTCACACTCCAACCGGCTTTCTTGAGGAACTTGGTCACCGCATCGAGATCCACCCGGTCACAGATGAAGTGCGCGCCGACTTCGCCCGCGGGCACATCCGCGAGCGGCTCGACATTCTGCGCCCCGGCTTCGATGGCGACCCCTTCCAGATCGATATTCGCGCCGGCAATGTGCGCTTCAACAAGTCCAATGTGATCGAACATCCACATCACACTCCCCGGCGCGCCGAACTGGCCGTCTTTGAACAACTGCCGGATTTCGGGCGCGGTCCGGTTGCGGTTATCGGTGAGACATTCGACGACAAGCGGCACCTTGTGCGGCGCGAAGCCCTCGTAGGTGACCAACTCAAAGTTCACCGCTTCGCCTGTCAGACCCGCGCCTTTTTTGATGGCGCGTTCGATGGTGTCGCGCGGCACGGACTGTTTCTTGGCGGATTCAACGGCGACAAACAGCCGCGCGTTGAGGTCAGGATCGGCGCCACCCAGCTTGGCGGCGACGATGATTTCTTTGGCCAGCTTACCGAACAACTGACCACGTTTGAGCGCGCTACTTTCGCGTCCTTTCTGCTTCCATTGGGCTCCCATGCCGGCCAGTCATAGCAGTTCCCCCGCGCCGCCGACAAGCGCGAAGCGTGGCACGACACGCCCCCTCACCTTAATCCTCTCCCCCAAACAACGGGGGAGAGGAGACCGGATCCCCTCGCCCGTTCGACGGGAGAGGGTTCTTCCCAAAGGTTTGAACTGCACTGGAAAAACCCCTTGCTTGCGACGGGGCGTTTGGCTATGGTTCGCGACCTTAAAGGAACGGAGTAATTAAGTTATGTCTCGACGTTGTGAAATTTGTGATAAGCACGCAGTTCGCGGTAACAGCATTCTGCGGCGCGGTCAGGCCAAGAAAACAGGCGGGATCGGGCAACACGTGACGGCGGTAACGCCGCGCATTTTCAGCCCGAACTTGCAGAACGTTCGCGCCGTCATTGACGGCACGCATCGCAAGATCAAAGCCTGCGCGAATTGCATTAAGAGTGGCCGGGTCATCAAAGCCGGCCCGGCGCGCGCGCGCGTTTAGTTGGCCAAACTGGCCAACTCCACGCTCAGCAAGCAAACGTCGTCGGTAAACTCCCCGTTGACAGCGAAGAGCCGCGCTTCGACCAGCAACTCGTCCAACATCTGCACTTGGCTGGCGTTGACCCGCCGCCGAATCGATTCTTCGAGCCGCTCCACGCCAAACTGCTGTCCGTCCTTCGCCTCCACCTCGTAGATGCCGTCGGTGTACAACACCAGCCGGTCCTGCAGTCCGAGCGCCTGCGTAATCGTCGCGTAGACCGTCTCGTTCATCAATCCCAACGCCGGGGCATGCGGCAACGGCGTGTTGTCCAGCCGCTCCACCAATTTCGCCGCCGTCCGCATCACCAGCGGCGTCGGGTGACCGGCATTCGCCGCGCGCACCCGCCCGGTCTGCACATCGATGACGAGGTAGTAGGCCGTGGCGAAAATCGTCGCACTGCACGTCTTGAGATTGGAAACCAACGCCTGATTGATCTTCCCCAAAAACTCCCCCGGCTCACCGGCGTACGCCCGGTACTTGTCCGTCAACCCGCGGATGATGGACGTGACCAACGCCGCGCGCATCCCGTGCCCCATCACATCGCAAATCAAGATCCCGGCTTCCGTCGCCGACACCGGGATGATGTCGAAGAAATCCCCACCGAGCGCCGACGTCGGGAGATACCGGTGTGCGAACCGCAGGGCACTGCGCTCGGCCGGCGCCCCGACCGGGAAAATCGGGTACCGCTCCGGCACGAATACTTGATGAACCTCGCGAGCCAGTTTGAGATCTTCCTGCATTTCGAGATTCTTCTTATTCAGCGCATCGGCAAACCGGGACAACAACTCTTGCGCGCGTTTGTGCTCGCTCACATCGCGCGCCACAGCATGAATGATTTTCTGTTCAATCACCGGCACCGCGTTCCACTGCAGCCACCGGTACGAGCCATCCTTGCAGCGATACCGGTTCTCAAACTGGATCGTTTGCCCGTTGCTGGTCAGGCGAGTGGCCTCGTTGATTGTGGCGGCGCGATCATCCGGGTGGACGAGATCGAGGTAGGGTTGCGCCAGTAGTTCCGCGGTCGTGTAGCCCAACGTGGCCGCCCAACTCGGGCTGAGCCGTTTGAAATACCCGTCAAAGCCGGCAATACAAAACAGGTCCGGCGTCAATTGAAAGTAGCGTTCGAGTTGTTCCTCAGCATGTTTACGATCAGTGATGTCCCGCGAGATGCCCAGGGTGCCGACGATCAGCCCATTGGCATCGCGCCGCGGCACTTTCGTGGACGACATCCAAACATGTTCGCCCTTCCGATTGGTCTCCGATTCCTCGTAAGCGACAATCGGCTGGCCGGTGGCAATGATGCGTTGTTCGTCCTCGTACCGGCGCTGCGCTTCGTCATGCGGGAAATGATCAAAATCCGAAAGCCCCACGACCTGCGCCGGATCGGTGGCACCGACATTCAACGCCTTGGCGCGATTGACACGGACAAGTTTCGAGTCCCGATCCTTGAAATAAATCATGTCCGGCATCGTGTCCATCATGCTCTGGAGTAACTCCTGTTCCGCTTTGAGTTCTGCGGTGCGTGCAGTGACGCGTTCCTCCAGAATGGCATAGGAATGACTGAGTTCCTGGCTCATCTTATTGAACGCCAGCCCCAAATGCCCAATCTCATCGTTCGTCTCCACCACCACCTGCGCGTGCAAGCCGCCGCCGGCAATCGAATCGGCCATCTTCGCCAGCCGGAGAATCGGCGTCGTGAATCGCGTCGCCAGCCAGAACGAACAAATCAACACCAACCCAAACACCGCCAACTCAATCAAAATAAACATGTTCCGCAGCATCCGAATCGGCGCGTAGACCTCCGCCACGTCGATCTTCGCCACCAAGCCCCAATTGCGATAGCCCACCGGCCGATACGCTGCCAGCACCTCAACTCGCCGGTAATCCTTGGTCTGCATGAAACCGGTCTGCCCCGCCACCGCCGCCGCCATGGCCGGCACCTCCGATCGGGGTCTCTCAAAACCATCTTTGCCGGCGGTCGCCTCCAACAGATAATGAATTTTCTCCCCGCGCGGAATTCCCAGCATCGCTTCACCGGTCACACCCATCCCTGTTCGATCCTTCAGCAAGAACGTCATAGACGCATGATCGACCACCATAAACACGACGCCGACGACTCGATTCGAGCCCACGATTGCCGGCGCCGTTAGCGTGATCGTCGCATCCTGCGGATCATCTTCCTCCAGCAAAAAAGACGTCCCCTGCAACCCGGCTTTGAACTCGGGTGATGCCGCAAAATCCCGACCGACCGCAGTCGGCTCCGTCGCCAGCACCACGCGTCCAGTTAGATCGACAATCCACACCGTCTTGAGTTCCGGCACGCCCCGCAGTGAATCCAGCAAACTCTGTTGCGTATCATTGCGCAATTTATCTGTCGGCGTCTGCCCGTCCGCAAGTTGTCCGAGGTACTCGCGCCAGAGTCGGCGACTGGCAATCAAGTTGACCCGTTCCTCTTGCTGCTGGATATAGTGCAACAACAGTTTCTGCCGGTCCGAAGCCACCACCACCAACCGCTCATTAATCTGGTCGTGCAACGTGCGCCGCGCAAACAAATAGGCCGCCACACTCAATCCGAACACCGTCACCAACACCAGTCCCGCGACCAGCGCCGTCAACTTCAATCGGATCGACATCTGCAACGGTGACTGCCTCATGTGCCTCGCATTATACCGCTTCCACCGCCCGCACGTCTCGCACTTTTAACTGCAACGATTCCTCGCCCCGAAACTCGTTCAACTCCGGCACGAACGCAATCTCAAACGCCCCCGCCGGCAACTCCACATCGCCCATCCCCCACCAAATCGCCTCCACCGTCGTCGTCCCATCCGTCACCGCAAATTTCAAATGCTTCTTCCCCACCACCCGCGGCACCCCGCGCACCCGGACCCCCGTCGCCATGAACACCGGCGCCGGATTCTCCGCCCCGCACGGCTCAAACTGCGCCAGCCCCGCCAGAAACTCCGCATCCAATTCCTCCAACCGCACCACCGCATCAATCCGCACCATCGGCCCCGGCCACTCCCCCGCCTGCACATTCAACCGGCGCCGCAACTCCGGGATATTCGCCGGCAACACGCTCAACCCCGCCGCCATCTCATGCCCGCCATACTTCACCAACAAATCCGCACACCCCGCCAGCGCCGCCACCACCGAAAACCCCGCCACACTCCGGCACGACCCCTTCCCGCCTTCTCCAATCACCACCGTCGGCCGGTAAAACCGCTGCCCCAACCGCGACGCTACAATCCCAATCACCCCGGGATGCCAGCCTTCGTCCGCCACCACCAAAACCCGGTCCCGTTCATCCACCAACCGCAACGCCGCCTGCACCGTCTGCTCCTCGATCTGCTGCCGCTCTGCATTATGCTCATCGAGCATGGCCGCCAACTCCGCCGCGCGCCCCCAGTCCTCCGTCAACAACAACTCCAACGCCGCCATCGCATCCGCCAACCGCCCCGCCGCATTCAACCGCGGCCCCAA
>JBAXYB010000137.1:0-7463 GCA_037127585.1 Verrucomicrobiota bacterium
ACCGGCGACTACGAGGAATTTGCGTTCATCTACTCCGACATCTTCGAACCGATCCCGCTGATGATTGAACTGGCGCAAAGTTTGGCGACGCGCCGGCCGCGGTTGATTCTTTCGAACACGAATGTGATTCACGCCGATTTTTTCCTGGAGCGGTACCCGTGGATCAACGATTTCGATGGCGTGATTCTGTCGCACGAGGTCGGGCTGCTGAAGCCGGCCGCGGCGATCTACGAGCTCGCCGTGAAACAGACGGGCGTGCCGGCGGCGCGGGTTGTGTTCATTGACGATCTCAGCGCGAACGTACAGGGCGCGCGGGCGGCGGGGTTGCAAGCGATCCACCATCAAAGTCCCGAGCAAACGCGCGCGGAGTTGACGAAGCTCGGGGTTCTGTCTATATAAGCGCGTTCGCTTTCGGTTTCCCCGGTAGCTCAATGGTCGAGCGAGCGACTGTTAATCGCTAGGTTGCAGGTTCGAGTCCTGCCCGGGGAGCCAACTTTACCCAACGCGCAACGGATTCAGCGCTTGAGGTAGTTAATGATCTGTTGGTTGTCGTCGCGGGCTGCCCAGACGACGCGGAGAAAATCTGCTGGGTGAACGTTCACCTGCTTGAAGAAGTTCCGGTCCCCGCCGCACCCGTACATCAACTCGTCCGGCATCTCGCCCCGGAGTTTGGCCCGGGCTTTCTCGATCACCCGCGGCAGCCAGACGAGACCAGCCACCGCTGCCGACTTCGCCGGTAAATCTTCCATCCGAATTGTGGTCCCGGTCCGTTGGCCGTGTTGGATGACGTGAAAGTAATCCCGGCGCGCCGCCGCAATTAGCAAGGCGGTCTCAAACGCCGGCTCCTGGTACTTCACCCAATCCTCGACGAAGTCGTAAAATTCCTGGGCGGTGTAGCCAATCTCATCAAGCACCGCCGCATGGTAGGTGGCCGGTTGACGGTTGCCGGCTGCGTATTGAGCGACGGATTTGTCCCACAGGTTTCGAAACGTCAGATCCCAAGTATAAACATTCATTGACCGGCTACATCTCCATCTCGTCGACGCGTTTGAGGGCGAGTTGCATCGGCAGGGTCGTGGCCAGCAGGCTGATGAGCGAGACGACCAACCAAGCCCCGACCATCGCCCACGGTTGCTGGTCGCGGCGCAGGACGCCTCCATAGATCTGCAACCACATCGGGGCGGCTTCGATGGAAATGACGATGGCAATGTAGACAAGGCTGAGCACGAAACAGAATGTGCCACCGAAACCGGAGACGATCTTGGCCGGGTTATCGTCATGCCGGTTGGCAGTCGAGCCGGAGCCGAAATTGGGGAACAGCGCGCCAATGCCGACGGCAATGCCGCACAACGCAAAACTCATCAGGACGCCGGTCGCACTGAACAGCAGCGTCAGCCAGAGCGGCACGTGCAGCATGAGACAGGAAACGAGCGTGAGCGAGACGGTGATGATGATGGCCACGACACTGCTCAGCCAAAACTTCTGGAGTAAAACGCGTTTCAATCCGAACGGGACCATGCCGACGATCCAGAGCCGTTTTCCTTCGAGGCTGAATTGCGGGAAGACGAACCGGGTTGTGAGGGTGCCGAGGGTCATGCTGGACGCACCAAGGTTGAGGAACGCGATGAAGACCGCCCATTGTTCGTTGTGCCAGTCGTAGGTCACGTTGCGGAGGTTGATCACGTAGAGGCCGAGAAGGCCGAAGAAGATGACGAATTGGCTCCACTGGGATGTATCGCGCCAGAAACAACGAATGTCTTTCACGATCAGCGCCCGCGTGCACGAATCGAGGCGTGGAATCAACCGCAAGGCCGGCTCGAGCAGCCATGATTTGGGCATCGAGATTTTCTGGTCGAGCATTTCGATGCCGAGTTTGAAACTGCCCTGGCTGTGGTTGCGCGACCAGCCATCGTAGAAAATCCGGCCACTGGCGGCGACGCAGATGACGCCGGCCATGAGGGCATTGCTCAGGATGACGAGAAAGAAGAACGTCCCCTTCCACGCCCAACCTTCGCCCCACGCAATCATGCTTTGCGCGACCCACGAACTCGGCAGGAGCGGGTACCGAGTGAAGCGGCTGTTGCGCAGGATTTGATCGAGCGCCCCGATCATTTGCGATTCCTGCAAGTCTTGCGCGTTAATCGGGCGGACGAAAATCACACACGCCACCAGCGCCAGCGCTCCCATCCCGAACAAAGCCCATTTGAAGACCCGCCGGTGCAGATACCGGGTGACAACCAGAATGACGAGCGCCCCGATCGCGGCCGGAATGATGGTGAACGGGAGAAACAACAAGAAAACTTTCCCGTAAAAGAGCAGCCCCGCATCTCGGGCCAGGCCATACGCGACAATCATCGGCGCGGACAAAAAGATAAACGCCCAACTCGCCAAAACCGAGGTCTCCACCAGCTTCCACCGAAACACTTCATGCGCCGGCACCGGCAACGTCAGCATCCACTGCGTCTCCTGACTTTTGAAGAGTGACGAGTAGCCGATGATCATGTTGGAGAACACGAGCATCACGAACAGAAACGCAAAGAACAAATACAGCATGCGCTCCACCACCATCCCACCCACGCCGGGCAGACTCGCCAGAAAGTGGAAGCCATGATGAAACATCAAATAGCTCGCACCCCAATACCCCAACACAAACGACGCCATGACCGTGGTCATCAACCACGATTGTTCCCGCACCGCGATCACCCGCCGGCGCAACAAGCGCAGGTTTGTGTCGACGAGAATGCGAAAAAACGTCTTGGATTGCATGGCTTACCGGCTGGCGGCGATCTCCTGTTCGGTGCGCGTCAACAACAAGAAAGATTCCTCCAGCGCGCCATCCTGCCCGGCCTGCTGGCGCAGTTCTTCTTTGGTGCCGATGGCAATCAGCCGGCCTTGATTCAAGATCCCGATCCGGTCCGCCAACTCCTCGGCAATATTCAAAACGTGGGTGGACAAAAACACCGTCATGCCGGCGCGGGAGCGCTTCTTCAATACATTCTTCACCACCCGCGCGCTCCGCGGGTCGAGGCCAACCATCGGCTCGTCGATGATCAACACTTGAGGGCTGTGCAAAAGCGCGGCGGCGAGCGCGACCCGTTGCCGCGTGCCGTGGGACAGATTCTCGATGAGTTGACTGCGCGTGCCATTGAGATCGAACGTGTCGAACAACTCTTCGCTCTCGCGCAAAATGTCATTGCGTTCCATGTCGTAGAGTTGGCCGACCATGATCATGAATTCCAGCGGATCGAGTTTGTCGTACAGAAACGGAAAGTCCGGCACGTAACTAATCCCCCGGCGCGCCTCGACCGGCTCAGCCTGAATGTCGTGGCCGCAAATCAGCGCGCGACCCGACGACGGCTTGAGCAAGCCGGTCAACAGCTTGATGGTCGTGGTCTTGCCGGCGCCGTTGGGGCCAAGGAACGCGAAGAACTCGCCTTTTTTAATGTCCAGGTTCAGATCGGTCACAGCGGTCAGTCCGCCGTAGACTTTGGTCAGATTTTCAGTGCGAATCATGGTTTTTTCGGCGCTCGTTCAAAGGTGCGATCGACCAGTTTCTCGGTATTGATGGCGGACGACAACAGGCTCAAGCCCAGCGAAGTTTCCACTTTGAGGAGGTTGCCCTGCTCGTCAATCCACGCCTTGCCCCAAATGCCCAGACCTTGCTCCATCGAAACGTTGATGAGATAAGCGCGTTGCTCGGAGCTGCCGATGGTGATGAAATCGTAGTACGCCCGGGTCTGGAGCCGGGAGGCCAACGTTTGCATCGTCTTGGCCGGCGAACTGCCCCCGAGCAAACTCAACGCGCCCAAGCCCGGCACCGACTGCAACCCCGGCAAACCCAGCGCCGTGAGCGCGCTGCCGTTGCCTAAATCAGCGTAGCCGACTTGCCGGCTTTGTTGACCTTCGCCGATGTCGTAGGTGACGGTGAGTTGTTTCGTCGTGTTATCGCCATTGATATCGGCCCGACTCTCACCAAAACCGGTCCGGAGGTGAAATTCTTTCAAATCAAATTTCGGGTCAAACAGCAATTTGATCGGCCGCAACCGCAGCCGGGACGGCGCGCCAAAGATAACCAGATTCAGCCAAACATCGCCGTGCACTTCGTAGCCGGTAATCTGCGCTGGGCTGGTCTCGGGGCCGGTCTCGAGCGTAATAAATTCGAGGTTGTTGACGCTGCCAATTTTCGCGTTCTGGTAGATGATGTCCAGATTCGCGGTGGTGCGGTTCTTGAAGACTTTATCGAAGATCTGCGCCGTGGACACCGGCACCAGCCGGGATTCGCGCGGAAAGAACTCCACGCGCACCAGCGCGGTCATCATGACCGCCCAGAACACGATCACGAAACCAGTGAATATCTTCTTCCCAATCATTGATCGATGGTGGCGACCGCCGTCTCGGCTAGGGAATCAACAACAGTTGGCCCACTCGCAGTTGATCCTTACTCGGCAGATTCGCTCGGTTCGCTGCGTAAATTTTTTCCCAACCCGCTTTCGTTCCATAAAAATGTTCGGCAATTGAATACAACGTATCCTTTTTCTGCACGACATACGTCCGATTCCCGACCGGCGGCGGCACCGTCACAGTGCCGATGACCACCCGCTGCGTCACGACCGGCGGCGGCGGTGGCTGCACCACAACATCGCCCCCGGTCGGCGTCGCGCGTTCCAACTCCAACACGCGCGTCCGCAAGCCCGCGTTCTCTTGCATCAACGCTGCCTTTTCCGTCTGCAATCGCGTTAACTCCGTCTGATCAACCGCATTCGCCGGCGGCAACTTCGCCGCCCACGTCAACTTCGCCCGTTCAATGTAACTTTCGACAACTGTCCGCCGCTCCGAGTTCGGATCTAATTCCAAATACTGCCGGTAATGATAAATGGCGGCAATCGGGTCGCCGAGTTTCTCATCATAGAGCAATCCGAGTTCCAAGTGCGGCCGGGCGGAATCGGGGGCTTTGCGCAACGCTTTTTCGTACAGCGCCGCCGCCATTCGCACATCGCCAGCGTCCGCCGACTTGCGGGCGCTCTGCAATTCGCGGTCCGGATCGCTCGAAGATGAGAATGGCCCGCAGCCACCGGCCAATAGTGTTACCACCATGAGACCGGCGGTTAGCGTGCGATTAATTGACGACATCGGGTTCGGTGTGAACATTTTACATCTGCCGGTGGGCAAACTAGCATGCCGAAACAGAAAAAACAACCACGGCCACCCGCCGCCGGTACGACGAGCGGTGTTAGCGAGAAGCAACGGATGGGCTGGGAAAGCCACGGCGAGGGAACTTTTTGTCTTGATCGGAACCTTTTATGGGTGACCCCGGCAACCAGCAATGTAGGAGCGACTTGCAGTCGCGACCGGGCCGGAGCGGGATTTTCTTAACCACGGAAGCCGAATCGGATGAGTCGCCGTCCCCGGCACCCACGAACTACACGAAACCGGACTCACCACAGAGGCACAGAGGACGCAGAGTCGTGGCTGACGGCTGATCGCTGATGGCAGACCGCTGACCTCTGTCTGGCTGCGCTTCCCGGACGGGCCGGTGTGCTTACTTCCCGTACGTCTTCGGTTTCTCGTGAACAAGCGCGGGGGCCGGGCTTGCCGAAGCCAGCGCGAACTGAAGCGAATCAGGTTCTTGAATCCTTTTCGAGGCGTGGAGCATTTCTAGACCGACGACGTTGCCGTCCTTGTCGTAATCGAGAATGAGTCCGGGCTTCTGTTCGTCGCTTTCCTCGATGGGCGCGTCGTTGAACAGAATCCGCAGAATGTCCACTTCCCGGTCGTAGGTCATCTTCATGCCGTTCTCCAATACTTCTTGATCTTGCTTGTCCGGTACAACGTCGCCACCACCGCGGGATCAACCGTCTCGTTCACAAATAGCCGCAGCAGGTATGACTTGCCGGCCAACTCCACGAGAGATTGATAGCACACCGTGTCCTCGGAATCAGGGAATTTCTGCTGTGGATTCCACAGCACACCTTCCGCGAGTTCTTGGGGAATTCGCCGGTTGACCAGTTCCTGTTTCGCGTGTCCTGAGAATACGAAGTTCATCGGTCGATGCCAACATATACTCTCTACCACGGCCGGCACTAGCGCGTCGAGGGTGGCTTGCCGTCAGAACTAACCGACCTTGGAGCACTCAAGGCAGCGCTTCTTGCCGCTCGTGACGGACTCGCAATGTTCGGTCTGGCTGCGCTTCCCGGCCGGCACCGGCAGGCCCAGCCATGTAGGAGCGACTTGCAGTCGCGACCGGGCTGGAGCGGGATTTTCTTAACCACGAATGGCACGGAACGAGGCGCCTCACAGAGCTGAGTCAGACGAAACGCCACTGTAGTTTGTGGCAACCGCCGCTACACCAGAACGGCGGATTTCGATTTAGGCAACACGCCCCGGCGACTGTTGAAAAACCAACCCGGCGGGGCAACTTCAGGTCGGCCACTGCAACTCCCGGTAATCGCCGGGTTTCAACGCATTCACCGCAGAGGTGACTTCGGACAAGTGATTGCGGATTTCCAGCCAGTTGGTGGTGGGCAGGACGAGAATCGCCAGCCGTCGCCCTTGCCGGTTCTACAGGTACCGGAGGTTTTGATCGGTGGTGACCAGTGCCTCAAACTTTCCCTCGGCCGCCGCGAGCAACTCACCGTTCGCAAGATTGGACCAGCCCATTTCAAATGCGGTCACCACCTCGTGCGGGGCAAGACTGCGGCGCAACGACACCGGCGTGCCTTGATCGAAGAGTATCTTCATGCGGTCAACTCAGGCCGCGGACTCGACCAGCGACGACTCAGCATATTTGAGAACGGCCAGCGCCTGCTCGCGACTCACGCCGGGAAACCATTCCAAGAACTGCTCCACAGTCGCGCCGCCTTCCAGGTTCTCGAACAGCGCCCGCACCGGCACGCGAGTGCCCTTGAACACCCACGCACCGCTCACCTTGCCCGGCACCTGTTCGACCACAGGACATTGATTCCAATTCAACATGCGGAGCAGCATACCGTCACGTCACTGACCCGTCAATGCGCTGGCTGTGCGGGGAGCGCAAAGGTTGTCGGGCGACCGGCCCGTGGGAAGTGGTAACCGTGAACTGCGAACCGTGAACTGAAAACTGTTTGACCGCGGATGACGCGGATGACACGGATGGCCGGCACCGGCAGGCCCAGCCATGTAGGAGCGACTTGCAGTCGCGACCGGGCCGGAGCGGGATTTTCTTAACCACGAATCAGCACGAATACCGGCAACGGCGAACCGCTGTCTACAGTCTGCAGTCTACCGTCCACTGTCTACTGCCCACTGGCTTCTGCCCTCTGTCTGGCTGCGCTTCCCGGCCGGGCCGGTGGCCTTGGCGTGATCGACTTCGCGAGGCGGCGGCGGATGGCTCGCTACCTGACAGCGTGGAGAGTGGAGACCCCGGCCCTCACATTCTGTCAATTGTCGATTTCGCTGAAGAACCTCGTTCTTGAAATGCGACCGTT
>JBAXYB010000138.1:0-7230 GCA_037127585.1 Verrucomicrobiota bacterium
GTGATGATCGGGCTGGCGCGGATGAACAAAGTTCTCAACGTCGATGTCCGCAATCGACGGGCGCTCGTCGAAGCCGGTTGCGTCAACGCCTGGATCACCAACGCCGTCAAACCGCACGGCCTCTATTACGCCCCCGACCCATCGAGCCAGACCGCCTGCACCATCGGTGGCAACGTCGCCACCAATGCCGGCGGCCCGCACACGCTCAAGTACGGCGTCACCACCAATCACATCCTCGGTTTCGAAATGGTTCTACCGGACGGCAGCCTCGTCTGGCTCGGCACCACTCCCGAAGGCGGCGAAGACGTCGACGGCTACGATCTCCGCGGTGCGGTAATTGGTTGCGAAGGAATGTTCGGCGTCATCACTCGCGTCCTCGTCCGCCTCACCCGCGCACCGCAAGCGTTCAAGACCATGCTCGGCATCTTCGAGAACGTCGACGACGCCAGCCAGACCGTCAGCGACATCATCGCGGCCGGCATCGTCCCCGGCGCGATGGAAATGATGGACCAACTCATCATGCAAGCCATCGAAGCCGCGTATAAATTCGGATTCCCCCTCGATGCCGGCGCCGTCCTCATCGTCGAACTCGACGGTCTCGTCGCCGGCCTGGATCGCCAAGCCGAACGCGTCATCGAAATCTGCAAAAAGAATCGCGCCCGCGAAGTCCGAACCGCCAAAGACGACACTGAACGCGCCGCGCTCTGGAAATGCCGGAAACAAGCCTTCGGCGCAATCGGCCGGCTCAGTCCGAATTTCGTCACGCAAGACGGCGTCGTCCCCCGCTCCAAGCTCCCGGAGCTGATGCGTTTCATCCGCGCCACCAGCGAGAAATACGGCCTCCGCATCCCCAATGTCTTCCATGCCGGCGACGGCAACATCCATCCGCTCGTCCTCTACGATGAACGCGACCCCGATCAAGTCCGCCGCGCCATCGCCGCCGGCAACGACATCTTGCAGCAATGCCTCGACATGGGCGGCAGCGTGACCGGCGAACACGGCATTGGTGTGGAAAAGATCGACTTCATGGAAAAGCAGTTCACCAAAGCCGACCTCGAAGCCATGAAGACGCTCCGGCGCGTGTTCGATCCTGAAAGTCGCTGCAACCCGCACAAGATTTTCCCCGGCTCGAAACGCTGCACCGATTTCGTCGTCAAGAAACAGGCCGCAGCGTGAGGAAAGGGATTGGGGATTCGGGGTTCGGGATTCGGGAATAGCATGAAGAGTTATAAAGAATTGGAAGTCTGGCAACAGGCCGTCGAACTCACAGTGGCGATGTATCGAGCTACGGCAAAGTTCCCGGCCGAGGAGAAATTTGGCCTTGTCTCACAGTTGCGCCGCGCGGCGTCATCGGTACCGGCGAATATTGCCGAAGGCTGGGGCCGAGGCTCAACGAAGGAATACATTCAGTTTCTGCTAATTGCGCGCGGCTCATTGATGGAAGTGGAGACTCACCTGATTATTGCCGCTCGCTTGGATTACCTAGACCGTCCGCGACTCGACCAACTCCAATCCGACATCCAACGCATCGGGATGATGCTGAACGGTCTCATTCAATCCTTACGCAATCGGACCCCATGACCCCCCCAACCCCCAACCCCGGCCCCCGAACCCCGGTCCTTCACATTCCCGAAGACATGACAGTCACAGTTGCCGGCGAAGTTTCACTGGCCTCGCTGCAAACCGAACTTGCCAAGAACGGCCAATGGCTGCCGGTTGACCCGCCCGGCAACCACACGATCCGTACTTTGCTTGATTCGAACTCCAGCGGCCCCCGCCGGTACGGCTTCGGCACGATCCGCGAACATCTGCTTGGGCTGCGCGTGCAAATGGGCAACCAGGTCATCAATGCCGGCGGCAAAGTCGTGAAAAACGTCGCCGGGTACGATCTCTGCCGTCTCATGGTCGGCGCGAACGGCACACTCGGCGCAATTCTTGAAGCCACTTTCAAGCTCCGGCCCTTGCCCGAGGTCGAGCAGTTTGTCCAGAAGCAGTGCGCGTCACTCGACGAAGCCGGTGCACTCATCGCAGCGGTGCAGGATTCTCCCGTTCTTCCGGTCGTGCTTGATCTGATCTCGCCGGCAACTGTCGTCGTCGGCCTGGCCGACACACGCGAAGATGTCGAGTGGCAACTCCAACAACTAACTTTCACCGAGCCGGCCACGTTGGACTATAACCGCGAATTTCCACAGCGCGTGTCCGTGCTGCCGTCGAAGCTGATTGAGACGGTGCGTGGGCTGACGACGTTCGTGGCGCGGGCCGGGAATGGCGTGGTGTATTTGGATAGTAGCGCGGGCGTCTCGCCCGTTGTCCGAAACGACACGGCCGGGACGGCCGCGCTATTGCAACAGCGAGTCCGGGAGGCGTTCCGTGGCTGAGCAGTTTCTCGATGACGCCAAGGCGTTGACCTGCATCCACTGCGGCTTGTGTCTCGCGCATTGCCCGACGTATTTGGAGACCGGCAACGAGAATGATTCGCCGCGCGGGCGCATCTACCTCATGCGCGCGATTCAGAGCGACCGGCTGGCGTTGGACGCGACCACGGTGAAACATCTTGATTTGTGTTTGGGTTGCCGGGCTTGCGAGTCCGCCTGTCCGAGTGGCGTGCATTACGGCGAACTGCTCGAAACCACACGCGAACACATCGGGAAGCACTACCGGCGTTCGATCTTTCAGACTTTCCTGCGGAAGATTTTTATCGAGCAGGTCTTTCCGTATCCGTGGCGGGTCAAGCTGGCGATTGCGCCAGTCAAACTTGTGCGCGCGCTTGGTCTGGGCGCGCTGTTGCCGGAGATTGCGGCATTTGTTCCGAAAGAATCCCGATCGGTCGTCTTGCCGGAAAATGTCCCGATTAGCAACCCACGCGGCCGGGCCGGGTTGATTACCGGTTGCGTGCAGAGCGTAATGTTCGGTGACACGAATGCAGCGACCGTCAAACTACTGAATCGCGCCGGCTACGATGTCGTGATTCCGCGTGACCAGGTTTGTTGCGGTGCGCTCTACTCGCACTCGGGCAATCTGACCAGCGCCCGGGAAGTCGCGCAGAAGAATATCGAAGTCTTCGAACGTGCCGGCGTCGATTTCATCGTCATCAACGCCGCTGGCTGCGGGTCGACACTCAAAGGGTATGGCCATCTCGTCGGCACCGACGCGGCGAAGATGTTTGCCGCGAAGGTCAAAGATCTCTCCGAAGTACTTCATCCTTCAGCATTCATCCCTCATCCTTCTTCGCGCGTCACCTTCCACGATGCCTGTCACCTCGCCCACGCCCAACGCATCACCGCCCAGCCGCGCGCGTTGGTGAAAGCGATTGCCGGGGCAAACTATGTTGAACTCCCCGAAGCGGCCATCTGCTGCGGCAGCGCCGGCAGCTACAATCTGACTGAACCCAGCATGGCGGCGCAACTTCAGCAGCGGAAGACGGATAACGTCCTCGAGACCGGCGCGTTGACCGTGGTCACGACCAATCCCGGCTGCATCCTGCAAATCCGGGCCGGTTTGGCCAAGGCCGGAGCGACGGAGGTGCGCGTGGTTCACCTCGCGGATTTTCTGGCCGCAAGCTTGGGCGAAGATCCGTAGCAAATTCGCGCTTGCTATTGTCTACTATTCTAGTAGCCTTCAAGGCATGCGAGTTTCCAAACGTGGCGAGTACGGCCTCCGGTCGCTGATTAATCTCGGGATTGCCCAGGAGTTGGGGCGGCCGTTGGTCCAAATCAGCGAGCTGGCGAAGAAGGAAAACATCCCGATCAAGTTTCTGGAGGCGATCCTCCTCGACTTGAACAAAGCCGGTTACCTCGGCAGCAAGCGCGGCAAGGGCGGCGGGTACTTCATCAAGAAACCGATGAACAAGATCAAGATCGGCGATGTGGTGCGCTTGATCGATGGGCCGCTGGCGCCGATCTCGTGCGCCAGTGTCACGGCCTATGCTCCCTGCTCATGCCCGGATGAGGAGCATTGCGGGCTGCGGTTGTTGATGGTGGATGTGCGCAACGCCATTGCCGGCATTCTCGACAAGTACACACTCGCCGATACGGTTGAAGTGACGATGCGCAAAATGCGCCGTGATAAAACGCCGCTACCGTTTGCGGAGGTAAAATGATTCGTATCTGGCTCATGATCCTGCTGGCACTGACCAGCTGCAACGCCCCGGCGGAACAAACCATTATCCGCGTCGGCCACTTCCCGAACATTACGCACGCCCAGGGCGTCATTGCTCACGCCAACGGATGGTTCGAGAAACGGCTCGGGCCGGACGTCAAGATTCAGTGGTTCGTTTACAATGCCGGGCCAAGCGCGATGGAAGCCATCTTCGCGGATTCGATTGATCTGACGTATGTCGGGCCGAGTCCGGCCTTGAATGCGTACGCGAAGTCGCAGGGTGATGAAATCCGGATCCTGGCCGGGGCCGCCCGGGGCGGTGATGCGTTGGTGGTGCAACCGGACGGGCGCATCAAGGTGCCGGCGGATTTTCGCGGTAAGAAGGTCGCGACACCGCAACTCGGCAACACACAGGATGTGGAATGCCGGGCGTGGTTGACGCAACAAGGTTTCAAGATCACCCAACTCGGCGGCGATGTCACCGTGATGCCGACGGCGAATCCGGATCAGTTGAACTTGTTCAAGGCCGGTAAAGTCGATGCGGTATGGACAGTCGAGCCGTGGATTTCCCGGCTGGAACGGGAAGCGAACGGGAAAGTTTTCCTCGAACGCAACGACTCAGTAACGACGGTCTTGGTTTCGAGCACAAAATTCCTGAAAGAACACCGCGAACTTGCAAAGAAATTTACCCAAGCCCACGCGGAGCTGACGGACTGGATTGTGCAAAATCCGGCCGAAGCGCAAAGAGTTTTGCGCGATGAATTGTCTGCCTTGACCACGCGGCCGCTGCCGGCGGAGTTGGTGGCGCAGGCGTGGAAGCGACTGACTTTCACGACCGAAATCACGCGTCCGCCACTTGAGCAGTTTGTGAAAGATGCGCGCGCCGCGGGTTTCCTGCGGAGCGCCCCGGATTTGAAACGGTTAATCGAGACTCCATGACTGTCGCCCAAGAAATTACCAACGTCCCACCAGAGAAGCTGACCATCGAAGGCGTGTCGAAGTCGTTCAAGACTCGCCGGGCAACGGTGCACGCGCTCGATAAGGTTTCGCTGCAAATCCACGAAGGCGAGTTCGTCTGTCTCGTCGGCCAAAGCGGGTGCGGGAAGTCAACGTTGCTAAATATCATTGCCGGCTTGGAGTTTCCCGATGAAGGCCGGGTGCTCGCCGACGGCCAGCCGGTGACCGGCCCCGGTCGCGAACGGATGGTGATGTTTCAGGAACACGCGCTGTTCCCCTGGCTCGACGTGCTCGACAACGTGATGTTCGGCCTTAAGCTGAAACCCAATCTCAAGCGCCACGAGCGCCGGGAAGTCGCGCAGTATTATCTCAAGCTTGTCGGCTTGGAAAAGTTTACCCACGCCAACGTTCACGAACTCTCCGGCGGCATGAAGCAGCGCGTCGCCCTCGCCCGCGCGCTCGCGCCCAATCCGCGCGTGCTCTTGATGGACGAACCGTTCGCCGCGCTCGACGCGATGACGCGCGAACAACTTTACGGCGATATCCAGGCCATCTGGGCCAAACGCCGCAAGACGATCATTTTCGTCACGCACAACGTCCGCGAAGCCGCCTGTCTCGGCGACCGGGTCGTGTTGTTTTCGCCGAATCCCGGGCGGATTCAGGAGCAGTTCGTCGTCGACCTGCCGCGCCCTCGCGACATCAACAGCGTTGAGTTGGCGCGGTTCTCGACCGAGATCCGCGAAGCGTTGAAACGCTATATGAAACCCGAAACGACGGAGAGTGCGGAATGAAACGCTCCCTGGTGGTCGTCGTCTTCTTTCTCTTACTCGGCGTGGGCTGGGAAGTTCTATACCGGCTGAAGATCTGGTCGCCAGTCCTCGTCCCCTCGCCGGTAACGGTCGGCGAGTATCTGATCGGCGCCGTGCGTGACGGCACTATGTGGCAAGCCACCGTGGTCACAATGAAACGCCTGCTAATCGGGTACTTACTCAGCATCGTTTTTGGCGTCCCGCTTGGGTTACTGACTGCGCGCTTCAAATTTGTCGAAGACACCCTCGGCGTTCTCGCGCTCGGCTTGCAAACGTTGCCCAGCGTCTGCTGGATACCACTCGCGTTGCTGTGGTACGGCCAAACCGAAAATGCGATGCTGTTTGTCGTCGTCATGGGCTCACTCTGGTCAATTCTGATCGCGACCGACAACGGCGTCCGAACTGTGCCGCCGATCTACGCGCGCGCCGCCCGCACGATGGGGTCGAAGCGGATGCACACCTGGATCAAAGTCATCCTGCCGGCGTCGCTGCCGTTCATCGTGAGCGGCATGAAACAAGGCTGGGGATTTGCGTGGCGCTCGCTGATGGGCGCGGAGATTTACGTCACGATCCTGACCGGGTTTGGCCTCGGCCACCTACTCCATTACGGCCGGGAACTCAACGCGATGGAGCAAGTCATCGGCGTCATGTTGGTGATCATCGTCATCGGCGTGCTGGCCGATAAGATTCTGTTCGCGCCGTGGGAGAAGTTCCTCTACCGGCGCTGGGGCACGGCGCAAAATTAGCCGGCTGACGCTTTGATGAAGCGTTCCAGCCGGTCGATCGCCGCGCCGCTATCAATCAATTCCACCGCACGCTCCCAGCCGTGCTCGAAGTTGTCCGCAACTTCGCCGACGACCAGCGCAGCCGCTGAGTTGAGCAGGACGATGTCGCGTTTCGGGCCGCGATCTTTCCCGGATAGAACGGCGCGCACGATACCGGCATTCAGGGCGGGGTCGCCGCCGGCCAGTTCTTCCAACTTGACCGGGTGCCGTCGGAAATCGCGCTCGGTGAATTCGATTTTGGCCGGCCACACTTCGGCACACGTGTTGACGCCAAGCGTCGAGAATTCATCGAGACCGGCGCCGTGGACGACGAGCGCGTGTTGGAGTTCGAGCAACCGGAGTACTTCTGCGAATTTCGTGACGAGAGTTTTGTCGAAGACGCCAACGAGTTGGTGCGTCGGCCGGGCGGGATTGACGAGGGGGCCGAGGATGTTGAAAATCGTGCGCTGTTTGCGTTCAGCAAGTTGCCGGCGAACGGGGGCGATGACTTTGAAGGCCGGGTGGTACAACGGCGCGAAGAAGAACGCGACCCCGGTTTCGTCAAGACACCGGCGCGCGCTGGCGGGTGGTAATTCGATCTT
>JBAXYB010000139.1:0-7229 GCA_037127585.1 Verrucomicrobiota bacterium
GCAGAAACTGGCCGCGCTGGAGGAATTGAAGAAGGCGCTGCTCCACCAAGCGTTTTCTGGTAATCTCTAAACCATGAGCGATGACATGAAAAACCCAGATGTCCGCTGGATTCAACGCTTCGATAATTTTAAGCGCGCGTTCACGCGGCTCGCCGAAGCGGCCGCGTTGGCGAAACAACGGGAGCTTTCGCCATTGGAAGAACAGGGGCTGATTCAGGCTTTCGAGTTCACGCACGAGCTGGCGTGGAACACGTGGAAGGACTTTCTGGAAGCGCGCGGCACGACGGTCAAGATTTACGGTTCACGCGATGCGACCCGCGAAGCCTTTGCCGCCGGCCTGATGGAGAACGGCGAGGCCTGGATGAAGATGATCGAGCATCGCAACGAAACTTCGCATACCTACAATGAGAAGATCGCCGATGCCATCGTCGAAGCGATTCTGACGCGGTATGTATCGGAGTTTGAAGGATTCCAGCGCAGCTTTTTGGAACTCGAACGCAAGGAAGCCAAGTGAACCACGGTCTTTCCGCCAACACGGTGGAGCGCGTCGTGTCGGCGCTGGCGCATTATCCGGAAATTGAGAAGGCGGTGTTGTATGGCTCGCGTGCCAAGGGGAACTACCGGACAGGTTCAGACATTGACCTGACGCTGTTCGGTGACCGGCTCAATCACACGCTGCTCACGCGGTTGGACAACGAGCTGGATGACTTGCTGTTACCTTACAAATTCGACCTTTCCCTATTTACCGACCTCACCCATCCAGAGTTGGTTGACCACATCCGCCGGGTGGGCGTGGTGTTCTATGAGAAGACACCGGCGGCAGTGAAGCACTGATGGGAAAACGGAGCGAAAACCTAGCGGCTCGAAAGCATTTACCGGCAGAAACTGGCCGCGCTGGAGGAATTGAAGAAGGCGCTGCTCCACCAAGCGTTTGCGGGGGAGCTCTAGGAAAAAGAAATGGACGGCATGGACTTTGTGGACAGAATGGACGGGGAAACGACTGACAATGCCTGAGCCGGAGAAACTGATTCCGTTGCATGGCGGGTACCGGAAGCTGAAGAGCTTTCAGGTAGCGCAACTGGCCTACGATGTCACGGTGCGGTTTTGCGAGCGCTACATAGACTATAAGAGCCGCACCCGCGATCAGATGGTGCAGGCGGCGCGGAGCGGGGTGCAAAATATCGCAGAGGGTAGCCAAGCCAGCGGCACTTCCAAGAAGACCGAGCTGAAGCTCACGAATGTGGCCCGGGCGAGCCTCGAAGAGCTGCGGCTGGATTATGAGGATTTTCTCCGGCAGCACGGGCTGGCCTTGTGGGCGCGCGAAGACGCGCGCCGGGCGGAGCTGATCGCGCGGCGGTGCAGCACCGCGGATGATGTGGCGGCGTGGGTGCGGGAGGTGCACGAGCGGAAAAGTGGACGGGATGGACTTGGTGGACAGAGTGGACGGGAGAGTGGACCGACAGGACCGGAGAAGTCCAAGGAGTCCATGAAGTCCACAGTGTCCACCTATCCGGAGATTGCCGCGAATGCGGCGCTGGTGCTCATTCTGGTGGCGTTGAGCTTGCTCGACCGGCAGATCGCCGCGCAAGCGGCGGCCTTCGAGAACGAAGGCGGCTTTACGGAAAGACTGTACCGGGTGCGCAGCCAGAGACGAAGTGGATCATGAACGAAGCCGAGACACGCGCCGAGTATATTGATTCCGCGTTAAAAGCGGCGGGCTGGGGCGTCGTCGAGGGCAGCCGGGTGCGGCGGGAGTTCATCATCACGCCGGGGCGCATCGAAGGGCTCGGGCGACGCGGCAAACCGTTGTGCGCGGATTATGTTTTGGAGTATCGCAACACCAAGCTGGCCGTGATCGAAGCCAAGGCGTGGGATGAAGAACTTACCGAAGGTGTTGCCCAGGCGAAAAACTACGCCGGCAAGCTCGCCCTCCGGTATGCTTATTCCACCAACGGGCAAGGCATCTACGGCATCGACATGGAGACCGGCAAGGAGCGCGACGACATCGCGCAGTATCCGACGCCGGATGAAATCTGGAACAAGACATTTGCCAAACAGAACGCGTGGCGCGACCGGTTCGCTGCCGTGCCGTTCGAGGACAAAGGCGGCTCGCATCCGACCCGGTATTATCAGGACGTGGCCATCGAGCGCGTGACGGAAGCCATCGCTGGGAAAAAGCCGCGTATCCTCTTAACGCTCGCGACGGGCACCGGGAAGACATTCATCGCGTTTCAGATCGCGTGGAAGCTGTTCCACAGCCGGTGGAACTTGAACGGCGAACCGACGCGGCGTCCGCGCATTCTGTTTCTGGCGGACCGGAACATCCTCGCCGATCAGGCCTACAACGCGTTCTCGGCATTCCCCGAGGATGCGCTCGTGCGGATCGCCCCGGACGATATTAAGAAGAAGGGCAAGGTGCCGAAGAATGGCAGCCTGTTCTTCACGATCTTCCAGACGTTCATGAGCGGGCCCGGCGACACACCGTATTTTGGCGAGTATCCACCGGACTTCTTCGATTTCATCGTCATCGATGAGTGTCACCGGGGTGGCGCGAACGATGAGAGCAACTGGCGCGCGATCATGGAGTACTTCGCGCCGGCCGTGCAGCTCGGGCTCACCGCCACGCCGAAGCGCGACGAGAACGTGGACACGTACAAGTATTTCGGCGACCCCGTTTACATCTACTCGCTCAAGGAAGGCATCAACGACGGTTTCCTGACGCCGTTCAAGGTGAAGCAAATCTCCACGACGCTCGACGAGTACGTGTACACGGTGGATGACACGGTGGTCGAAGGCGAGATTGAGCAGGGGAAGCGGTACGAGGAAAAGGATTTCAATAGCATCATCGAAATCAAAGCGCGCGAGAGGAAGCGCGTTGAGATTTTCATGGAGCAGATCAACCAGAACGAGAAGACGCTGGTGTTCTGCGCCCGGCAGGATCACGCGTTGGCCGTGCGCGATCTCATCAACCAGATGAAGACGAGCAAAGACCCGAACTATTGCCAGCGGGTCACCGCCAACGACGGCGAACTGGGCGAACAACACTTGCGCGACTTTCAGGACAACGAGAAGACCATCCCGACCATCCTCACGACTTCGCAGAAGCTTTCGACCGGGGTGGATGCCCGGAACATCCGCAACATCGTCCTGATGCGTCCGATCAAATCGATCATCGAGTTCAAGCAGATCATCGGTCGTGGGACGCGGCTATATGACGGCAAAGACTTCTTCACGATCTATGATTTCGTAAAGGCGCATCATCATTTCAGCGACCCGGAATGGGACGGCGAGCCGTTGGAGCCCGAGCCGCCCAAGGCCGGTAAGCCCGACGGGGAGAAGCCCAAAGTCAAAGAGAAGCCGGCGGAGTATCACCCGAAGCCGAAGATCAAGGTGAAGCTTGCCGATGGCAAAGCGCGCACGATTCAGCACATGATGTGCACGAGCTTCTGGCATCCCGACGGTACGCCAATGTCCGCACAGCAATTCATGGAACTGCTCTTCGGGAAGATACCGGACTTCTTCAAGAACGAAGCCGAACTCCGCACCATCTGGAGCGCGCCCGACACGCGGAAGAAGCTGCTGCAGGGATTAGCCGAGAAAGGCTTCGGCCACGATCAACTCGCTGAGATGCAAAAGATCATCGACGCCGAGAAGAGCGACCTTTTCGATGTCCTCGCCCACGTCGCCTACGCCATGCCGCCGGTCACTCGCGAAGTTCGGGCTGCGAACGCCAGAGTCCACATCAACACCCATTTCAACGCCAAGCAGCAAGTCTTCCTCGATTTCGTCCTCCAGCACTATGTCAAAGACGGCGTCGAAGAACTCGACCAAGAGAAGCTGAACCCGTTGCTCAAACTCAAATACCACGACTCCATCACCGATGCCGTAGCCGACCTCGGCGGCAAGCCCGAAGAGATCAACAAAGCTTTCGCCGGTTTCCAGAAGTATCTTTACGCCACTGCTGCGACCTAGTTACCGAGCGGTTTCGCCCTCCGGCATCAAGGCTGCGGGAACTTCTTGTTGAGGAAACGGCCGTTCTTCTGAATCAACTCGCCGTCGGCGTAAATCTCGCCGCCTTTGCGTAAATCGCAAACCATGTCCCAGTGCAGGCCGCTGCGGTTCCTGTTGCCGGTCTCGGGGTAACCGGCGCCGAGCGCTAGATGAATCGTGCCGCCGATCTTTTCGTCGAACAACGTGTTCTTCGTGTACCGCTTGATGTTGTAGTTGGTGCCGATAGCGGCTTCGCCGAGGTAACACGAGCCTTGGTCCATTGCGATCATCGCGCGGAGAAACTCCTCGCCTTTGTCGGCTTCGGCTTTGACGACCTTGCCGGCGGCGAACGTGAGGCGCGCGCCGTGGACTTCCCGGCCATTGTGGACGGCGGGGAAACTGTACTTCACGTGCCCGGTCACACTCGTCTCGACGGGGCCGGTAAAGACTTCGCCATCGGGGAAATTGCAGTGGCCATCGCAATTGACCCATTTCCGGCCTTTACAGGAATACCGGATGTCGGTGTCCTCGGCGACGATACGAATCTCCCGGGCTTTGTTCAGGAAGTCGGTGAGGGCTTGCTGGGATTTCGAGATGCGTTTCCAAGTCTGAATCGGATCGGGGTCGTCGAGGTGACCGGCGCTGTAGACGAAGTCCTCGTATTCTTCGAGCGACATCTCGGCATCCTGCGCGCTGGCCTGACACGGCCATTGCGTGCCGACCCACCGGAGCGCGCCGCTCGCGCTGCGGTCCATGAAGATTTTACTCAACGGCTTGCGCGCGCTGCTGGCGGCGGCGAGCCGTTTCGGATCGACATTGGTCAACGACTTCGTGTTTTCATCCGCCCAGAAACCGATGGACGCGTCGATGTGTTTGACTTTGAATTTGGCGAACGGCGAAACCCACTGGAGTTGTTCCTTGCTCGCCGTGCCGTAGAAAATTTCTGGTAGGCCATCGAGCGCGATGTCGGTGATGACGAACGCGCCACACTTCAACGCGGCCCGGTACACTTCGCGGATGGCGGGGGCGGCGAGGGATTCGCCGTTGATGGTGACGATGTCGCCGGGCTTGAGTTTGACGGAATATTCGGTGAGCAACCGGGCGAGTTTAACGAGGCGTGGATCGGGCATGGGTTAGCTGGTCTTTCCTTTGGCTTTGGTGACGAGGTCTTTGACGCCGTCGATATTCGCGCCGACGACGGTGCCGAGGCTCTTGCCGGCTTTGTCAAAGACGACGACGTGCGGAATGCCGCGGACGCCGTACTTGGCGGCGAGCTGCTTGTTATTATCGACATTGACCTTCCGCAGGACCACGCCGTTATCTTTCTTGGTGAGATCTTCGAGTTGCGGGCCGAGCATCCGGCACGGGCCGCACCAGTCGGCGTAGAAATCCACAATCGTCACTTTGCCTTGGGCAATGTACTTCTCCAGATCAGCGCCGGTGACTTGTTCGACGGCTTTGCCTCCACCCCCGTCGAAGTTGGCCGACTTGACCATGAGCGCCGGGATCGACAGGTCTTTGCCTTTTGCGTCGGTGTAATTGAATGCAGCTTTGTCGTACCGGCGGATGGTGCTTTTGAGCTGGCCTTGGGTACGAGTTTCGAGTGTCGCGGCGGCGCCATCACCTTCAAAGTCGATGCTTTGGATTGTGCCGGCGGCGAGGCGCAGGCTGGCCTGTTTTTCGTCTTCACAGTCAAAGGTGCCGTTGGCGTAGGTGAGGACGCGACCGGTGATGGTTTTGCCAGAGGTGGTGTGGATGGTGTCGGCGTGAACGGCCACGGCACCGGCCAGGAGGAACAAATAGGTGAATCTCATAGCCTGACTATCTAGCGTATTCCGGCAGGGAATTCAAACGCGGCGTGGTTGTAGGGCGGGATGCCTGTCGTTTAGGTATCCCGCCGTAAGTGTGGATATGGCGGTCAATAACGGCGGGATACCTCGAAACGACACGAGGCATCCCGCCCTACAAATCCGGCGGTGACGCTTCAGCTATCCCTTCGCCTTCTTGATGAGTTGTTGGAACTTGCCTTCATCGAAGCCGTTGATTTCGCCGATCAACTTGCCGCGACGGTCATACACTTGCACCGTCGGGACGCTGCGAATCTCGTATTGCACACAGACCGGCGTGCCCCATTTCACGATGTCGATCTTGCGCAACACGAGGTCCGGGTCGTTGTTCACATACCGCTCGATGACGGGGCCGGCTTGCCGGCACGGGCCGCACCAATCGGCGTAGAAATCCACGATCGTCACCTTGCCGGCGACGCAGTGTTTGAGGATGTCCACCTTGTCGCCGTGGGTGATGACTTTGATTTTCTCGTTGCCGGCTTTATTGTTCGCGGCGGTTTCCGACGGTGGAGCGGCCGGCTTCGGGGGGGCGACGGGGACCGGCGGCGGCTCGCCGAAGATGATTTTCCCAATCTTCGCCAACGGGATTCGGGTTGTTTCACCGGTTTCGTTTTCGATATTGAATGCTCCCCGGGCGAAGAGCCAGATGACGCCGCGTATTGATTTCTGGTCGCGGGTGAGGATCTCGGCTTTGACCGAACCGCCAAGGAAATCGATCCCGGTCACGGTTGCGGCCGGGAGGGTGGTGATCTTGTTCGTGTCGAGAGCTACGGTAAACGTGTCCGTGGCCAACGCCGTGACCCGGCCACTGACCGTCTTGCCGGTCTGGAGTTGAATCGTATCGGCTTGGGCGACGGTCGCCAGTGCCAAGCTGAAGAAAATCATGCGCATTCCTCCTCTTCGTTGCAGTTTTCAGGCCAATGATGTGACAAAGCGCGGCGGCGTCACGCTCGTTACACACAACAAGCGCGCCGGTGGTCTACCGGCGCGCTTGTAGGAACGGAAGGTTTTTGGTGCGGTTGATGGTCAGGGAATCAGGAGTGTGCCCACCACCGCATCGCTATCGTCCACGGCCAAGAGGAACGTGCCGCTGAGGCTGGTGGCATTGGTGCCGGCCAGTTTGAGTTTGCCGGATTTGCCGGGTTTGATGAGCCGGGTTACGGGCGCGCTCTGTAAGATGTCGATGCCGGCTTCGTAGGTCGCGTTGGTGGAGGTGAAGACGCGGATGCGCGTGGGCGGGACGGGGGAGCTGGTGGAGTTGAGCATCACTAGCGAACCCTTGACGCTGCAGGTGGTCTGGCAGGTTTGTTTCACGCCGGAGAAACTGCCGGTCAATGTCGTCGGCGGAATCTCGTAGCCGACGCCGGCGGTGGTTTCAAAATCATCGCCCTG
>JBAXYB010000140.1:0-7206 GCA_037127585.1 Verrucomicrobiota bacterium
TGGTTGCGGCTGGCGGATTTGGTGATTATCGACGGGCCGGGACTCGACGCCAATGCGCGGTGGGTAGTTGAAGCCCTTACCGAAGCGGGTGTTGTCGCGCCCCCGGTCATCTTCCGGGCGACGCCACAGCAACGCCAGAATCTGGCGCTGCCGAGGCAGTGGCATGTGATTCTCAGTACCGAACCGGCGGAGCATATCGCCCAACCGCTCAATACTTTCCTCGAACTCTGCGACGTGAAACAGCGGCTCGATGTGCCGACGCGTCCGGCAACCGCGGCGCCGCTGGTGCCGGCCCCGGGCGGGTTTGACTCGTACCGGTATCGGGATGCGCTGAAGACTTTGTCGGGGTTGTTTGGTCAGCGGCTTGGCGAACGGGAACTGGCGGGCGAATTTCTCCGGCTCATCCGGGAACTCCTCGGCGTCGGCAAGCTCGCGATTTTCACGCGCCGGATCGATGACGGTTTGTTTGCCGGGCAACCGCCGGCCGCCGGCACGCAGTTGACTGTGACCGGCAGCGTGGGGGTGGCGGCAACTCTCGTCGAACATCTCCGGTTGACGCTGGAAGCCGGGATCGGCGGCTGGCTCGCGCGGGAAGTGCGGATTTTGCGCCGGTCGGAAGCGGTGACGGATCTGCGCATTGGCCGGGAGTTTGATTTGCTCGGGACCGAGGTCGCGGTACCGATGTTTGATAATGACCAGTTGCTCGGCGTGCTGACTTTCAGCGGCAAGATTACCGGCGGGACGTTGGCGAATGAAGAGTTGGAGCTGGTTTATCAACTGCTCTCGCAGCTCGCCCAAGCGTTACGCAATCTGCGGTTGGGCGACCGGATCGCGGCGCATCAGCGGCTGTTCGGCGAAGTGTTGGACAACGTCCACAGCGGTGTGGTGGTGGTTGATGAGACGGAACGGATTCTCGCGATCAACGATCAAGCTCGGAACTTGCTCGACCTCGCGGCCGGTGAGCAGTTTGTCGGACGCGACTTGGATCAGATTCCCGGGCGTGTCGGCGATGTGGTGTTTGAGGCGTTGCGGATGGGCGGGCGGGTGACGGAGCGGGAGGTGTTGTTGCCGCGCGTGAACCGGCCGTTGCGGGTGCACGTCACGCGGTTTGACCGGTCGGATACCGGGCAGGTGGTGGTGGTGGCGTTGCTCGAGGATTTGACGCAGGTCAAACTCGAACAGGCGCGCGCGCGGGAGTCGGCGGACAAGGAATTTATGATGCGGCTGGCGTTCCGGCTGTCGCACGAGTTGAAGAACTCACTGGTGTCGATCAAGATTTTCGCGCAGCTCTTGCCGGAGCGCTACAATGAAACGGATTTTCGCGAGCAATTCAGCAGCGTCGTCACCAATGAAGTCAATCGCGTCGATGTCTTGGTGAATAATCTGACGTTCTTTTCGCATCCGTTGGCGCTGGTGCACGACGACTTGGTGTTGACCGAGTTGATTGACGCGTGCGTGAAAAATGTGTCGGCCGAGTTTTCGCGCAAACATCTCGCGCACGTGCTGGGCGTCGGCGAGAAAGCGCCGGAGGGAACGACGACGCCGGTGGTGCAGTTGAAGAAGAATTTTGGTCATAAGCTGGCGCGGCTCGAAGGCGACAAATTGCGGTTGATGCAGGCGTTCGAGCATCTGCTGCGGAACTCGCTGCAATCGATGCCGGCCGGCGGGCGCGTGAACATTACGACGAGCGATGCCGCGGACGGTGATCTCGGAGGAAAATCGTTGCCGGCGGGCGGCGCGATCAAGATTGAGATTCATGATACCGGCGAAGGGGTTGGCTTGGCGGATTTGAAGCGCGTGACGGAGCCGTTTTATACGACGCGCAATGTGGGCGTCGGGCTGGGGTTGACGATTGTGAAGAAGATTGTGGAACGGCACAGCGGCCGGTTGGATTTGGATAGTTTGTTAGGGAAGGGGACGACTGTGGGGTTGGTGTTGCCGGTGAAGGCGCAGCCGCATCCGGAAGATGCGTTGCTGGAGCAGTTCGCCAAGCACGCCAATGTTGGGGAGGATTCGGGGGAATCCACCGCAACCAGTCGGTTGACGAAGTCGGTCGGCAACGAGCCTGGGGAACGCTCGTAGCCACCGGCACGAATCGGTAGTGGACAAAAACAAGGAGGCGGTACCATGGCCAGAGCCAAGATTCTGATTATTGATGACGAGGAAAGCCCGCGCGAGGCGCTGCGGTTTATTTTGAAAGACCGGTATGAATTGGTGTTGCGGGATACCGGGGGGACGGGTTTGGCGGCGTTGCAGAACGAGGGGCCGTTCGACGCGGTGCTGCTCGACATGAAGATGCCGGACATGACCGGGTTGGATGTGCTGGCCAAAGTACCGGAGTTCGCGCCGGGAACACCGGTCGTGATGGTCACCGCCATTACCGAAGCGCGGCCGGCCGTGCAGGCGATGAAGATGGGCGCGGCGGATTATTTGAACAAGCCGTTTGACGTGCAGGAAATCCGGCTGGTCGTCGAGCGGGTCATCAAAGAGCGCGCGGAGAAACAGCAGGTGCTCGTCCGCCCCGCGGCGACGGCGACGCCGCAAAAGTTCGACAATATCATCGGGACCGGCCCCGCGATGGAGCGCGTGTACGAGCTGATCCGGCGGTTGAAGGACACGGAGACGACGGTCCTGATCACCGGCGAAACGGGCACGGGCAAGGAATTGGTCGCGCGCGCGCTGCACTTCAGCAGCCAGCGGCGGGAACAACCGTTCGTGCCGGTGCATTGCGCGGCGATCCCCGGGGAGTTGCTCGAGAGCGAATTATTCGGCCACGAGAAAGGCTCGTTTACCGGGGCGTTTCAGCGGCGGATCGGGATGTTCGAGGCGGCGACCGGTGGGACGTTGTTCCTCGACGAAATTGGCGAGATGCCGATCGGGACGCAGACCAAATTGTTGCGGGCGATTCAGGAGCGGGAGATCCGGCGCGTCGGCGGGCAGGAGACGATTCACATCAATGTCCGGTTGGTTTGCGCGACGAACCGGAACCTTGAACAGGAAGTGAAACGCGGCAGTTTCCGGGAAGATCTGTTCTACCGGATCAACGTCGTGCCGGTGTTGTTGCCGTCACTGCGCGAACGCCGGGAAGATATTGGGGCGTTGGTGAGCTGCTTCAACGAGCGGTTCGCGAAAGACTTGAACCGGCGGATGCCGGAGTTCACGCCGGCAGCGTTGGACGTCCTGACGAATTATCCTTGGCCCGGCAACGTGCGGGAGTTGCAGCATGCCATCGAGCGGTTGCTGGTGACGTGCGATGAGCAGTTGATTGATGTGAATCATTTGCCGTTCGTGATCTCGCAAGCCGAGCTGGCACCGGCCACGGTTTCGCAGCCGGTTTTCTCCGCCGCTTCCGGGCTGGCGCCGCACCGTGGCGCGGACTTGGGCGAGCGGTTGGAGTTTGAGAATGGCCGGCTCGATTTGCCGAAGTTGACGGATGACATTGAGCGGCGCGCCATCGAAGAGGCTTTGCGCCGGACGGACGGTGTGATTACCGAAGCCGCCCGCACGCTCAATATCACGCGGCGGATGCTGCGGTATAAGATGGATAAGCTGGGCATCCGGCCGTGGGGGGATGACTTGGAGGCCGCGGAGGTTGCGGTGCCGGTGGAAGAGCCGGTGGCTGAGGCGGTCCCGCCACCGGTCCCGGCGGCGGAGTTACCGGCGAACTTGTGATGTTCAATATTCGGCGCTGAATCGTTCATTTTTGCGCGTTGCCGACGACCCGGTCGGGATTGTGTGACAATCCTGTCCGGGTCGTTGTTTTACCGGCGGGGCAGGCGGTGGTGGCACATGCAGTGCTAACTCTCCACGTAACCTGGAGATTGCATTATTATGAACAGCTTACGAAGTGGACTGATTGGTTACGCATTATTGACGACTTTTGGAACGTCCGTCTGGGCGCTCGGCTTTCGCAATCCCGACCAGGATGCGGCTGCGACGGCGCAGGGCGAAGCGTTTGTGGCGCAGGCCGATAACGCTTCCGCGATTTACTACAATCCTGCCGGGTTGACGCAAATCAAAGGCACTCAATCACGCGGGGGTGGGTACGTAACGTTTCGCGATATCAAGTTCAACGGCACCGCTGCGAATGAGAGTCTGAACGATCCGGCGTACACCTTTAATCAATACCTGTGCAGTGATCTCGGGACTGAGAAGCTTCGAGTGGGCGCGAGTTTTAACGTGCCGTTCGGGAATGGATCGGACTGGGGGAATAACACGACTTTCAAATATCAAATCACCAAGTCGAGTCTCCAAGTCCGCGCGTACTCCGGCGCGGTCGCTTATCAGATTACCGAGCAATTCTCGCTGGGCGCGGTTTTCAATTTATACGACGGCAAGACCGAGCTGGAGCGGCTCGTGTCATTCGCGCCATTCCCGGTTCCCGACGGGCGATTTCGGTTCGACGGGGGCGGTCAGGCAATCGGGGCCACCGCTGGTTTGATGTATCGGATCAATGACAAGAACACCGTTGGGCTGACCTACCGGAGTCCGTTCGCGATTAATTTCGACGGGTCCGCGGTCGTTAAAAAAGATCCGATCGGTGCGTATGGAAATAGTCCGGCCCACGCTCGAATCGAGTTTCCGCAATCGGTCGCCATTGGTTATGCGTTCCGGCCCACGCCGAAATTGAAACTGGAAGTCGACATCGAATGGACGGATTGGGATACGTTGAACACATCGCAGTTGCATTCGCCCAACCCGGCGTTCAACAGCGGCCCCGGTACCGCGATTGCCTTCAACTGGGAGAATAGTTTCTACTACGAAGCCGGCGCAGAGTACAAAATCGATGACCACTGGACGGCGCGCGCCGGTTACATCTTCTCCCAAAACAGCGTTCCGAATAGCACTTTCTCCCCGACGTTGCCCGACTCCAACCGGCACGTCTTCAGTGTCGGCGTCGGCTATACCGGTAAGCGTTTCGGCATCGATCTGACGTATCAATACAGCCTCTCAGACGACCGCACGGTGACCGGCTCGCAAGATGCCAACGCCGACGGGACGGGCGACTTTGATGGCAAGTGGAAGTCCTCCGGCCAAGCCCTCATGGTCTCCAGCACCTTGCGATTCTAATGTCGATGAATGACACCATAACCGCCACCCCACCGGTGGAAGCGATCGCCGAGAAACCGACGTTGCTCATCTGCGACGACGAAGCCGGCCCGCGGGAATCGCTGCGCATCGTCTTCAAGAGCCGGTACAACTGCGCCGTCGCCACGTGCGGTCGCGAAGGCATCGAGTACGCGAAGAACCACCGGGTCGATGCCGCAATTCTCGACATCAAGATGCCCGACATCTCCGGCATCGAAGTTTTGCGCGCCCTCAAAGAAATCGATCCCGACATCGAATGCGTCATGTTGACCGGCTACGAGACCGTCGAGACCGCGCGCGCCGCCGTCCGGTATGGCGCGGCGGATTATCTGAACAAACCGTTCGACGTGTTCCTGGTCCGCGATCTCCTCGAAAAATGCATGACCCGCCGGCAAAGCAAGGTCGCGACCGCGGAAACACTCACTTCGCTCAAACGGATGAACGAGGAGTTGACCCGTGACCTCGTCGACAGCAATCGCGCCGTGACCGCCAGCGTGCTCTCGGCGGGTGTCGTTCACGAAATCAACAATCCGCTGTCGATCATTGCCGGCTACGCCTATTTGCTCGGGCGCGATCTGGCCGATATCGCCAGTGCCGATACCGGCGCGTCGCAGAGTGTGCAACTCCGGTTGGCCACGATTCAGCGCGAAGTCGAACGCTGCAAAGACATCTCCCAACGCTTCCTCAATTTTGCCCGCACCAAACAACGCGTCGTCGAACGCACTCTCGTCATCAAACTCATCGAAGATAGCGTGGCCCTCGTTAAAGCCCACCCGGCCAACAAAGGTTGTGATGTCGAAATCCGCGTGCCGAACCTTGCGCTGACCACCGACGTCCACAGCGCGGAGTTTATCCAGATCCTCATCAACCTCTGCGTCAACGCGCTGCATGCGATGGACGGCAAAGGCCATTTGACGCTCGGCTGCGAGCAAGTCGAGCCGGTCGTCGAGAAGTGCGGTTTCCGCTCTGAAAAATTCGATCCGACACTGGCGCATGTGCGCTTCACGGTCACGGATACCGGGTCCGGCATCGCCCCGGAAACCCTTGCCCACATCTTTGAGCCGTTCTTCACCACGAAATCCAACGGCAACGGCCTCGGGCTGGCCATCATCACCGAGTTGATCACCAAGTACAACGGCGCGATCGCGGTGGACAGCATTCTCGGCCACGGCACGACGTTTAGCGTGTACTTGCCGGCGAACGTGTAGCTTTGTAAGCTGCCGCCCGTGAAAACGGGTGGGAAAGCGGCAGTTTACAGTTTAGGCATTGAGGGCGGCGGTACAAAGACCGTCGCCCTCAGTTCCACCGGCGAGCGTCGCCAATTCGGCCCGCTCAACCTCAAACTTTCCAGCGACCGCCAAATCCTCACCGTCTTCCGTCAATTCAAACCCACGCAGGCGGCAGTTTGTCTAGCCGGATGCCGGACGGAAGCTGACCGGCAGCGTATCAATCACCTTGCTCGGCTCGCTTGGCCCATGGCCGCGAATGTGTTCGTCGGGAATGACCTCGACTCTGGTTTGGCTACTGCGTTCGGTCGCCAGAAACCCGGTATCTATGTTCTCAGCGGGACCGGGTCAGTCGTTGTCGGTCGCAACGTGACCGGCCAAGTCGCCCGGGCTGGCGGCTGGGGACATTTGTTGGGCGATCACGGGAGCGGTTACTGGATCGGTCTGACCGGGCTGCGCGCGGCCATCCGCGACTACGACCGGCATGACCGCGTGAGTCCCCGGCTGGCGCGGATACTCCGTCGGCTGTGCCTAAACTCACCCGAGCAACTTGTTGATTGGATTCAGCAAGCGACGAAAGATGAAGTGGCGGCGCTCACGGCGGAAGTGCTCGACGATGATGCCGGCTTGATGCTGCAAGCAGCGTCATTCCTTGCCCAAGATTGCCACGCCGTCGCCCTCAAGCTCGGTATGACCACGCCGGCCGTTGCGCTTGCTGGCGGTGTCCTGCAGAACCATCGCAAACTCGCCATCTTGGTCAGTAACCGCATCCGCACCATGCTCCCCGGCGCTACCGTCAAAATTCTGCGACGGAATACAGCCGAAGGCGCACTGCTATTGAGAAACTGCGCGTCGTCAGACGGATTATTTCGTGCGTCGCAATAATACTTCT
>JBAXYB010000141.1:0-7015 GCA_037127585.1 Verrucomicrobiota bacterium
TTTAGGAAACCGACGCTCTATCCATCTGAGCTACGGGAGCACAATTACTTGCGAACTTGTAGTTAACCCTGTCACCATACTAGAGTGCCACAGCGGTTCTGGTCAAGCGGCTCTCCGAGAAGTCGGAACCGGATTCGGCTTGAACAAATCGCAACGCGGGGCACAATGCGTCCTGGGAGCAATGCCTTACCTCATTCAAAAACGCATCGATGGTTCAACGGTCGAACAGTGGGAGATTTCTGATCAACCACTCACCATCGGCCGCAGCGAACCGGCCGATGTGCGCGTCAAAGACGACCGGATTTCGCGGCAGCATTGCGTTGTGGCCTTGAAGGACGGTAAGTATTATGTCACCGATCTGAAATCCACCAACGGCACGTGGCTCAATAACGAGCGCATCACAGAAGTGGAATTGAAGGCTAACGACAAGCTTCGTCTCGGGCAAACGATCATCGCGTTTATGACCGACCGGCCCAAGGGGCTCGACACCATCATGGGCGAGATCGAAGCCGAAGGCAAAGGGCTGAAGACTTACATCGGTGAACTTAACCAGCCCCCGCCGCCGTCGACCCCACGCGCCTGAGCTCCTATTTGACGCGCTTCCCGTCGCCCCAGAGCCGTTCAAGGTCGTAGTGCTCGCGGAGCGTCGGATGGAAAATGTGAACCATCACATCACCGTAATCCATGACGACCCACCGGCTTTTGGGATAACCATCATGATGGCGCGTCCGCACGCCGGCATCGCGCAATTGCCGGTCGATGTTGTCGGCGATAGCTTTGAGGTGCGGCTCCGAGCCGCCGGAGCAGATTAAAATATAATCCGCCACCGACGAGACCTCCCGAACATCGAGGACCACGATGTCCACGGCTTTTTTGTCTTCGGCAAAAGTGCGGCAGAGCTTGGCGATTTTTCGGGCGTCGAGCGAGGGAGCTTTTTTCACTGATAAACTTTCTTGGTTTCGATATAGCGGCGAACGGGTTCGGGGACAAGATAGCGGATCGACTTCTGTTGTGCAATGCGCGTGCGAATGTCGCGGGACGCAATTTCGCAGGGATGCGTGCTCAAGAGCTGATAGCGCAAGCCGGTCAGCTGCCGCGCCGGCTGCGGACGATAACCCGGCCGCGCGACGGCGATAAACCGGCAGAGCTTCACCAGCCGGCTCGCTTCGCGCCACAGATGCAGTTCGTTCAACGAATCCGTCCCGATGATAAAATAGAAAGTCGCATCGGGATGCCGAGTCCGTAATTCAGTCATCGTCTCGACGGAATAGGATCGGCCACCCCGGCGAATCTCCAGATCATCGACAGCAAACCGCGGATCTGTCGCCAGCGCGCGCCTTACCATCTGCAGCCGGTGCGCGGAACTGACATTGCCGGCGAGCGGTTTGTGCGGGGGCGTGGCAGACGGAATGAAAATGACACGATCCAACCCCGCCTGTTCCAACGCATCTTGCGCAATGAGCAGATGGCCGAGGTGGATGGGATTGAAGGTACCGCCGAGGATTCCAATTCTCTGTTTCAACGCGGGCATGATACAACAGCGGGCGATGTTAGCCACGGCAAAACTCATCTGCGCGCCCGATTGGCAGGCCATCCTGCGAACCGAAAGCGTCGCCTCGATCTATGCTCTCGCGACCGGCACAGTCGTGAAACGCGGCCAAACCACCGAAGTCCGGCGGGTCGAAATTTGCGGTCGCACTGTCTTCATCAAGAAATACTGGTCGAATTCCTTCGGCCAACTTTGGAGTGGCGCGTTGCGCGGAACTTTCTTTGGCAAGTCGAAAGCCCGGCGCGAGTATGAAAACCTCCACCGGCTCCGCGAATGGGGGTTCGACGCTCCCGCCCCGGTCGCCTACGGCGAGGAACGCCGGGCCGGTTGGATGGTGCGCTCCTGCCTCATCAGCGAAGCGATTCCGAACGCGGTGTCGCTTGATGAATACCGGCAGCTTCCTTACGAACTCGCCGACATCGTTCGCCGCCTCCACGCCCGCGGGTTCGTTCATCACGATCTTTACTGGCGCAATATCATTCTCTCCGGTAACCGCTTCTTCCTCCTCGACGCCCACAAAGGCGGCCCCGGCGACATCGCCCAAGACCTCGCGACCCTCGACGCGGCCGCGCCATTCTTCTTTCGTCGGACTGAACGCCTCCGTTTCTTCCTCCGCTACCGGCAGCACGAATCGCTGACGACGGAAGACAAACAACTTATCGCCCGCCTCCTCGCGCTCGCTGCCCCGCAGCGCGACCGGCAATTGAAACGCATCCGCGAGGCGCGCCGGTGAAAGAAGCCCGCAAACAATTCCCCGCCGGCAAGCGCCTGCGCTTTGCCATCGAATGCGCCGTGCTCAACGCCTTCGCGTGGCTCGTCCCGAAATTTCCCCGCCGGTTTGTCCGCGCCACCGGGCGGACGCTCGGCACACTCATCTATTGGCTCGTCCCCAGCGCCCGGCGAATCGCGCTCCAAAACCTCGACATCGTTTTTGGAGATACCCGGTCTCTCGCGGATAAACGCCGCATCACCCGCGAGTCGTTGCGCAATGCCGGCGCGACCTTGCTCACGCTATTCTGGTCGTCGCGACTCACCCGTGAGAATATCTCGCCACTAATCGACGTTGACACCGCCTCATTGGAGCGAGTCCGCGCCCTAAACGCCACCGGCAAGCCCATCATTTTCGTCACCATGCACACCGGCGATTGGGAATTGATTGGCATCGCTACCGCGTGGCACGGTTTCAACAACATCGCCGTCGTGCAAGAAGCCATGCCGAATGAAGCCTTGGAAGCCATCTTCGGTCGCTTACGCGGCGTCTCCGGCAACCGGCTTGTCCCCAACAAATCCGCGGCGATGGGCTTATTGAAAACCCTCAAACGCGGCGGCTGCATCGCCATGCTCATCGACATGAACGCCGGCAAGAAACGCGGCGGCGACTGGCTGGACTTCTTCGGCCTGCCGGTCTTCAACCACGCCGCCATCGGCGCGCTGGCCCGGCATACCGGCGCGGCGATTGTCGGCGGCATTGCCTATCCATTGCCCGACGGGCGGATGCGCCTCGAATATACCCTCGACATCACCAGCGAAACCACCGACGAACATACGATCAACCAAGATTGCCTGCGCTTCTGCGAAGGCGTAATTCGGCGCGCGCCCGAGGCGTGGCTGTGGAGTTACAAACGCTGGAAAAATCGCCCCTCCCGCGAAATTGGCCGGTATCCCGCATACTCCCGGTATCTGGAAGTTTGGGAGAACAAGGACTAACCGCTTGCGCCGCCGGGACGCAACGGGCATTATCGCCCCGCATGAGTGACCGGCTTGACCATATCCAAACTCGTTACCGCGACCCCAAAGTCGCGGCCCGCTACGATCAATCGCGCTACGTCGGCGCCGAGGCATCGCTCAATCTCGCCAACATGCGCCGCGCCATCCGGCAAGCCTTGCGCGACGTCCCGGCCAACGCGCGCGTCCTCGACGCCCCCTGCGGCACTGGCATTTTCACCGCGTACCTGAGCGAACTCGGCTATCGCACCCTCGCCAGCGACATTTCGCTGGAGATGATTGCGATGGCGCAAAAGAACAGCCAAGCCCAGTTTTTCCAAGGCGATCTGTTCCGGTTGCCGTTTCGCGACGGCACCATCAGCGCAGTCTTCTGCATGCGCTTCATGAATCTCGTCGACCGGCCGACACGGATCCGCGCCGTGCAAGCGATGGCGAAGACGGCGCCGACCCTCGTCGTCAGCTACTACCACAAGTACACCGTCAAATACCTTGGCCGTTGGCTGCGCTACAAACTTGGTTTACGCAAAACGCTAAACGCCCGCCTGTCCCGCGCCGAGCTGCTGGCGGAAATCGCCGAGTCCGGCTTGAAACTCAAGCAACTCATCTCCGTCGCCCCCGGCCTCTCCGAAGCGTGGATTGCCGTCCTCGAACGCCCTCATGACGACGCTTGAGTTCAGTTCGTTTGCGAGACAACCCGGTCTCGAGACCTTCGAGCAGTTCATGGCGTTACCAGCGACGAATGTCGTGCGGGCTGTCCCCGGTCGCTCAACAATTCGCGTCATGATACATGGCACTGCCATGTATCTGAAACGCTACGAACGCGGCTATCTCTCGCCCGCGAAAAAATTCCTCCGCCTCATCCACTGGCCCGGCTGCGACGACGAAGCCGCGCGCGAATGGCGCAAAATGCACCTGCTCCGGCAACACGGTTTTCTCACCGCAACCCCGGTCGCGCTCGGCCGGCGAGGCTTCGCGAGCTTCCTGCTCCAACAGGAAATTGCCGGCGGCGTTCCCGCCGATGAACACCTCCAAACGCTCGCCACCCCACAACGCCGGCAACTCCTCCGGCAAGTGGGTGAGTTAGCCCGGCGCCTGCGCGCGGCCGGCTTCATCCACAAGGATCTGTACCTGAAACATATTTTCGTCGCCGGCGGAGAGCTTTACCTCATCGACCTCCAACGCGTCCTCGGCCCGCGCCGGCATCGTGAACGGTGGTATCTGAAGGACGCCGCCGCGTTAGCGTTCTCCCTCCGAGCGCATGGGAAGTGTTCCTGGACGGATGTGATGCGCGTCTACAAAGCCTACGCGCCCGGCAAGACTGACAAGAACTTCATCCGGCAACTCTGGCCGAAGATCACGCGCCTATTGAATCGCACGCCGAAATACAAACGCGTCTGGAATTCCTAAAGCGCGCGCCCCTGCATATCCGCCGGTATCGACTGCCCCAATAGCTTCAACACCGTCGGCGCGACATCAAGCAAATCAATCGGCGCAATCTTGCCGCCACCGATGCCGGGACCGCTCAGCATAAACATCGCGTCTTGCGCGTGGTTCGCATCGTCGGGGCCGGTATCATTTTCAAAGACGTGAACCGCGTTGTAGCCGACGCTGCCGATGCTGCGCCAATAGAGGTTGCCGAAGATCGTCACGAGATCTGGCGGGATAGCATTGCATTTCTTGTAGAGCTGCTCAGGCCGGTAAACCTTCGTCCCAATCGGCTTGTCATTTTCGTCGCCAAGCGCAGTGAGCTTACGGATTAACTCGTCGCGCAACGGCTCGTATTCGCCGGCAGTCACGATGCCTTGCGGCTCGCGGCCTTGCCGGTTGATAAAGACGCGCGCGTAATAACCGCCTTCGCTCCAGACCTTCGTCTTCGTCCAATCCACCTTCAGCTTGCCGAGCGGTGCCGGCGTTTTCGGATACTCACTTAAGACGAGGTAGCCTTCGCGGATGAGCCATTCGTTCACGGCAATGCCGCCGTCGATGCGCTTGCCGCCGTGGTCGGAGACAATCATCACCGCCGTCTTCGCCGGTACGACGGCGAGAAGTTCGCCGATAAGTTTGTCGACATGGATGTAGTAATCCTGGATGGCGTTCGTGAATGGTCCCGGCTCGTACTTGCGATGCTGCTCGTCGAAGTACTTCCAGAACGCGTGATGAATCCGGTCGACACCCATCTCGACGAGCATGAAGAAATCCCACGGCCGTGTTTTGAGCCAGTGTTTCGCGAGCGCGAAGCGCCGGTCGGTCATCTCATAAATTTCGCGCAACACCGCCGCCTTGTTCTCCGTCCGGTAATCCGACACGTCCACCATGTATTGATTCTTGCCGAGCACCGCGTCGATTTCGTCGCGGAGATTGGCCGGGTACGTGTACTGACTCGTGACCGGGTCGGGCGTGAGAAAGCAACTCACCATCGCTCCGCTAACGGGCGAGACCGGGTAAGTGCCCGGCACGCCGATGACAATGGATTGCTTGCCGGCTTTCCCGAGAATGTCCCAGAGCCGCGGCTCTTTCACCGCCGTCGAAGTCGCGAACGACAGACCGGCATAGGTGAAATCTTTCCGGTTGCGAAACCCGTAGATGCCGAGCGTGCCGGGATCTTTGCTCGACATCATGCATGACCACGCCGGCACTGTGATCGGCGGTGTGGTCGAATTCATCGTCGTCCACGCACCGTGCTGCATCAGCCGCGAAAGATTTGGCAGTTGATCGCGCCATTTGTCGAACACCAGTGACGGCTCGGCGCAGTCGAGACCGATAATGAGGACTTTGTCTGCGTGGCTCATGTCGTGAAATGTTTCATGAGCACCGGCCCTTTGCTGGTTTGCCTTGCGATGCCACAGCGCCTGTCACCGTAGTTACTCACGGTTTCGCCGGATGGGTGACGCGGTGCCGTCGCGAAGAAGTTTTCCGGCGAATGGGCAGGCGCACGAGCCGGTCAGGAAACTTTCCCTCTTCCTCCCGCATCAGAGCTGCCAATCGCTTCAAGTCGTGGCCGCACTCAGCGGAAATCTTGTCGCGGATGCGCCAAATCTCTTCGAGAATTTCGTGTTTCATAGGACTCATTATATCATCAATTCGTGCGGAGTGCAGATGACCGGCGCGCTGAAACCTTCGCGCTCACACACCGCGCGCAGCTTCTCGACAATTACCGCGTTGGCGATATGCCGGCAATTCCACGTCAGTAGAAAGTCCATCCCATGCACGGCGGCAGTCGCCACATGGGCGGCATCGGTCTCAGCCTTTGCGGGAATCAGCCGACTGGCTAACAACGCTCGCGTCAGTGCCTCCGCTTCTTTGGGAAATGGAAGCACGCCACAGTCCGCGAGCACCGCTGCACGCTGTTTCGCTGCCACGGTGTCGCCCTGTGCAATTTCTCGCGTGACGAACACCGAGACGTACAAATCAAACCGCTGCCGCCGCTGCGTCCACCAGTCGCGCGTCGCCTGCTGTTGCCCGGCAATCAACACCTGACGACTCGGTCGCGCCACGAGCATGCTCGGAATCGTCGTCTCGATATAGATTTTCGGTTTCATGCTCCGCTTCTGTCGACATTGCTCATGCGTCGAGAGGTTACGAACGCCCCGCAACCGGGGCAACCCTTTTCGTTTGCCACATGCCGGAGTTTTCTCAGAGTGACCTTTCGACTTTCCCGACGCCCATTTCCGGTTTGGGATGACCTTCTGACCCGTTGCCTCATGGATAAATGACACCGAGGGAGTCAGAGCAATCTGGCGG
>JBAXYB010000142.1:0-6995 GCA_037127585.1 Verrucomicrobiota bacterium
ACCGGGTGTGCTTTGCGCAACGCGATCAGGTCGCGGACGTAATCGAACAAGCCACGATTCTGTTGCTTCAGCGACCAATCGACTTCGTTGACGTCGTCGGGCGCGTTGTAGCTGTTTTCGTGACCCTTTTTCGTGCGGGCAAATTCTTCACCACCGTGGATGAACGGGATGCCTTGCGCCGTGAAGAGCGCGAGATACCCGAGCTTCATCATCTCGATGATGTCCGCGTGCGACGCGCCGGGCTTTGACGCCTGGAGCTTGTCATAGATGACGTAGTTGTCGTGACAGCTCATAAACTGAATGACTTGATGCGGACCGTCGCTCCAATCGCGCCATTGGCCTTGGATCGCACGCTGCAAGGCGTCGCGGTCATTACCCGACTGCACGAACGCGGGGTGCGCTTTGTCAAACGGCGAGCCGACGAGCGCATTGCGCATCGCATCGTTGAACGCCCCGATGCGCGTGCCACCGATGGTTTGTTTGTTCGTCGGAATTTTCGCTGTGCTCGGGCCGGCGGCCCACGGTTCGCCATAGAGGATGACGTCCGGGCGGAGCGCGCGCAGTTCGCGTTCGGCTTCCTTCATCGACTCCAGATCGAGCAGCGCCATCAAGTCAAACCGGAACCCGTCGATCCCGTATTCCGTGACCCAAAACTTCAAGGAGTCGATCAGGTACTTCCGCGCCATCGGCGCTTCGGTGCGAAAATCGTTACCGCAGCCGGAGCCGTTCAGATAACCGCCATACGCGTCAAACCGGTAGTAATACCGGGGCACCAGTGAGTTGAACGGGGCATTGTTCGACGTGTGATTGTAGACGACATCCAGGATCACCCCGAGCCCGGCCTCGTGCAACGCCGTAATCATTTGCTTGAGTTCCCGAATCCGACTGTCGTCATTTGGATTCGACGCGAACCAGCCTTCCGGCGAGTTGAACAGCGTGGTGATATAACCCCAGTTGTAGTTCGTCCCAAAATCGTCATTCTCAAATTCCTGAATCGGGAGCAACTGCACATGCGTCACCCCGAGTTCCTTCAAGTGCTCAATCCCCGCAATGAAGCCGAGGTATTTTCCCCGGTGTTCCGGTTTGGCCGGCGAGTTCGGCGCAATGGTGAAGTCGCGCACATGCATCTCGTACACGACCATGTCCTGCGGCGCCGCGACCACTGGACCGTATTTCCCCCCAGGAGGGCGAGCCTCCCGGCGAGCCGTCTTTTCCGCCCGTGGCTCGGCAGGAGCCTCGCCCTCCCAACCCGGCGGATTGGTCGCGGCCATGTCCGTGATCCGCGCCCGCCGGGAATTATCCACGGCGTTGACGGCATAGATATCGGTCACGTCCCGGTCGGGGGCGAACCCATCGCCGGTGAGGCTGTAGGCGTAGAATTTTCCAGCGAGATCGCCGGCAACTCGTGACTCCCAAATCCCCTTCCCGGCCGCGACCATCCCAATGAGCCGCCGCCCCGCCGCGCCGGTCGCCGCGTCGTAGAGCACCACGCTGACCGCCCGCGCGGTCGGTGCGAAAACTCGAAATGTCGTCGCTTCCCGCGTGTACGTCGCCCCGAGTACGGCCTGCCGGTCGCAGAACAAATCTGGATCATCCAAAATCCTCCGCGGCGTTACCGGCACGCTCCCCGCGAAACCGGCCACGCTTACCGTGTAGCTCGTCCCGGCAATATCGAGAGGTGCCGCGAGCGTCACCGCGATGGCGTTGGCCTTTTCTTTATGGACGGAGGTCACGACGAGATTCTTACCGGCCTGGTCGGTCACGGTGACCGGCGGCGGCGCCGGGATTGGCTCCGAGACTTGGACGACGAGTTGATCGCGCGTGTCGACGAACGCCGCGATTACTTGTTTAGCGATGGCGGGCTTCTTCATATAGATATTGGCGTCGCCGCCGATGAGATAAACCTCATTGCCGAGAGCCGGCGTCCAGAATTTGTCGGGGGCATCTTTTTGATTCCAGTCGGCATGCAAGCGCGGCACCAGCCCGATCTTCTCGGCATTACCGGTGGCGCCGTAGTCGCCCCGGTACAACTGGAAGATCAAACCGAAATCATCGCGTCCCACCGGCTGGAGTTCGTTTTGGGCTGGGGACTTCTCCTCTTTCACGTCCCACGACCAGATTCCGGCATCGGCATAATCTTCATCGTGCCGGCGATAATGGACGGTGATCAGTTTGGCCGCGTTCTCCAACCGTTTCAACTGCCACCGGCTCGGGTCTTCGTAAGCGACAACCTTCGCGACCTTCGGCCATTCCCACGTGTCCTGCAAAAACAGATCGCCGTAACTGGGATTACATTCTAACGTCCCATCGCGGTCGATGACGAGCGAGAGTTCGTACGGGCCGCTCTTGAGTTGAATGGTTTTGTCGAGCGCGCGCACGACGAATTCCGTGACGCCGGTCGCCGTCAGCGCAGCCGCACCGCGAGCGACAATGCGACCATCGCGCTTGAGGCCGGCGAATAAATTAAGCCCACCGGTATTGGGCGGTGGCCGGACGCGAACCGTCGCAATCTCATACCCGGTCGCCTGCGGCGGCGGCATCATGCTCGGCGCCGCCGGCACGACCGGGCGCTGTTCGACGGCCCGTTCGCAGCCGGTCAACAGCGCGACGGCCAGTAAAACCGGTTTACCAAACTGGGCGAATGTAGCGGTTCGATTCAAAACTTAGACCACTCGGGAAAAGACCACCAGAAACACGAGCACAAAGCCGCACAGCAAGACCGCGACGTTCAACCGCACGCTGAGACTATGGAGTGATTTCCATTCTGCCTCGATGGCAGGGTCAGGTTCTTTTGCCGCGGTGCGTTGTTCGCGAATCTCCGCCATGTGCGGCACGACGCTTTGCCGGAGCCACAAATCCGTCGCGCCCATCGCGGCCAGTAAGAGCAGACTCAACACTCCTGGCCACTTGCCAAACGCGCGTTCGAATAGCAGCAACCCGACGCAGACAATCCCGACGCCAGCGCAAACGATGCCGACGAAATAGTATTTCGGAAACAGCGCCCGCTGCAATTTCGCCGCGTCCTCCGGTTTCAAAACTTTGAAGATGGTGGGCGCGATCACGAAACTGAAGAACATGATGCTGCCAACCCACATCGCCAGCGAAACGAGATACAGCCACTTGATACCTTGTGTCATTGGCGCGCAACGTAGCAGCCGAGGCGAGAAGCGGAAAGTGGAAAATGCACCCACCAACCGCTATAAACCAGCCGGCATGGCCAACGACTTCATCATCTACCACAACCCGCGCTGCTCGAAGAGCCGGCAAACACTCGAAATCCTCCGGCAACACGGCATCGAGCCGGTCGTCATCGAATACCTAAAGACGCCACCGGACGCAAAGACACTCCGGTCATTCGGCTTACCGGCGCGGGAGATCATTCGCGACAACGAAGACGAATACGCCACGCTTCAACTCACGGAGAAGACCGACGCGGAACTGTTCGATGCCATCGTAAAGAATCCCATCCTATTGCAGCGCCCCATCGTGATTTGCGGGAAACGGGCGGTCGTCGCGCGACCGCCGGAACGCGTGAACGAGCTGTTCCTGTAGTTGGAGGGCCACGCTCCATCGTGGCCGCCGCCGCGAACGGACGCGACGGAGCGCGTCCCTCCAAAAGAACTTGCCATCACCGAGAGGATTTTGTTTCTTTCCTGACTCATTATGGCAGACGACAAAAAAGAGAAATGGCTGAATTGGTTGGCGTTGAGCACTCTGATTTTTTCGGCGGCGGCAACGTTGGGTTCGTCGAAAGCCGGCGGGTATTCCGGGAAGTCCACCGCACACCAGATTCTGGCGTCGGATCAATGGGCGTTTTACCAGGCCAAAAGCACGAAACAGCATTTGTACGAACTACAGCGCGAGGCGTTGACGTTGCAGGCGTTGGCCGCGCCGGAAAACGCGCAGGCGAAGTACAAAGAAACCATCGACCACTACGCGCAGGAACTCACTCGGTACGACGGCGAAAAGAAAGCGATCAAAGCTAAAGCCGAAGGCCATGAGAAGACGCGGGATGAATCGGCGAAGTTTGCCGAGCTGTTTGGCCAGGCGGTCTTGTACCTGCAAGTGGCCATCATCTTGTCGGCGATGGCGGGGTTGTTGAAGAAGCAACCGATGTGGTTCATCAGCTTTCTACCGGGCGTTACCGGGCTGGTGTATTTCCTCTACGCTTACTGGCTGACTTGGTAGACTGTCGCGCGATGAACACGCGCTTCGGCATTCTGGGCTCCGGTTGGATTGTCCGCAAATACGCGGACGCTTGCCGGCTGTTGCCTGGGCTGGAACTCGTCGCCATCGCGAGCCGGGATGGCGAACGCGCCCGCGCTGTGGCCTTGCAGAATAATATCCCGCGCGCGCATACCAGCTACGATGCGTTGCTCGCTGATCCCACTGTCGATGTCGTCATCAACGCATTGCATAACGGCCTGCATTGCGAATGGAGCATCCGTGCCCTGCAAGCCGGCAAGCATGTGCTCTGTGAGAAGCCGCTTGGCTGTCATGCCGGCGAAGTCGAACGGATGTTTGCCGTCGCTCATTCGACCGGCAAGCTGCTCATGGAAGCGTTCATGTACCGGTTTCATCCGCAGATGTTGATGATCCTCGAACGGGTTCCCGACATCGGCCGTCTCTTACATATCCGCTCCGCCCGGATGAGCCAGGGACGCGAACCAAGCAATCCGCGTTACGACAAGAGTGCCGGCGGCGGGGCGTTGCTGGATGTGGGTTGTTACTGCGTGAATTTCTCGCGGGTGGTGGCCGGCGGCGAACCCATCCGCGTCTCGGCCAATGCGCACTTCCGCGATGCGGTGGACTTGACACTGACCGGCACGTTGGAGTTCCCGGAAGATGTGACGGCGCAATTCTGTTGCAGCTTCGAATCGGAGCCCAGTTTCGGGGCGGAGATTATCGGCACGGCCGGGCGCATTCTCATCCCGCATCCGTGGATGCCGCCGGTCTGGCCGACGGAGTTTTCGGTCGTGCGCGGCACCAAGAGCGAGACCATCCGCGTCGAACCGGCGGACGTACCGGCGCATCAGTTCACGAACTTCGCCCGGCAACTCGCGCATGTCGCGGCGTGCGTCCGGCAGGAATGCACACCACTGATTACGGAGGCGGATTCGCTCGGGAATGCGCGCGTGTTGGATGCGTTGAGCGCGGCGGCGCGGCGCGTTTAATTTCTTGACCAGGCCGGCGTTGCCCATAGAATGCGGCGCATAAGGAGGTTGTAAGTTTCTGTGACTAAAATTATTCGAATTCAGGGCCGTGAAATTCTTGATTCCCGAGGGAATCCAACCGTTGAAGTGGATGTGGAGTTGGCTTGTGGTGCGTCGGGTCGGGCCGCCGTGCCCAGCGGCGCCAGCACCGGCGAACACGAAGCGTGGGAGTTGCGCGACGGCGACAAACGCCGGTATCTCGGCAAGGGCGTCGCGAAAGCGGTCGCCAACATCAATACGAAGATTTCCGACGCGCTCCTCGGTCACGACGCGCTCGATCAAATCGGGCTGGACCAGACGATGATCGCGCTCGACGGCACCCCCACCAAAGGCAAACTCGGCGCGAACGCGATTCTCGGCGTTTCGCTCGCGAACGCGCATGCGGCGGCGGCGGCAGTCGGGCAACCGTTGTTCAAATATCTCGGCGGGCCAAACGCGAAGGTGTTGCCGGTGCCGATGATGAATATCATGAACGGCGGCGCGCATAGCGACGCACCGATCGATTGCCAGGAGTTCATGGTGATGCCGAAGGGCGCGAACAGTTTCCGGCACGCGTTGCAAATGGGTGCGGAGATTTTCCACGCGCTCAAAGCCGTGCTCAAAGCGAATAAACTTTCGACGGCGGTCGGCGACGAAGGCGGTTTCGCGCCCAAGCTCAACAGCAACGAACACGCGCTCGAAGTGATCGCGCTCGCGGTGAAGAATGCCGGCTACAAACTCGGCAAGGATGTGTTCATTGCGCTCGATGTGGCGTCGAGCGAGTTCTTCGACAAGGAATCGAAGAAGTATGTGTTCAAGAAGTCCGACGGCTCGAAGCGTTCGTCGGATGAGATGGTGGCTTTCTACAAGGATCTCCAGAAGCGGTACCCGATTATTTCCATCGAGGACGGCTGCGCGGAGAACGATTGGGATGGCTGGAAGAAACTGACCGATGCCATCGGCGATAAGACCCAGTTGGTCGGCGATGATCTGTTCGTTACGAACACGAAGTTCCTCAAGCGCGGCATCGACACCGGTACGGCAAATTCGATTCTGGTGAAAGTGAACCAGATCGGTTCGCTGACGGAGACGCTCGACGCCATCGAGATGGCGAAGGAAGCCAACTACACCGCCGTCATCAGCCATCGCAGCGGCGAGACGGAGGACACGACGATTGCCGACATCGCAGTCGCGACCAATGCCGGCCAGATCAAGACTGGTTCGCTCTGCCGCACCGACCGGGTTTGCAAGTACAACCAGTTGCTTCGGATCGAGGAATTGCTCGGGAAGAATGCGGTTTATGGAGGAAAACTCTAACCGGATGAATTGGCAAGTTTTGTGGCAGCGAATTCAGTCGCTGGGATTTGTTGTGTTTGCCGGCATCGTGGCGGCGGGTGTGGCGGTATTTCTATTCGTGCCGGCGCTTCATCGCCGGCATGAGATGCAACTGGAGTTGCAGCGGCTTGACTCCGAGATCATCCGTCAGGAAACAACCGAGAAGCAGCAACGCCAAGAAATTGAGTCGTTGAAGACTGATCCGAGCTACGTTGAGCGCACCGCCCGCAACAAGCTCAACCTTGCCAAAGCCAACGAAATCATCTTCCGGTTCGAGTCCACGCAACCCGCCGTATTGCCGCCGCCCCCCGCGGCGCAGAAATCTTCGCCGCATCGATAAGGGAGCTTGACGTCCTAGGGTTACGCCCCTAAGGTCACCACAGATTTGACTGCGGGGTGGAGCAGCCCGGTAGCTCGTCAGGCTCATAACCTGAAGGTCGTGGGTTCAAATCCCACCCCCGCTACCAA
>JBAXYB010000143.1:0-6909 GCA_037127585.1 Verrucomicrobiota bacterium
TTCAGTCGGTCAAGCCGCAGCAATGCCGGGATTTCCCGAATTTGTGGAACTTCCCTGGTTGGGAGAAAGTCTGCCACGCCATTCCGAGGGTGGTTAGCGAGACGGAGTACCAGCGGTTGATTGAGAAACCGGCTGACAAATTACCGAGCCTGTAATATTTAACGGTCGGGTTGCAGCTTTGGTCATGACAACAATCGCCGCCGATCAAGTGCGCGAAACTGTGGACGCGGTGTATCGTACCGAGTCCCGGCGGATTCTCGCGACGCTTATCCGTTTGCTTGGCGATTTTGATCTGGCGGAAGACGCGTTGCACGATGCCTTCCGCGCGGCGCTGGAGAAATGGCCGGCGGACGGCGTGCCGGAGAATCCGCGGGCTTGGCTCGTTTCGGCTGGGCGGTTTAGGGCAATTGATGCGCTGCGCAAACGCGCCCGGCAAGCTGAGCTTGAGCCGGAGATTCCCGAAGTTTGTGAATGGGAAGATGACCGGCTGCGGTTGATTTTTACCTGTTGCCATCCAGCGCTCGCACCGGAAGCGCGCGCGTCACTGACGCTCCGGGAAGTCTGTGGGTTGACGACTGAGGAAATCGCCGGCGCATTTCTGACGACGCCGGCAGCTCTGGCGCAGCGGATCGTTCGCGCAAAATCGAAAATTCGGGATGCGAAGATTCCTTATCAAGTGCCGGAACGCGAGGACTTGCCGGTGCGTTTGGAGGCGGTGCTGCAGGTGGTTTATCTCGTGTTCAACGAAGGCTACTCGACGTTGGCGCGGACGGATTTGGCCGGGGAGGCGATTCGATTGGGGCGGTTGTTGTGGGAATTGTTACCGGAGTCGGAGGTGGCCGGCTTGCTGGCCTTGATGCTGTTGCAGGAATCGCGGCGTACGGCGCGAACTTCGCCGGCCGGTGATTTGGTTTTGCTCGAAGACCAGGACCGGTCGTTGTGGAACCGGGAGTTGATTTCCGAAGGGTTGATGCTTGTCGAGCGAACGGTGCCGGGGCCGTATGCGTTGCAAGCGGCGATTGCGGCGGTTCATGCCGGGCAGACGGACTGGGCGAGAATTGTTGGGTTGTTCGATCAGTTGTTGGAGTTGCAGTCGTCGCCGGTGATTGAGTTGAATCGTGCGGTGGCGGTGGCAATGCGCGATGGAGCGGGGGCTGGATTGAAGATCGTCGATGAGATTTTGGCGCGCGGGGATTTGTCGGATTACCGGTTCGCGCATGCGGCGCGGGCGGATCTTTGCCGGCGGTTGGGGAACATTGTGGAGGCGAAAGTCTCTTATGAACGGGCGTTGGCATTGACGCAACAGGAGCCGGAACAACGGTTTCTGAGAAATCGGTTACAGGAGTTAAATGGCTGTCGAATTCCGGTCGGCCCGAACGACTAGCTCGTGGAAGTACGAAATCAACCAATCAACAGGAGATCGAAAAATGAGATTCATGGTGATCGTCAAAGCGACGAAGGAGTTCGAGGCGGGTCAGTTGCCGAGCCGGGACTTGCTGGTAAAGATGGGGAAATACAACGACGTGCTGACCAAGGCCGGCGTGATGTTGGCGGGGGATGGATTGCGACCGAGTTCAAAAGGCACGCGGGTTCGTTTTCGCGCCGGCCAGGCGAGCGTGACCGACGGGCCGTTCGCGGAGACCAAGGAGTTGGTGGGCGGCTATTGGATCTGGCAGTGTCCGACGCACAAGGATGCGGTCGAATGGTTGAAGCAAGCGCCGTTCGACGACGCGGACGTGGAAATCCGGCAGTTGTCGGAGTTGGAAGATTTCGCGGAGGCGTTCAAGTGAAATACATGCTGCTGATTTACGCCGAGGAGAAAGTCCTCGCCGAGGTGGATCGCGAGAAGTGTTACGCGGAGTCCACGCAGCTCTGTCATGATTTGCAAAAGCGCGGCCAATTCGTATCCGCGAGTCCGTTGCAGCCGGTCACGACGGCGACGTGTGTGCGGCTGCGCGCGAGCCAACCGATGATTACCGACGGGCCATTTGCGGAGACGCGGGAGCAGCTCGGCGGTTATTTCATGGTGGATGCCCAAGATCTGAACGAAGCGATCAAGATTGCCTCGCGCATTCCGGCAGCGCGGTGGGGCACGGTCGAAGTGCGACCGGTTGTGGAACTGGCCGGATTACCTGAAAGGAAATGAAGATGAAGAATCCAGTAGGCAGTATCGTGTGGTTTGAAGTCCCCGCCGACAACGTGAAGCGGGCGCAGAAGTTTTACAAGGCGATGTTTGGCTGGAAGATCAATAAGATGCCGGGGATGGAGTATTGGCACATTGATACCGGCGGCGCGGACGCTTCGCCGGACGGCGGGATCATGAAGCGCTGCGATCCGCAACAGAAGATCACGAATTATGTGTTCGTTGATTCGGTGGACAAGGCAGCGGCGAAGGTGACGAAGCTTGGTGGAAAAATCATCGTGAAGAAAACGGCCGTGCCGGGCATGGGATTCTTTGTTATGTGCATGGACACAGAGAAAAATGTGTTTGCCGTTTGGGAACGCGCAAAATAGGTAACCCGATGAAGAAATATCTTCCAACAATTGCCGGGATTTTACTGGGACTGTGTTTCGTGGCGGCAAGCGTACCGGTGTTGTTGCACCTTGTACCGATACCGAAGATGCCGGAGGGCACGCCGATCGCGCATTTCATGGCGGCGTTCGGGCCGACCGGATATATGACGTTTGTAAAAGTCTGCGAGCTGGCCGGCGCGATACTCGTGGCAATCCCCAAGACGCGCAACCTCGGCTTGCTTGTGCTTGGGCCGATTATCATCAACATCATCGTGTTTCACCTTTGTGTCGGGTCAGCAAAAAGTCTGATCGATCCAATGCTGGATGCGATCATTGTTCTATCGCTCTATTTGCTCTGGGTTGGTCGAAAACAGTTTGCCGGATTGATTGGAGGATAATTATATGCTCAAGAAAATATTGATTGCGGTGGCCATTCTGATTCTGGTGTTTGTCATCATCGTCCTCACGCGACCCGCCGATTTCCGCGTCGAACGCAGCACCACGATCACGGCGCCAGCGCTCGCGTTATTCGATCAAGTGAACGACCACCACAAATTCAATGCTTGGAATCCATTTCTGAAGGTCGATCCCAACGTGAAGAATACGTACAGCGGGCCGGAGGCGGGCGTCGGCGCGGTGTGCAGTTGGGATGGCAATAGAGACATCGGTGCCGGCTCGGCAACCATCACTGAAAGCAAACCGGGTGAGCTTGTGCGGATGCGGATGGATTGGAAGCGGCCGATGGAAGGCGTGGCCACCGTTGATTTCACGTTCAAACCCGCCGGCGACCAGACCGTCGTGAGGTGGGCGATGTATGGGAAGAATAATTTCATGGGCAAGCTCGTGAGCGTGTTCATGAACTGTGACAAGATGTGCGGCCCGCCTTTCGAGGAGGGACTCGCGAGCCTGAAAAAGTTGACCGAAAGGAAAACACCATGAGCCAAGTCCGCGTGTTGGTGGGCACGAAGAAAGGGGCGTTCATCCTGACTTCCGATGGCGCGCGCAAGAACTGGAAGGTGGACGGCCCGCTCTTTGCCGGGTGGGAAATTTACCACCTGAAAGGCTCACCGGTTGATCCGAACCGGATATACGCGTCGCAGACCAGCGGCTGGTTTGGGCAGATCATCCAACGCTCCGACGACGGGGGTAAGACGTGGACGCCGCCCGGCGGCGGGGGCGGCAAGAGTCCCGAGGGTTTCCCGATGGGCGAGAGCAACAAGTTTGTCTACGAGGGCGAAATCGGCAAACATCTCTGGTACGACGGCACGCAACATCCGTGGGAATTCAAACGCGTCTGGCATCTCGAACCGTCATTGACCACCGCCGACGAATGTTATGCCGGCGTGGAAGACGCCGCGCTGTTCAAGACGACCGATGGCGGCCACTCGTGGAAAGAGTTGCCGGCGTTGCGACACACGAAGGGCGAACTCTGGCAGCCCGGCGCCGGCGGCATGGGACTGCACACCATCCTGCTCGACAAGGCCAATCCCAATCGCATCTTCGTCGCCATCTCCGCGGCCGGTGTGTTCCGCACTGATGACTCCGGTACGACCTGGAAGCCGGCGACGAAGGGATTGAACATGCAGTACGAGTTACCGGACAAAACCAACGAAGTCGGCCATTGCATCCACCGCATCGCGATGCATCCGTCCCGTCCGAACGTGTTATTCATGCAGAAGCACTGGGACGTCAACCGCAGCGACGACGGCGGCGAGAACTGGCACGAAGTCTCCGGTAATCTTCCCAGCGATTTCGGTTTCCCGATCGAAGTTCACGCGCACGAACCGAACACCATCTATGTCGTCCCAATCAAGAGTGACTCCGAGCACTATCCACCTGATGCCAAGCTGCGCGTTTACCGGAGCAAGACCGGCGGCGACGAATGGGAGCCGCTTACGAAAGGTCTGCCGCAGGAGAATTGCTTCGTCAACATTCTGCGCGACGCGATGGCTGTGGACTCGCTCGATAAGTGCGGGATCTATTTCGGCACGACCGGCGGGCAAGTGTACTGCTCCGCCGACAGCGGCGACAACTGGACGCCCATCGTGCGCGACTTGCCGGGAGTGTTGTCGGTGGAAGTGCAGACGTTGCCATGAACTTCCCCCTCACCTTAATCCTCTCCCCCGGTGGGGAGCAGAAAGTTTCCAGAGCAAACTCCTCTCCCCTTGAGGGAGAGGTCGGGTGAGGGGCGTCGTGGCTGCAATACGCGTCGAACTCCCATTTCACCTGCACACGCTCACGCAGATTGCCGGGTGCGAGGTAACCGTTGATGTGTCGCCCCCGGTTACGATTGGTTCGGTGCTTGATGCTGTCGAGTTCCAGTACCCGGTATTGCGCGGCACGATTCGCGACCACGGCACACTAAAGCGCCGTCCATTCCTGCGGTTCTACGTTTGCGAAGAAGATTGGTCCAACTTGCCGGCGGACACAGCGTTGCCGGAAGAAGTCTTCTCCGGTAAAGAGCCCTTCGCCATCATCGGTGCGATTGCCGGCGGCTAGCATCAATTGGAAGCTTGCGAACCGACGGTCTGTGGGCTAACGAGGGTGTGTGTGCGCAAAGGCTATTGAACGGTGCATCCTTGTATTTCTCATAAGCTTATCTGGTTGCGCCACCAGCAGTCTTCTCGAATCAAACTCTAGATCATCAGAGTACTCGATTCATAGGTTCATCGCTGCGTATTACACGAGTAACGACGAGCTGCTTGTAAGTGTGAACGGTACTTTTGATGGGACATATGGCCCATTTACTATCGAGATTCCCTACAGTGCACTAGTCACTCAACTTACGAGCAAGGTGACAACTACGATCCAGAGTTCCGCGAGCCAAACCGATTCTGTCCTTCAAGTAGTGCTACCGCAAGGAGCAGTCTGTGACGGCTGGCCTCCTTCAGGTAAACTTCGTCAATTGGGAGCGCGGCAGATTCCGATTGTCATCAAACCATCCAGCGCGACCATGGACCCATCGAGGTTTTATAACGAATTGCGGCCCATAGCAGGCAAGGAAGACACAATATTTATCATCCGATACGACTATTACGCGACCGCTGTCGTCTTTGAGAAGGCTTTTATCTACACGAGGGCTGAACCTATCTTCTCTGGCAAACGACATATGGTGTTCAGTGTGAAACCACGCGAGCAGAAGTCCATTTCGAAAGCTGCCCTTCTGCCGTTCACAGTCGCACTCGATGCGGCAACTAGTCCCATCCAAATCCTTATGATTCCGCCGGCCATAGGATTTGCGCATATGTTGGATCAAATGTCGGACCGGTAACAAGCTCATCGAAAGCCGGGATCAAATCTCCACTCGTGACAGTTTGTGTTAACAGCTTATCCATGTCTGTCACGCGGCGTAGCCACTGTCAATCCTAAGGCCGGCGCCGGTGATGTAGCTGGCGGCGGGCTTGGCGTAGCTAGGCCGGGTTGGACGTTGGTGATGGTGATGCCGGCGGGGTGAGGCGTAGTGTCGGCAACTTGCGGCTTGTCGCTGGTGGACGTACCGGCTAGCATACTGTCACGACGATGGCTCGCTCGAAGAAGAAATCAGGACCTCTCCGCCGCGGCGGATTGCTGCAAGGCGCGCGCGTTTATCTGTCGGGGCCGATGGACTTCGTGGCGTCGCGCACGGACGAAAAGAAACTCGGGTGGCGCAACCGGATCAGTCAGTTTCTCCAGACGACCGGCGTGACGGTGTTCGATCCGTGGTTTAAGCCAGATGTGCGCGGGTTGCACGAGTACGGGCGCGAAGACATCAAGAGCGGCGACCAGATCAAGCAGACGTGGACGTATGCCCCAGGCACGGCCGGCGCGAAGGCGCGGGCGTGGTGCGCCCGGCAATTCTGGGAGACGCTCCATATTGATCTGCGCATGGTGGACACCAGCGACTTTAGTATCTCCTATTGCCCAACGAACATCTACAGCGTCGGCACCCCGCACGAGATCATCATGGCGACGATGCAGCACAAGCCGGTGCTGTTCGTCAGCCCGCCGGTGGAGTTCCCGACGTTGCACGCGTTGCGAAAGCATCTTGAGAAAGATCCCGCCGGTGCGGCGCTGCTCGCCCGGTTGGAGCGGGAAATTCCGATCAAGGAAAACCCGCGCGGCATTCCGAGCCTGTGGTATTTGCCGTTGGTGGGCGGCGAGAATTTCTTCGACGGCTTCGGCTTCGCGGCGTACCGGAAGAAGTATGGCTGGCACACCGACATCCCACTCGACGCGCACGAGAAACGTTTCAAGCCGAAACGTCCGCTCTTGCCATTTCTGGAGAAGCTCAACCACAAGTTGCCAAACAAGTGGGACGGCAAGCTCGGAAAGTTCGTCCCTGACGACGATTGGTTGCTCTGGGATTTCCACACGCAAAAGATCGGCGGCAAACATGTCGAGTCCATCCGCAAGTGA
>JBAXYB010000144.1:0-6744 GCA_037127585.1 Verrucomicrobiota bacterium
CGAGGGCGATGGTGGCGGCGTTGATGAACTTCATCGTGATCATCTTCGTGCGGAAGGCCGGCACTTGTGCGCGCTCGAACAGTTCGAGGAGATAGGGCGGCACGTTGATGTTGCGGGCGAAAACGATGCAGGGAATTTTTTTCGCGAGGAGGTGGTTGACGCGATTGATGGCGGCTTCTTTGCTCAACGATTTGAGGTACTGCCACTCCGCGCCGCCGATGACTTGAACGCGCTTGTTGGCGAAGTAGCGGAAGAATTCCGCGAGCGCCAGCCCGGGCCGGTTCACTGAGCCTTCCTGGATTTTGCGCGACAATCCGCCGCCCCCGGCAATGAGCTTGAGCTGCAACCGCTCCGCATGATTCAGGTAGAATCGTTCGGCGGTGACGACCGGGATGGAAGCGGGCTCCATGGTTAGGCCAACGTGGGATCGATCAAACCGAAGTCGCCGTTGCGATGCCGGTACAGGACGTTGAGTTTTTCGGTCTCCGCGTTCAGGAACACGACGAAGTCCCGCTTGTCCGAAACTTCGAGTTGCAGAACAGCTTCGTCCACGAACATCGGCTTGCAGGGGTATTGCTCGGTGCGAATATGGTTCGACTGGCTCACGGCGGCTTCGAGATCGTGGGAGAAGACCTGCTCGTTGAAATGCTGGAGCTTGGCCCGGCGCGGCCGGTGATCCTGGATGCGAGTCTTGTACTTGCGAATCTGGCGCTCGGCCTTGTCGACGGCGCGGTCGATGGCGGCGTACAAATCCTCATGCACGTCGCGCGCTTCGATGGTGATGTGATTGCCGCAATGCAACACGATTTCGGCGACTTGCCGGAACTTGTCCACTTCGAGAATGAAATGCGCGTTGAGAATGCGCGGGAAATCGATGTGAATGCCCGACACCCGTTTGCGGGCGTACTCTTCAATGGCCGGCGTGATGGTTAGATGCCGACCGGTAACTGTGATATCCATGATAATTTCCTTTCTACATGCTGAAGCGTGGGCCGAGATATAATTCCCGGCTCTTCGGATCGTTAACTAGAAACTCCTTCGTGCCCTCCACCTCAACCTTGCCCTGACAAATCAGGTACGCGCGATCGACGATGGCCAGCGTTTCCCGCACATTATGGTCGGTCACCAAAATGCCCAGCCCCTTGCGTTTCAACTCCGTGATGATCTGCTGCACTTCGTACACCGCAATCGGATCCACGCCGCTAAACGGTTCGTCCAACAACATCAGCTTCGGCGCCGTCACCAAGGCCCGGGTGATTTCCAAGCGCCGGCGTTCCCCGCCGCTGAGTGTGTACGCCTTGTTCTTGCGGAGCGGCGCAATATCCAATTCCTCCAATAAATAATCCAGCCGAAACTTCCGTTCCGCCGCCGTCAACGGCAACGTCTCCAGAATCGCCAGGATATTTTCTTCCACCGTCAACTTCCGAAACACGCTCGGCTCCTGCGCCAGATACCCGATGCCCAACCGGGCTCGTTTGTGCATCGGCATGTGCGTCACATCCTGCCCATCGAACGTGACTTTGCCGCCGTCGGGTTTCACCAGCCCGACCGTCATATAAAACGTCGTCGTCTTCCCCGCGCCATTCGGCCCGAGCAACCCGACCACCTCGCCGCGTTTCACGTTAATGGCCACGCCATTGACGACCCGCCGGTCGCCGTAAATCTTCACGAGCCCGTCGGTATGCAGCAGCGGATCAGTATGCGGAGTGTCAGCCATTGGCGCGCAGTGTAGCAGAAGCCGCGACACAGACAAGAGTCTCTCCGCGAGTCTGACCGCTGAAAGTGCCTAGCCCGCCCCGCCAATCCGTCATCCATTCTAAGTGCGGGTTTTGAAATTCAGCATGGCGAATCCCGTAGAACGAGCTGGCAGCTCGGTCGACGAATTTCCAAACCCGCTCTTACACTCCTGCTCGTCGCCAACGCAAACCTGGCGAGCCCGCGGTGGTTGTGTTCATTGCGCAATACGCCCCGGGCCGCGGGGCCGACCAACCGCGAATCCAAGGTTGGGAGATTTGCGCGGGGTTTCCATCGGTTAAATCCCTGGCATGACGTTGCCGCCGCAGACGGGGAGATAGACCCCAGTGATGAATCCCGCCAAGTCGCTGGAGAGGAAGGCGACCGCGTTGGCGATATCTTGGTCGTGACCGAAGCGTTGCAACGGGACGCCGACGCGATACCCCTCGGGCCGGCCGGCCGCGGGACGCGTTTCGCTGACCATCCAGCCCGGCGCCACTTGGTTGACGGTGATGCCGTGTTCGCCCACTTCTTTCGCGAGACAGCGAAGGACGCCGTCCATCCCGCGCTTGCCGGAAACGTAGGCGGATTGATTCGGCCAATTCTGCATCGCGCACTCGGTGTTGATGGCGATCACGCGCCCCCATTTCTTCGCGACCATGCCGGGCACGAACGCCTGCGCCATGAGCACGTTGTGCAGGACGCAACTCTCGAACTGCGACCGGTAATCTGCTGGCGATTGTTTGAGGACGTGAACCCACTGGTACTGGATGACGGCGTTGTTCACGATGATGTCCGGCGCCCCGAGTTGCTTCGTCACCTCGTCGCGCATCCGCAACACATCCGCCTCCTTCGTCACATCGGCTTGGACAATGCACGCCGCCGGTAACTCCCGCGCCTTGTCTGCCGCCTTGTGGTAATGCGCCGCCACACGCGCGCCGCAGTCGGCCAGCGTCCGCGTGATGACGCGGCCAAGTTCGCCTGTCGCACCGGTAACCAGCGCGACTTTGTTGGTCAGGTCAATCTTCATGCGCAGACCGCCTGATGCCCGCCGTCCACGATGAGACCAACGCCGTTGATGTAATCGGCTTCGTCCGCACAGAGCAAAGCGACCGCGTGGCCGATGTCTTCTGGTGTGCCCATCCGTCCGCCCGGGATGCGCTGCTTCGCGAACGCGGCGTTCTCCGGTTTCTCCCAATGCCACTTCGTCATCTCGGTGAGAATCATCCCGGGCGCAACGGCGTTGCAAGTGATTCCTTTCGGCCCGAGCGCGATGGCAAAACTCTTCATCAACATGTGCAGCCCCGCCTTCGACGCCGCGTAATCGCCCTGCACCGCGCTGGTCACATTCGCCGCCAGCGACGTGATGAAGACAATCCGTCCCTTGATCTGGCGCGCGATCATTTCCTTCGCGACCAACTGCGTGCAATGAAACGCGCCGGTCACATTCACGTCGAGCGTCCGCTTGAACATCGTCTCGCTCATCTCCATGACATCCACAAACGGGCAGATGCCGGCATTGTTCACCAGCACATCAATCCGCCCGAACTTCGCGATGGCGGCCTGTACGAGCGCCTCGACCTGCGCCCGTTGCGTGATGTCGCACGCGACGCCCAGCCCGCCAGACTTGTCCGCCGCCGCCTGCGCTGCCGCGCCGTCCATGTCGGCAATGACGATCGCGTACCCCTTCTTGGCGAGGCAGGTGGCGATTCCGAACCCGATGCCGCGTGCGGCACCGGTAATAATGGCTACTTTGTGACTCATTGACAGTTCTCCTGGTTGAATTCCCGGAACACCTCGAGCATGTACTCGTAGTGCTCAAGCGGCATACCGGGAAAGATGGTGTTGGAGGTGGAGAAAATGTAACCCCCGCCGGGCGTGCCGTGGCGGAGGCAGTACTGCGCCGATTCCTGGATCGCGGACTTCGGACCGTCCTGCATGAGGTTGCACTGAACGTTGCCCATGAGCGCCATCTTGCCGGAGGTCCGGCGTTTGACCTCGGCGAAATCCATACCGGCCATGGGATCAATGGACTGCAAGGCGTGTGGTTCGCAGGACAAAATCTGGTCGAGAACCGGCATGAGATTGCCATCGCTGTGGAAGAAAGCTCTTGCTCCGCGCTGTTTCACCCGCGCCACAAGCCGGGCAAGGTACGGCGTGACGATCTCAGCAAAATCCTCTGCCCGACAAAACGGTCCGCCGTTGTGCGCCACATCGTGGGGTAGGTAGATGAAATCCGCGCCAGCCCCGGTCAATTGATCAATCGCGGCCAACCCGGCCTGACAACTCTTCTCGGCCACCGCGTGGATCTGCGCGCGATTCTCGAACAGGTCAATCGCGAATTGTTCCCAATCGCTAATCGTGTCAATGCACCAGAGCGCTCCGCCGACCATGCCGCCGATGGCAATCTCATCCCCAAAAGTGCGCTTGGCAGCCGCGACACCCGCGGGTTCACCCCACGGCCAATACACCGCCAGCGCATCCCACTGATAACGCTCCACGATGCGCTGATAGATTTCCATGCAGAGCGCAATCTTTCTCTCCCGATTCGTCGCCCAATCATTCCGGTCGGGGAACTGCAAGCCGAACGCTTCCCGCTCCAACTCGAACATGGACTCGAAATGCGGCGGCCGGTCCGGCTCTTCGAACCGCAGCGTCTTCAGAAATCTCTCCTTACCGGTCATTGTGGTTGAATCCCCCAACGGCATAATCCGCAGCGGCCTCACTTCCATTCCACCGCCGGTACAGGCGCGCCCCAACCGTGACTCGGAGTGAGATTGCCCAGTTCGTCATATTCGTAAATCACCGCGCGCCGCGCCATCAGGGAGGTGTTGCCCTCCGAACCGTGGACGGTCAACGAGCCGAAAAAGATCAGGTCACCGGGTTCGCCGGTGAACAACACCTGCCGGTCGAGTTCCTCCGGCGACACCGCGCACACCCAATGCCGCTCGCCGGTCACCGCGTGGAACTCCTGTTTGTGTTCACGTAGTCCGCCCTGGTGCGAGCCAGGAATGCACCGCAGGCAGCCATTCTCGACCGTGCTCGGGTCGATGCAGACAAACACCGCGACCTGGTTCGGTTTCGTCCCCGGCCAGTAGAAATAGTCCTGATGCCACGGCTGCGGCGTGCCTTCGCGCGCGGCTTTGCACATCAGCTTGGTGTGGTGGAGGTGAATCCGGTTTCCGAGCATGGCCTTCGCTCGTTCGATCATGTCGGCCCGCGTCACTAGTTCGCGCAATGCCGGCGAGTGGTCATACGGATTGAAGACAACACGCGCCGTGCGTTGGTTCTCCATGAGATGATTGCCGCGCAACGTGCCGGCCTCCACTTCGTCGCGCAGTTTGGTCAACTCGCACTCCAACTGTTTCAACTCCGCGCCCTTGACTTCTCTGCGGACGATGAGAAAACCGTCGCGTTGATAGTTCTCTATGTCAGTTTGTAGGCTCATGTTGAAGTTCTCCAAACGGCCATGGCCGGTGTGTAGCCTGGCGTGGTTGCCGGGGATTCCATTGTTTGATGTGCCTGTAAGCCACCCGAATATTTTCGGCGGGGACTTCGACGCCGGTCACGTTGCTCGTAAACAGAAATAGCCCGCGCCCGCCATCGGTGAAATCGAGGAAGTAATCCACTTCCTCGCGCACATCGGCCGGTGTGCCGAATGGCAAGGTGCGCGAGACGCTGAGGCCGGCAAAGAACAACATCTCTTCGCCGTGCGCGCCGCGCTTCTTGCGGAGTTCGTACGGGTCAACGCCGACCTCGTACTGGAAACCTTGAAAGCCGGTAAAACCCGTCGCGAGAAAGTCGTCCACCAGCGGTCGCACATCGCCGTCGCAGTGGTGGATGCAGCGGACGCCGATTTCGAGCAGTGGTTCGATGCAGAGCCGGACCGTCGGTAGATAGTATTGCCGGAGAAACTCGGGCGCGACCATCGGGCCTTGGTTGTTGCAGAGGTCTTCGCCGCAGAACATGAGCGGGACGAGGTCGTATTCCCGGTAGAGCCGCGCGAGAATCTTGGAGCGGGCGTTGGAGATGACGCTTTTGGTCCACCAGATTTTGTGAACCGCTTCCGGATAGAGCGCGCACGCGGACAGAAACGCCACGTAACCGTATTCCGCGTACAGCGGGAAATGGCCGCAGAGATCCCAGAAGTTCGGAATCGGGACGATCCCCTCCCACCGGGCCAACGCGTCCTCGAAATAATCGCGAAACCATTTCTCCGCCGCGACTGCGTCGAAGTCCTTAAGGATTTCGCGTTCGCTGTCCGGCAAGGAGTTCGCCCGGTCGAGCAACGCTTCCGGCTCGACGCCGGTATGTTCGGCTTCCGTCACATGCCCCGTGCGGACTTGGTCGAGGGCCGTGGGATAAACCGGCGTGACCATTGCGTCCACGCCGAGTGCCTTGTGCGCCCGGAGCATGCCCCGGAAGGGGGCGGCGACGTATTGTTCTGGGCTGATACCGGCCAAGTCGGCGAGCACACGCGCGCCCCCGATCCAACCGCCGATTGTCGGAACTTCGTCTACTTCCTGCCCGCGGACTTGCCGGAGCAAGCGTTCCTTGGAAGTGAGTCGCGTCATTTCACCTTGTGGGCCCTGCCGGCGCTGCAATACGAACCCGGCGTGTGGACCAGATGCGCCACGCGCAGTTCCGCAACTTCATCGTCGGCGATGGCCGGGCGAAACTCCGACAGCACATTCCATTCAAACTGTGGCGCGTGCGGGTAACGCTGCCGGTGCCGCTTCAACGCGAGCGGGATCAACCGCAACCGTTGGTCAATCCAGTCCGCGCCCCACGGCCCTTCGGCGCGGATCTGTTCGACCGACCGAAATTCAAAATAGATTGTCCGCCGCAACGCGTTGCCTTCCGTGCGCGGCGAACCGTGCAGTACCATGTCATCATGAATCAACCCGACATTTCTAACATGATCTAGGCCAGCGATGGTCGCTGGCTGTTGAGGTTCATTTGTTGTCATTTTATCTTCTCCGGGCTTCGCAGGGTCACGTCTTGACATTC
>JBAXYB010000145.1:0-6571 GCA_037127585.1 Verrucomicrobiota bacterium
GCGGTCTCGAGATCCTTGCGCGTCACGTCGAGGTCGCGTTGCGCCCCGATCAATTGCACCTGCATTTCCTTCGTCGCCTTTTGCACATCATTGGTCAACGTGGTTTCGGCGGTAACGACGCGGATGATTTGATCCTGCATCTTGCGTTGCTGCGCGACCTGCGCGTCCGACTTGGCCCGCTCGATTTCGCGGGTGTACTTGGCGCGGGTTTGGATCGCGATCTCGCGCTCGCGGATCGGTTCGGCAATCTTTTGGGGAGGTTCGATCTCGCTGATCAACGCCGCTTTCACGAGGATGTTCTTCTTGCCGGATTCGGCAGTGATATGTTTGCTGAACTCATCTTGAAACGCTTTGCGGACCGTGCCGCTAATGACGTCCGCGCTGCTGTATTTCGAGCCTTGAATTCGGCTCATCGAAAGCGCGGACCGCAAGATGACCTTGTTGACGATGTCGCCGGCATCCCCGATGAGCACGAACACCTCCGGCGCTTTCTCTTCATCGACGGCCCATTCGACCGCGCCCTTAACGGGAAACCGGAAGCCGTCCCGGGACAAAAAGCTGATTTCAAATTCGGTCTTGTGACTCTGCACGCCGACGATGTCGACGCGGTTGATGTAGGGATTCAGGTAATATGTACCGGGCCGCAGCGGAGTCGCCTGGACGCCGCGTTCGCCGGCTTTGACGAGGATCCGGTTGGGCTGCTCTGGTTCGCGGCCATACCGAAGGGTGACGACGCCAACTTCGCCGGGCTCGATCTTCACTGCCGGCCGTTTCTCGACCACATACGCAAACGGGTTGATCCGGTATGTGCCCGGCCGCAGCGGTTCCTCAATGACCCCGCGAAGGTTAGAGTTCTGACTGACGAGAAACTGACCCGGCGGCGGTGCGTCACCAAATTGCCGAATCATGACGCCGACTTCGCCTTCCCGGATTTGCACCAAAGGGACGTTCTGCCACGACCAGTAGACCGGGTTGTAGAAATACCGGCCTTCGCTTAACGGCTCCAGTTGAATCCCCTTCTGACCGGGCGCGGTGGCAATAATATGGTTGGCTGGAATGTCCGTGCCGTCCTTACGAACCAGCACGGCGCAGAACCCGGACGGCGGTTCGATCCGGCAAAAGAACCAAATGAAGACAAACAGGATCACCGCCGAAGCCGCCAGCAGGATTAGCCCAATTAATCCGAAGCGGCGGAAATCAAACCCATACCGGGCCCCACCTTCATCAAAGCTGCGTGGTTGACTGCTCATAGTGGCGCTCCATTCATTTGATCTTCGCGGATTTCTTGGACCAATGCCCATCGCTATTGCGCGTCCAGTTATCCGTGATGTACGTCACCAATTTGACGCCGTCCAAGCGTGACAACTGCCGGTGCATCTCGTGGAGCAATTCAAAATTCAAATCAGCCGTGCGGCCCTCCAACGTATTCCGAAATTGAAGCTTGCCGCCAACTGTCAAAGTCCCGCGCTCGCTATGGAAAGTCATGACCGCCGTGTCCATTCGCAGCCGCGTCACGATCAACCGGGCATCTTTAATCGTCTTGGGATCGTTCATAGAACGCCGCGAGAGTAGTCCGTCCGCCAAAGCGAGTCAACGCCCAGAAGTTCGCATTCCCCCGGCAGGTCATGATATTGTCGGTGCGATTGAAACGCTCCATGAACTTCCTCATCGCACTTGTGGTCCTGGTCACGCTCTGCTGCCTCTTCTTGATGTGGCGCGAGCCGCGGATGGTTTATTACCCTGACCGGACCCCGTTCGTAACGCCGCCCGGTGTGACTGACTTGCAGTTGACGGCTAGTGATGGTGTGAAGATTCACGGCTGGTATGTTCCGGGCCCCACCACCGCCACGCAGACCGTCCTCTTCCTCCACGGCAACGCCAGCAACCTGTCCGACCGTAACGAGAAGATCGATATCCTCCGGCAACTCGACGTCAACGTCTGCATCATCGACTACCGGGGTTACGGGCGTAGTGCCGGCGAACCGAACGAGGCTGGCACCTACCGAGACGCACGCGCGGCCTACGACTATTTAACGAAAACCCTGAACCGCGAACCGCGAACTGTGATCCTCTACGGCGAATCGCTCGGCACCGGCATGAGCGTTGAACTGGCGACTCGCGTGCCGGTCGGCGGAGTCATACTGGAAGCCGGCTTCACGTCCATCGGCGATGTGGCGCAAGGGCTGTTCCCGTTCCTGCCAGTCCGGTATCTCGTGCGCAACAAGTACGACTCGATTCACAAGATTGCCGCACTCAACGCCCCGCTCCTCTTGTTGCACAGCCGGGAGGATGAAGTCTTCGCTTACCGGCACGCCGAACGCCTCTTCGCCGCCGCCCGCGAACCCAAACGCCTCGTCGAACTCCACGGCGGTCACAATGATGCGTTCATGCAAAGTTTGGAGGCGTACCGGACTGCGTTGCGCGAATTCTTCGCGGCGCTTTGACCGCGTACGGTTTTCGATTGCGAGCGTCGGAAGCGCGGTGTTATAAGCCTACCCATGACGAAACTTCTTCGCTGGTTATTCTTCATCCCGCTGTTGTCATTGCTCCCTCACGCATCGGCGCAGACCGGTGTCGTCGCCTTTAGTCTGTCGAATTACTCAGTGAACGACAATGCCGGCACAGTCAACATCACCGTCATCATGAGCGGCTCGCCGGCCGGCAATTCCATTGTTGATTTCAGCACCACCGGCGCGGTGGTTACCAACGGCACGCTGACGTTTGCGACAAACGTGTTCATCAAAACGTTCCCCGTCAAAGTTCCCGCGGGCTTGACGACCAATTTGCTGGTCAATCTCGTCCTCCAGAATCCGACCGGCAGCGCTGTGCTCGGCAGCCCGACGAATGCGGTGCTAACGATTGTCGCTACTGGCGGATCAACCGGCTCGACCGGGACTCACGTGTTCCCGGTCACACTGAAAGCTTTCCTGACCACCGTCAGCAACACCGAGGATGTTGTTAAACTCAAGTTCAACAACAATGCCCTCAGCCCGAACGACCGGATGGTCCTCATCGTGGATGAAGACGAACACACCATCTCGCTCGGCTCCATTGATGGCGATTTAGTCGTGACCCTTATCGCCACTTCGACGCATTGCGCGATTCTCCCGAATGGCCAGTTTGGCGCGAACCTCGCCCTGGAGTCCGTTAGCTTAATTAATGCCTCCATCAACATGGTCGGCACCGGTGACGCCCAAGTCAAAGGCAGCTTTAGTTTCGACTCCGCCACCGGTGTGGCGCAACTGAACAACGCCATTCTCCTCGGCGTTTTCAACGACTCCGTCGACGGCAACACGAACGATAGCGATGCGCTCGTGAAAGGGACGTTCTCCGCCGCCGGCAAAGAATTCAACATCGAAGACGTTACTCTCCCCTAGTCGCAGGAAATCATCATGGCTGATATCCAACCGTTCCACGGCGTTCTCTACAACACCGCCCGCGTCAACCCCGCGGACGTCCTCACTCAACCGTACGACAAGATCACACCCGAGATGCGCGAGCGGTACCTCAAGCTCTCGCCCTACAACCTCGTCCAGATCGAACTCGGTAAAGAACAACCCGGCGACTCCGACACGAACAACAAATACTCCCGCGCCCGTGGTCTCTACCAGCAGTGGTTGAAAGACGGCGTGCTCCGTCGCGCTGACAAGCCGGCGTTGTACTATCTCGAACAAACGTTCGCCTCCCCCGACGGCTCCGGCACGAAGACTCGCCGGGGGCTGATCGCTGCCGTCCGCCTCCATCGCTGGGACGAAGGCGTTGTCATGCCCCACGAACACACGTTGTCGAAACCCAAAGCCGACCGGATGTCATTACTGAAAGCGGTCGGCGCGCAGCAGGGCCAAATCTTCATGCTGCACCCTGAGCCGTTACCGGCGATCACACTCGGCGCGCCAATCTACGAACTCGTCGACGACTACAAGGTCACGAACAAAGTCTACGCGATCGCCAATCCCGCCGACATCGCCGCAATCCAAACGGCGCTACAGCCGCAGAAGTTTTACATCGCCGACGGCCACCACCGGTACGAGACCGCCCTCGCCTTCCGCGATGAAGCCGGCACGGAAGCGTCGAAGTTCGTGATGACCACGCTCGTTGATATGAACGACCCCGGCCTCGTCGTCTTGCCGACGCATCGGACGGTCGCGAATCTTACCGGCTTTGACCGTCTAGCTTTCGTCGCGAAGTTGGCAACGCAGTTTGAGATCACACCGCAACCCAAGTTGACGCTCACCCCGCACACCATCGGCATGTACGACGGTCAGGGTTACTTCACGTTGCGCCCGAAGAACGTTGCGGCGTTGCGTCCCCTCTTTGCAAACAAGCCGCCGCTGTGGGATACGTTAGACGTGGCCATCCTGCATGTCGCTATTTTGGAAGCCTTCCTCGGCATCGACGAGAAACGATTGGCCGAAGAATCCAACGTCACCTACTGGCGCGAACCCGAAAAAGCCGTCGCCGAAGTGCAAGCCGGCAAAGCGCAATTGGCGTTCTTCCTGACGCCGACGCCCGTTGTCGACGTGAAAGCCATCTCCGACGCGCGATCCCGGATGCCGCAGAAGAGCACGGACTTTTACCCCAAGCTGCTCTCCGGCATGACGATTTACGAGGTCCGCTAACGCATGTTGTCGTTGCGCCAAGACAAGCCCCCGGGACATAAGCACCGGAAAGAAGATCTCGAATTCGAGATTCGCTTCTTCGAGGGTGTGGCGCAACGCGATCCGAAATACATCGAAGCCCTGCAAATCCTCGGCGACGCTTACACCAAGACCGGCCAATGGAAAAAAGGTCTGCTCGTCGATAAGCGCCTCGCGAAACTCTGCCCCGACAATGCGCTCGTGTTCTACAATCTCGCGTGCAGTTACTCGTTACTCGACAACGTCGATGCCGGCTTCGCCGCATTGGACCGCGCCATCAAGCTCGGTTACCGGGACGCCAAGTGGCTAGTGAAAGACCCCGACCTCGATAATCTCCGCAAAGACTCCCGCTTCGAAGCCATCAGGCGCGACCTGCAATAGCTAAAGCGCGTTTCAAAATCTCCCGCGCCACCTTCGTCTTCGTCAACTCCGGCAACCGTTCGATCCGTCCGTCGCGATGGATGAACGTGACGATGTTCGTATCGCCCTCAAACGCTCGGGTGTCATTGGCCACAATCAGATCGAGATTCTTGCGGCGTAGTTTGTCTTGCGCGTAGTGCTCGACGTCATTCGTCTCCGCCGCGAAGCCGATTAGCACTTGCCGGCGTTTACGGCGGCCGAGTTCCAAGAGAACGTCGGTCGTCGGCTCCAGCTCAAGCACAAGCTTCTTGCCGGTCTTCTTGAGTTTTCGCGCGGCCACTTGCCGGGGCCGATAGTCACAGATGGCCGCCGCCATGATGACGACATCCGTCTTCGCATACCGGCTGAACACGGCCTCTGCCATATCGTCCGCCGTCAGCACCGGCACGTATTCCATACCGGCGGGTGGTTTCAAGGCCGTCGGGCCGCTAACGAGGGACACCTTCCCGAACTTGGTTGCCGCATTGGCGATGGCGTACCCCATCTTACCGGAGGAACGATTGGAGACGTACCGGATCGGATCGAAATGTTCGCGAGTCGGCCCGGCGGTGATGAGGAAGCGCAGCGGCTTCACGACAACAATTTCTCAACGATCTTGTCCGCCGGCCACAACCGGCCGATGCCTTCATAACCGCAGGCAAGAAGCCCTTTTTCCGGTCCGATGAATTCGACGCCGCGAGCCGCCAGCGTTTTCACATTGGCTTGCGTGGCCGGGTGCATCCACATCTTGCCGTTCATCGCGGGTGCAATGACAATCTTCGCCTCCGCCCGCAAGGCGAGCGCGATGGTCGAAAGCGCGTCGTCGGCGAGACCCAGCGCAAGCTTCGCAATGACGTTCGCGGTGGCCGGCGCGATGACCAACAGATCGGCAATATCCGCAACTTGCAGATGGCTTGGTTTCCATTCTTTTTCATGGCCGAACAGATCGAGTGTGACCGGGTTCTGCGACAAGGTTTGCAAGGTCAATGGTGTGATGAAGTGCACGGCGTCTTTGGTCATCACGCAATGCACGGAGTGACCGGCTTTCGTCAACTGGCTGGCGATGTCGGCCGCTTTATACGCCGCAATCGAGCCGGTAACACCTAGAATGATAGTTCGTTTTGACGCCATGTATGGTCCTTCGGTTGCCGCGTGCTCCGGCATTTCTCGGCGATGACGATCGCCTTGCCTTGCGCGAAATCGTCGTCGAGGTGGCCGCTGACAATCACATAATCGTAGTCCGGCCAGTGCGCCATTTCTTTTTCGGCGATGGCCAACCGTTTACGAATCGTCTCATCGCTATCAGTCGCGCGCCGGCGCAGCCGCGTTTCGAGCAATTCGAGCGACGGCGGCATGAGGAAGATGGTCACCAACGCTTCCGGGTAGGCGAACCGGCCGTCGCGAATCCCCTTCATGAGTTGCCCGGCGCCCTGCACTTCCACGTCGAGCAGCATATCGTGACCGGCGCGAAGTTGTTCTTCGATGAACGGGCGTGGGGTGCCGTAGTAATTGCCATTGTACTCGGCGTGTTCGAG
>JBAXYB010000146.1:0-6528 GCA_037127585.1 Verrucomicrobiota bacterium
GTGTGCGGGGTGTTGGTGACGACGAGCGCGGTGCCGGGATCGAGATCGCACTGGATGGGGTTCGGGAAGAATTGCAGGCAGGGGCCGAACTCGGAGGTGTTATTTTCCGGATCGGTGGCGGTAGCGGTGAGGTGAACGGGGGATTGGATGCTGGAGTTGAAGGTGGAGTCGATGGTCGCCGTGCAGCCGCCGGTGGTGGTGACGTTGGTGAAGCCGAGATAATATTGGCCTTCGCCGTAGCCGGTCGGATCGCACTCGTCGTTGGCGAAAAACTCGATGCGGTATGACTGGCTCGCGACGCTGTTGAGTGTGCCTTGGATGCGGACGCCGCCGGGGACGGTGGTCGCATTGGAGATGATTGGGTAGTTTTGCAGATGCTGGTTACCGTCGTCGGCATCACAGGGATCGTTGGGAGTCGGGGTGGTCGAGATTTCGGCGAAGCTGATCCCGAGATAGGACTGGTTGGGGTTGCCATTGTTGTAGATGGAATTTCCCGTGACGATGTTGTTGGTCGGAGCGACGCCGCCCAATGAGTTGGTGTTGATCCGAATACCGGCGCGGAGGTTGCCGGTGATGAGGTTGCCGTCAATGATCGTGCCGTTCGCGCCATTGACGATGTCGATGCCTTCGCGGTTCGCCAACACGTTGGTGCCGGTCACGTCGGTGCCAAAATAATTGCCCCGCACAATCGTGCCGGTGACCGTGGCAAACGCCAAGCGGACGCCCGCCGCGTTGATGTGGCCGGCAAAGATGTTGCGGGCGGCCGGTGTGTTTCCACCGATGAGATTGTTCGGTCCGAGACACTCGATGCCGTCCGCGCTGCCGCTGATGGCCTTGGTGCCGGTGGCGTCCGTGCCGAAATAGTTTCCCTGAATGATGTTATTGCCGGCGGTGCTGCGCAGGGTGATGCCATCGTTGCTATTGCCGCAAATCACGTTGCGGTCGCTGGGGTTGGTGCCGCCGAAGGTGTTGCGGGAACCGGCACAATCAATGCCGGCGCCGGCATTGGGCTGGGCGGTCTGGCCGGTCGGGTCGGTGCCGATGTAGCAGCCGCGCACGGTATTGTTGGTGCCGCCGGTCATGGTCAGGCCATAGCCCAGAAAATTCCGGATGTTGAGGTTGATCAGCTTGTTGTTGTTGCCGAGGAATAAACCGCCGACGGCGTTGTTGCCATTGAGCGAGATTTCCGGACCAGATGGATTAGTGTCGCCGCCAAACGTCGTCTGCGATGCGCCGTCGAGCGTGATTCCGCCGCTGGTGAACAGGATCGGCAACGCGTTGGTCGGAGTGATGACAAAGACGCCGCCCACCAAGTTCGGATCCGTGTTGGGGATGTGAAAGACAATGGTATGCGGCCCGGCGGCAGCGCCGGCGCTCGTAAGAGCAGTGCGCAACGAACCGGCACCGCTATCGGCGGTCGTGGTGACGGTGAAGGTGGAGGCGTGGACCGTACCGGCGCAAACCACGGCGGCGAGGAGGGTGGATAGACGTTTCATTTGTTCATTCCTTTCGATCGGTTATGGCAAGGCCGGCAGGGCTGGGCTGGCGGCGGTGTTGTTGGCTTCGTTGGATTCGGAAATGTCGTCCTGACTGTCCACGACAGCGAGGATGCGGCGGCCGGTAAAGTCGACGCCCTTCGGCAACTTGAGACTGAGTTTGACCGGCTTGCCCTTGAGTAACGCGGCGGCGAGTTTGGTCAGTTTGAATTCCGCCATCCGAAAATCACCGACGTCGAAGGTGGTGTCCGTCGAGAGATAGAAGGCCAGCGAATGCGCCGGCAAGTTGCCGAGGTCAAATTGCGTGACGGTGAGGGTGCCGGCCAGTTTGCAACTCGGCGGGACGACGCCGGGTTTGCATTTGTTGGTCACCACGACGGTTGCCGCGCCGTAGATGTTGCCATCGTTGAAGAGCGTCAACGTTGCGTCGGCGGGACAGAGGACAGATTTGGGGTCGTTGGTGCAGGTGCCGAAGTTCATCGCGAGATCGACGGTGAGATCCGGCAGCGGCGCGGCAATCCAGACTTTCGTGGCGGTGCCGGTCGCGCCGAGGCTGATAGCGCGGATGGCATCGGTGCCGGCGGACGTGCCGGTATAAGTGAAACTGGCGGTGCCACCGATGCCGGTGGTGGCGGTGCCTTTGTTGCCGGCATTGGCGCCGGTCATACTGAAACTCACCACGGCTCCGCTGCGGGCGAGGGTGTTGGAGGTGACGGTGGCGGTGACGGTGTGAGTGGTGCCAACGGTGTTGGTCGCGAGTAACGGCGTGAGCGCACAGACGATGGACGAGCCGGTGTTCGTGGAGGGGGTGAAGGCGAAGATGACGCCGTTGTAGTCGCTGGGGGTGGGAAACACATCTTGGTGTCCGCTCTGGGTCGCGCTGTAGTAAGTCGAGCCTAGGCGGACGAGGCCGCCGTAGGGTTGGGAGCCTTGGCCGGTGAGTGGATTGAGTGAGATGAGGGTCTCGAAGCCGGTGCCGTTGGTGTTGACGCGGAAGATTGTGCCGGCACCGTTCGGGCCGCCGCCGAACGCCGCGCCGATGATGGTTGTGCCGTCGAGCGATAACGTGTCGGACGGCTTGGCGCCGCCGGGCACGAGGGGCACGTCGGGAAAGGCGTGGACGGTTTGGTAGTTGGCACCGTTGGTCGCAATGCTGAAGACCTCCCCGAATGGAGTCTGGGTACTGGAGCGAGTGAGGCCGTAGAGTTTGGTGCCGTCGGTGATGAGCTGGAGGGGGCGTTCGTAGAACGCAAACTGGTCGGCGAATGTGGCGAGAACTTGAAAATTGTTGCCGTCAGTTTCGACGGAGTAGACCGCGCCGGTTGACCCGTAGGCCATTAATCCGTAGAGGGTGGAGTTGAGGAGCAGCAAGCCGCCAGAGGTGCGGCCACCGGCGGCGGAGTTGCCGTCAAAACGGTGAATGACTTGGTAGTTCAGCCCGTTGGTGTCCATCTTATAGATCGTGCCATTCGAGCCATTGGGTGGGCCGAAGCTGCCGCTGTGGGTGACGCCAATCAGGGATGAACCGGTCACGAGCAATGTGCCATACGGTTGCAGACCATCGCTACCGGTGTAAACGAAGTAGTGGAGGATTTGGTAGTTGGCACCGTTGGTTGCGATTGAAAAGACCACGCCCTGGTCGTTGCTCAGGCTCGAATCCGTCGCGCCATACAAGATGCCATCGGCTAACACCAGCGAGTTATCCCGTGGTGCATTCCCGTCGTTGGGGATGCTGCCGAAGTCATGCAAGACTGTGTAGCCCGTACCGTTGGTGAGGATCGAGAAGATGACGCCACGATTCTGCAGACCACCGCGGGTCGTCATGCCGTAGAGAGTGCCGTCGGCGTCGCCAGTCAACGAGCCGGCCACGCCCGCGCCATTTGTCGTGTCATTATCGTAGAAGGTATGAAGGACGGTGTATTGGGCGTGGGCACAAGTTGCGCCGAGCAACGTGGCGGTCAGAAGGGTAGTCAGTTTCATAATTTTCATTTCAAGGTTTATTGGGCGCCGGCAACATCGGTGAACACGGTCACGCCCTTGGCGCAGCCTTTGTCGGTACCGCTGGCGGCGCGGGGGCAATCGTTGTTCGCCGGGACGTCATCGGCGCTGAGGTTGATTGTGTACCGGAAATCTTCATGGCCCACGCCGGTCGTGCCATCGTTTACACAATCGAATGTGACGTTGATGCTGATGGATAATTTCTTCTTCGGGGCTAACACGACCGGGAAGACGGTCTTGGGCGGCACCAAGGCCGTGGTGGGGGCCGGGCAGCCGCCGAGGGTTTCGATGGTGAGGTTGATGAGGTTCAGCAGCGCGGTCGCGTCGGCGATCGTTTTCGTTTGGTTGCCGAGGTTTTGAATCGCGATCTTGACCGGCTTGATCACCGGTGTGCCTTTGAGGGAGATCTTCTTTGGCGCTTTGAGGCTGACGACCGCGAGGTCGTGGACCGCTGCCGATGCTCCGGCGGCGGCGATGGCGAAGATCTTACCTTGGACGAGGGAGACAACGTAGAGCTTGCCGTCCGGGCCAACTTTCAACGCGGCGATGCCGGACTCGAAGAAGCCGCCGTTAAAGCCGGTGCCAATCACAGGCGCGTCGCGTTCGGTGTCGTTGTCGGCCACGGTGTCACTCAATCCGCCGGACAACACGAGCGCGTTGCGCGCGGGGTTGAGATCGAAGTGGTAGAGCTGGCCGTTATTGAAATCGCTGACAAAGAGGTCGTTCTCGTAGGCGGCACCCAACGCGGTCGAATTCAGGAAGGCGATCCCGGTCGGAGCGACGGTGGTGAGCCAGGAAAACTTCGGGTCGGCATATTGCGACCCAGCCGCGAGGAAGAGGCTATTCGTTCCGCCGGGAGTGCGCGACAGCGGTCCCATGATCCGCCGCCAGCCGCTGTTGAAGCCCGGGGCGATCAGGTTGATTTCGTCGTAGTTGGCTTCGCCGTTCTCGGTATCCCACAGATTGCCGGTGACGGGGTCGAACGCCAGACCGAAAGAGTTGCGCACGCCATAGGCGAAGTAGTTCGTATAGCTGCTGCCTTCCGCGGCGAGTGGGTTACCGGGGGCGGGGGTGCCGTCGTCGTTGAGGCGCAGGATGACACTCGTATCATCGACGATAAAGCCGGGTTGATTCTGCAACAGGCCGAATTGCTCGTGGTCGCCGGTGACGATGTAGAGTTTGCCGTCGGGGCCGAACGCCATCGCGCCGCCGTTGTGGTAATCGATGCCCTGAAGCGTTGTGAAGCTGAAGATCGCTACCGGGTTGATGAGGGCGCTGCCGTCCCACTCGTAGCGTTCGACGCAGATGCAAGTCGGGGTGGTGCCGATGGTATCGTCAGCGGTGCCGTTGGGCGTGGAGCAAATATAGATGAAGTTGTTCGTCGCAAAGCCGGGGTGTTTGAGGATCGACAAAATCCCGCGCTCGTCCGAACTGTCCACGGCGAGGTCGAGGACCGGGTTGACTTGGATGACGCCGTCTATGACACGGCGGACTTGGCCATTGGCTTTTTCCAGCACCAACAGATCGTTGGTAGCGAGAAACTCCAAGCCGATGGGTTGATCCAAGCCACTGACAATCTGCGTCAACGTCAGCGAGGAATCAGTGAGAGTTTGGGCTTGGCTCGTGGTGCCGGCAAGAGCCAAGATGAGCAGTCCGATGTGAGGTGTTTTCATGAGCGTTTTCTCCAAGGGGATGGTTTTGTTTGGGGTATGTGAAACTGGGAGGAAGGTGTGGCCAATGCGACGGTCTTAAAAATCGTCAAGCCCCGCGCGACCCACAGAATAGCCACTCGCACCATTTCATCTCCAAAGAATTCGACCCGCAACACGGGGAGATTACCTAGCGCTCACGCATTTGCCAAGCCGGATTTCGGAATTGACCTCACGCCGGCCGGCGCGTTACTGGGGCGGGGCGGGCGGGCGCAAGTCGTGCATCGATTTGATGTACGCTTCGAGACGTTCGGCTTCGTCTTGCAGGTCTTTCACCTTCAACATCGAATTGATCCGCACCTGCAGCTCCGTCAAGTCCACCGGTTTGCCCAGGAAATCATCCGCCCCGGCCACGATGCTCTCTTCGAGCCGGTCCCGCGAATCGTAGGCGGTCAGGATGATGATGCGGGTCTGGCTCGTCGCTGGGTTGGCGCGGATTTGCCGGCACGTTTCCAAGTCGTCCATTACTGGCACCGTTCATCCCGAGGATTCGCTCGCGGTTCGACAACTCGGCCAGAAACTCCGGCAGATGGGCGAGTAGGATAGCGTCGCGTCAGAAAACGAAAGCCGCCCCGGAGTTGCCGGGGCGGCCGTTCGTTTGTGCGTCAGATCGGTTACTGATTATTTGAGGATTTGATGGACACGTCGGTGAACGCCTCCAGACCCTTGTTGCAGCCTTTGTCGCCGGTGAGCGAGTTGGCTGGGCGCGGGCAAACGTCGTTGGCCGGCGCGGTGTCGGCGTTGCCGTCGATGGCGGCGTGATTCACTGTCGCCGTGAAACGGAAGTCTTGGTGGCTGGTGCCTTTTTCCGCATCATTCGCGCAGTCGTACGTGACGTCGAAGCGGACGGTGAGTTTCTTCTTCGGCGCGAGCGTCAGGGGCAGATCCTTATTCGGTTTGCCGACGTGCAACACTACGGTCGCGTTCGGGCAGATGTTACTGAGCGACGCGCCAACGAGCGAGACGAGGTTGCTGTAGGTCGTGATGGTCTCCGAGTGTTCGCTGAGGTTGACGATGCTGACGCTGGCGGACTTGGTTACCGGCGTGCCGCCTTTGAGGCTGATGCTCTTCGAGACCTTGAGCTTGGTGATGGCGAGGTCGTGCGGGACTGGCGGCAAGTCGCTGACGACGACGTTGAACGAGCACGTGCTGGTGTTGCCGGATAGGTCGGTGGCGATCGCGACGACCGGGGTGGTGCCGAGTGGGAACGTCGTGCCGGAGGCCGGGACGATGTTGGTGCTGGCTACGCCGCAGTTGTCACTGACGGTCACGGTGTAATTGACGACGGCGTTGGTGACGCCAGCCGCGACGTTAGTCGTGATGGT
>JBAXYB010000147.1:0-6489 GCA_037127585.1 Verrucomicrobiota bacterium
TTGCCGGAGCCGCTGACGCCGGTGACGACGATCAGTTCGCCCAATGGCAACTTGAGGTTGATGCCTTTGAGGTTGTTCTGTCGCGCGCCAACGACTTCGATGAATTCGCCCGAAACTTTTGCCATACTCGCGGGCGCTACTGTAGTCCGTTGGCGCCGCTACGCAAGCCGGTCCATCCACTCGTGATCGATCAACACGTCGAGGTCGAGGTAGACTTTCTTGTTCATCGCGACTTCGAGCTCTTTGCGGGCGAAGCTGCCGATGTCACGAATCTTGCGCGCGCCCTGGCCGATGAGCATCCGTTGATGGCGGTCGTCGATCGTGAGGATGACGGCTTTAATGTAGACGACCGGCGTGCCGGAGTTGCTGGTGCGGTCTTCGACTTTTTCGACTTTGACGGTGGCGGTGTAGGGGACTTCGTCCTCAGTCTTGAGGTAGAGTTTTTCGCGGATGAGTTCGGCGATCCAGAATTCGCTGGTGACGTTGGAGGTTTGACCGGCGGGGTAGTGGGCGGGGCCGACCGACAGGAAACGAAAGATGGTGGTGATGAGCAGGTTGATGTTCGTCTCATTGACGGCGGAGACTTCGACCACGGCGTTGTAACCGCGGCGGAGGGTGCGGTCGGGCTGATCCGAAGCTGACGCTTCGGCTACAGGTAATGGCTTGGCACGTTCGAGCCAGCTTTGCCGGTAGGGGCGGTTCTGGAGGTCGAGTTTGTTGAGGACGAGAATGCGCGGCTGCGGCGAGTGCGCGACGATGTCGCTGACGCGATCGTCTTCGACGCCGATGTTGCGCGAGGGGTCGACGACGTGGAGGAGGACGTCGATGCCTTCGAGGGCGTCGCGGACTTTGTGGTGGAGATTGGAAACGAGCTTGCTCGGTTGGGTCTTGAAGATGCCGGGGGTGTCAACGAACACGATCTGGCCCTCCGGTCGCGTGAGGATGCCGTGGTAGGTGTCGCGCGTGGTCTGCGGTTTGGGGGTGACGATGGCGATCTTGGTGCCGACGAGCGCGTTGAGCAGGGTGGATTTGCCGACGTTGGTGCGGCCAACGAGGACGGCGAAACCGGATTTAAGATGAGTGGGTTCGGTCACGCGGCGATAGTAGCAGGCTGCGGGCGAATGCCAATCATTGTCATTTCGGCGACGTTTCGTTAGTTTCGGCGTTGAACTCGCGTGCAATTTAACGAGCCGACATTTTTGCTGCTGTTCTTGCCGGTCTTGCTGCTGGCGTACTATGCACTGCCGCCGTTGCGCAACAGCCTCCTGTTGATTGCCAGCTTGATCTTTTGTTTCTGGGGCGGAAAACAAACCATCGGCGTGCTCTTGCTCGCGCTCGCGTTCAACTACGCCCTCGGTTTGGTGGTGAGCAAACGGCGCGGCCTGCTCATCGTGGGGGTTACCGGCAATCTCCTGTTGTTGATTTGGTGCAAGTACGCGGTCTTTCTCAATTTACCTTTGCCCAAGATTCCGTCGCCGCCGGGGCTGTCCTTCTTTACCTTCGTCGCCATCGCCTATCTGGTGGATATTTATCGGGGCGACGCGCAGCCGCTCCGGCATCCGTTTGCCGCCGGTAACTATTTCCTGTTCTTCTCGAAATTCTTTGCCGGGCCGATTGTCCGGTATCGCGACATTGGCGCGCAGATGCTCCAGCGCGAACACACTCTCGACCTCTTCGCGCTGGGCGTCCGGCGGTTTATTATTGGTCTGGGGAAAAAAGTTCTCGTCGCCACGACGGTGGGTGATGTCGTCGATAAGATTTTTGCGTTGCCCCAAAACGCGCTTAGCGCGGATTTGGCGTGGCTCGGCGTTATTGCTTACACCGTGCAAATCTATTTTGATTTCTCGGGTTACACCGACATGGCGATTGGGCTCGGCGCGATGTTTGGTTTCAAGTTCCCGGAAAACTTCGACTACCCGTACATCTCCACCTCGATCCGCGAATTCTGGCGGCGCTGGCACATGACCTTGAGCGGTTGGCTGCGGGATTACCTTTACATCCCGCTCGGGGGCAGCCGGTGTTCGACTTGGCGCGTTTACTTTAACCTCATTTTTATATTTCTAGTTTGTGGATTCTGGCATGGAGCGAGTTGGACATACATAGTTTGGGGTGGGCTTCAGGGCTTGTTCCTCCTCGCCGAACGCCTGACCGGCAATAAGGACCTGCCGCGTCCGATTGGACACGGCTATGCGTTGCTCGCGACGATGGTCAGTTGGGTTTTCTTTCGCGCCACGTCACTCACGCAAGCGACCGGCTACTTGGGTGCGATGTTCGGGTTGAACCACGTGACCGGCGTCGCGGATGGCATCCCGGCATTTCTCGATCCGTTCACCACGCTGATGCTCGTCGTCGGCATCCTTGGCGCATTCCCCATCATCCCGCGACTCAAGTTCCGCGAACCAGTTGCCACGGTCGGCTACGCAGTCGTCCTCGGCTTCGTGCTCGTGGTTGTCGCGGTGAAAACCTACACGCCGTTCATCTACCAACAATTCTGATGAAACGCGTTCTTGTCATCATCTTCCTTGTCGCCATCAGCCTCCCGTTGTGCGTCCAACTCGCCGGCCACACCCCCAAGCCCCCACTGGCCGTGAGCTGGGAATTTCCGAAACAATTCGCCGTATACTACGGCAAGAACTTCGGCCTGCGCCCCGCGCTACTCCGGTTTCACGCGCTCGTGATGTACCGGTTCCTCGGCCAATCGCCAGCGGACAAAGTTCTCATCGGCAAAGACGGCTGGCTCTATTACGCCGACGATTCCAGCCTCGAAGATTACCGGTCGCTCGAACCTTACAAAGAGTCCGAGATGGATAAATGGCGGCAAGTCCTCGAAACCCGGCAAGCCTGGCTCGCGAAGCGCGGCGTGAAAATGATCACCGTCTTCGCCTGCGACAAATACGTGATCTATCCGGAATTCATGCCGGCGGGATACCGGCGCAAGGACACGACTTACCGCGTGGATGAACTCGTCGAGTACCTCAAGCGCTCCAACCTCACCATCGTCCCGCTGCACCAACCGCTCCTCGCCGGTAAGTCCGACCGCATCTATCATCGCACCGACACGCATTGGAACGACCGGGGCGCGTTCATCGGCTACCGGGAAATTCTGACGGCGATGAACCTGAAACCGCTCGATTACAAACCGGCCGAGCGCATCACGCCGGGCTGGGACTTGGCGCGCATGATGGGCTTGAGTGACATCATCCTCGAAGAAGACCGGCAACTCATCGCCCCGCGCCGCGCGAAGATCGTCGAGATCGACCGGGCGGATCCGACGTGGAACGTCGGCCGCGTCGCCTTGGAGATCGACGACCCGGCACTGCCCAAACTCGTGATGTTCCGCGATTCGTTCGGTTCGGCGCTCGTGCCGTTTCTCGCCGAACATTTCCGCCGCAGCTTGTTCCTCTGGCAACACGACTTCGACCCGGCCATCATCGAGAAGGAAAAGCCGGACTACGTTGTCTGGGAAATCACGAGCCGCCGGTGCCACTCGGCTTGGTTTCATCCGACGAATCCAAACTTGCCTTGATTTCTCCGGCCTCACGTCACATCATTCACGCGCCAGGGAAATGAAATCACCTCTCGACCTCGATTTTTGCCCGATTGTCCGTCAACCGGGATCACAACCACTTGTCATCGGCCTCGAACGCGAAGGGGGCCGGCTCTCGCGCTTTGAAACCACCGTCGCACCCGACGCGCTCCGGTATGTCGAACGCCTCGTGAAATTCCTGCTTTGGGCGCGCGGCGGTTGGCGGCTCTATCTCAGCGGGCCGCGCGCGTTGTGCGAACGCGTTCGCGTGCCGGACTTCGACCGCGAATTGATGGGCCGCGTCTACGAACGCCAGTTCGAGATCGTCGTGACTGACACGGTGCCGCCCGCGAAAGAATTAGCGGGGCCGATTGGTGGTCATCTCAACGGTTGCCGGCTCGGATTCGACCTCGGCGCGAGCGATTTCAAGATCGCGGCGGTGAAAAACGGCGAGGTGTTGTACAGCGACGAGTTCCCGTGGAATCCGAAAGACCAACCGGAACCGGAGTATCACTTCGACCGGCTCAACGCCGGTTTGAAGAAGGCGGCCGGCTTTCTGCCGCGCGTCGACGCCATCGGCGGCAGCACGGCCGGCGTGGTCGTGGATAACAAGATCATGGTCGCGTCGCTGTTTCGCAGCGTGCCGGCGGAGAAGTTTGCCGACGCGAAAAATATTTTCCTCCGTCTCCGCGACGAGTGGCGGGTGCCGCTCGAAGTCGCCAACGACGGCGATGTGACGGCGTTGGCCGGGGCGCTGTCGCTCGGCGTGACCGGCGTGCTTGGCGTGGCGATGGGATCGAGCGAGGCGGCCGGGTACATCGACCGGCAGGGCCGGATGACCGGCTGGCTCAACGAACTCGCGTTCGCGCCGGTCGACGACAATCCGGCGGCGCCGGCCGATGAATGGTCTGGTGATCGTGGGGTGGGGGCGTTGTATTTCTCGCAGCAAGCCGTGAACAAACTCTTGCCGGCCGCCGGGATTTCGTTGGCCGAGACAGGCTTGCCGGAGCGCTTGAAGGCCGTGCAGGCATTGATGGCGCAGGGCGACGCGCGTGCCGCGAAGATTTATGAGACCATCGGCGTCTATCTCGGCTACGCAATTCCGCATTACCGGGAGTTTTACGATTTCGACCACCTGCTCGTGCTGGGTCGCGTCATGACCGGGCGTGGGGGCGATCTCATCCTGAACACCGCACGCAATGTCCTGGGGTCGAGTCAAATCCAGATCCACGTCCCTGATGAAAAAACCAAACGCGTTGGCCAAGCCGTCGCCGCCGCCAGCTTACCGGCATTATGAAACTCCACAACTCCACCGCTGAGATTCTTGTCCCCGCCGGCAAGCCCGTCGCCGAAGCTTTGAAACGCGTCACGCGCCTCGGTATCGGTGCGCATCAGGACGATCTGGAGTTCATGGCGTTTCACGGGATCATTGCCGGGAATTTTGGCGGCATCACCTGCACCAACGGTAGTGGCAGCGCGCGCACCGGCAAGTTCGCGAATTTCACCGACGCCCAGCTGATGGCCGTGCGCCGGCAAGAACAGAATCGCGCCGCCGAACTCGGCCGGTATGAAGTGATGTTCCAACTCGATTACCCGAGCGCCGCCGTGAAAAGTTCTACCGATACCGCGTTGCGGGATGACCTCGTTCAGATTCTCGACGCCACGCGCCCGCAAGTCGTCTACACCCACAACCTCGCCGACAAACACGACACGCACATCGGCGTGGCGATTGCCGTGATTCAGGCCATCCGCAAATCCGGTCAGCAGCCGAAAGTCTACGGCTGCGAAGTTTGGCGCGATCTGGATTGGTTGCCGGATGCAGACAAGGTAGTGCTCGATGTTTCCGGCCACGAAGAACTCGCCGGTCAGTTGAACGGCGTGTTTGAATCGCAGATTGCCGGCGGCAAACGGTACGATCTTGCGGTGCAGGGCCGGCGACGGGCCAACGCGACGTTCTTCGATTCGCACGCAGTTGATAAATCAACCGGCGTCGCATTCGCGCTGGATCTGACGCCGTTGGTGACCGAGCCGACGCGCGACATCGCGATGTATGTGACCGGCTTTATCGACAAGTTCAAAACGGACGTGACCGCTAAACTCAACCAACGACTGGGAAGCTGACGTGGAAATCATCATTCAACCGACGCCTGAAGCGGCGAGCATCATCGCCGCGCGAATCGTCGCCCGCCAACTGCGCGAAAAACCAAATGCCGTTTTAGGTCTCGCCACCGGCAGCACGCCGCTGTTGCTCTACCGCGAACTCGCCAAGATGAAGTTGGACTGGAGCGCGGTCACGACCTTTAATCTCGACGAGTACGTTGGCCTCCGCCCGGAACATCCGCAGGCGTATCACCATTTCATGTGGGAGAATTTGTTCCGGCACGTCAACATTCAACGGGACAATGTCCATATTCCGGATGGCATGGCGCAAGACATCCCGGCGTTTTGCCGGCAGTACGAAGAGCAGATTCACGCGGCCGGTGGGATTGACCTGCAAGTGCTCGGCATCGGGACGGATGGTCACATCGGTTTCAATGAGCCGACCTCGTCGCTGGCGTCGCGGACGCGCATCAAGACCTTGACGCGCGAAACCGTGCGCGACAACGCCCGGTTCTTTGCGAGCGAGGCAGATGTGCCGTACCACGTCATCACGATGGGCATCGGCACGATCATGGAAGCCCGGCAAGTTCTCATGTTGGCGTTTGGTCAGAACAAAGCGCAAGCCGTGGTGGAAGCCGTCGAGGGTCCAATCACGTCGATGAACCCGGCTTCAGTCTTACAGATGCATGCCGTCACGAAAGTTTACCTCGACGAGCCGGCGGCCACTAAGCTGCGGAAGGCTGATTACTATCGTTGGGTCTACGCCAACAAGCCCGACTGGCAGAAGCTCTAACTGAAATAACAAAGGCCCGGAACGTTAGTTCCAAGCCTCGTTATTGGTAGCGGGGGTGGGATTTGAACCC
>JBAXYB010000148.1:0-6455 GCA_037127585.1 Verrucomicrobiota bacterium
GCCGTCAGCGCCTCATCGAACTCCAACCGGCTGATGTGCAACCAGCCTTTCAAGTTCCACGCCGTGCTGAGCGTCCCATCCAGCGCCACCGCAAAATTCAACTGCTCCAGCGCGCCCTCGAAATCGTAGGCACGGAGGAGTTCACCCGCTTTCTGGAAGACGCGCGGCGCGGCGAGCAAACCGAGTTTCCGGTTGGCCGCCTGCTCCTGTTCGATCTGCTCCAACGCTTGCAACGCGACCCGTTCGCTGCGCGCAATCCGGATAAATGCCACCACGCCAATACTCAGAATCACCACCAAACTCACCGTCACCAGCGCTACCGCCACCTTCTGGCGTTTGATCAAGAGCCAGAGCAACGTCAACGCCGACGCCTGTTGCGCCGAGGTCGCATAACCGGCCAGAAACGACTGCACGTCGCGCAAGATGTCGCGCACCGACTGATACCGGGCGGCTGGATCAGCCGCCATCGCCTTGAGCACCACCGCTTGCAGCGCAACCGGAACACGCCGGTCAAAGACTGGTTTTTCATTCGGCATGGGCAACTTGCCGGTCAGGAGTGTCAGCAAGACCGAGCCGAGCGCGTAGACATCGGTGCGCTCGTCGAACTTGGAATATTCACCGCGAGTTTGCTCCGGCGCCATGAACCCCGGGGTGCCGCGGACCACGCCCTCCGTATGCACCACCCGCAATTCCTCCGGCAACTCGAGCGCGTCCGCCCGCTCCATCACTTTCGCCAGCCCCCAATCGAGAACCAGCACTTCACCGAAGCCGCCGACTTGGATGTTGGCCGGCTTGAGATCGAGATGGATGACGCCGCGCGAATGCGCAAACGCAACGGCGTTGCCGGCGCCGAGGAAGATTTGGAGCAACCGCGCCAACGTGTACCGCCGTCGGTATTCCGGGTCGCCGGCCGCAAGCTTTTGCAAAGCGCTGTGGAGCGATTCGCCACCGAGCAGCTTCATCGTGAAATAAGGCCGGCCATCCTCGGCCACGCCAATCTCGTGAACCGGGACGATGTTCGGATGTTCGAGCGCCGCCGTCAGCCGGGCTTCGCGAACGAACCGCCGAATAAAGCGCGGTTCACGCCGGGCGTCCAGCAAGACCGCCATGGCCACGTCGCGGCTGGCGTTCTGGTCGTGCGCGCGCCGGACGGATTTCATCCCGCCGCTGCCGACTTCTTCGCCAACACGGTACTTATCCGCGGCGGAAATATGCGCGGTGGCCGAGTACGGCACGTCGTCGCTGCCCTCGGCGCGTTCGTGGGTCTTGCTCGCCGTGTAATACTGATCGAGCCAAGCGGAATCGTCGGTGGCAGGAATTGATGGAATTTCGTCCGGCATACGGCGAGCGGCAGTTTAGGGTGCCGGAGGCGGGTTTGCCAAGACTTCCAATCGCTTTCGTACGAGCGACATCCCTGTCGCGACCGGTCGGGATAAGCGCGACAGGAATGACGCTCCTACGGCGTAAGGTAGCGGAAATACAACGTGCGGAACTTGACTTGGCCATTGTCTTCGTAACGCTGGACGACCGCCTGCACTTTGGTCTCCGCTGTTATCAGATCACCAGAGTCGAATGTTCCATTGCTGTTGATGTCCTGAATCGCCTGCCCCACCGCCCAGACAGAGAACGTATCGGACCGCGTGGTGACAAGGTTGGCAAAACTGCGAATGCGGTTTTCCGCCGCGAATTTATTAGTCAACGCAGTGGAGGGAAGCCAATTTGCACAAACCAAGTCAATCTCACACAGTTCGCCAATCATGTTGAAGACGCCGGACTTGAATGTCCGAGGCGCAATCGTACGATTCGTTGACCAACTGGATGAGGCAGCCCACACTTGATTGTAGATATTACTGGCAATTCGGGCTTGGTCATTTGAAGAGCCCATGCCGTTGCCGGCGGTTATTCCTGTTAACAATCCTTGCAATGGAAGGACCCGCCGCGGCGTGGTGGCGCTGGCCAAATTGGTGATGATCCCGTTGATGTTGATGCGCCCCGGCATGGGGGCATTGGTGATCGAGAAGATATCGAGAACGGCCCAATCGGGAATCAGGTTCGCATTCATTTCTGAAGCCGAACACGGTTGCAGCAGCAGCGTGCGCCACTGGAGTCCGGTATGAATGTAGCCAAGTTCCCCAATCGATTCGTAGTTCGTATCAGTCGCGGATGCCTTGGAATAGAAACTGGGGTGGTTGGCGACGGTCGGAGCGACGGTCGGCGGCGGATCATTCGGAATATTCGCCAGGCCGGTGCCAGAGTAAAAATTGACGATGCCGGTGTTCTCACCGCCAACCGTCGTATTGGCCGCGACCGTAATCGAGCCATCGTTGAAGCCGACCCGGTACCACGCATTAGTTGGTGGCCTATAGTCGGTAAATGTGCGGACCCGGGGGTCATTCTTGGCAATCCCGCAGGTGAACGCGGTCGCCCAATCCGGCGGCGTGCCGTTGGCGTTGGCCGTAAACCGGACTTTGGTTAGCGAATCGGGGAACGCCAACTGGGGCTCCCCGTACGTGGACGGCATGGCGATGCTATTCGTAAAATCAGTTCGTGAAGCCCAATCACGGATCGTTCGATCATCGCCTGCAGTTTGGAGCAACCGGACTTTCTGAATGCTCACAAAGGCCGAAGTGACAACTGCACTGGTGTCATACGGAAACGCCACACCGTCAGGTTCAATCCAGAAACCGATCGAAATATTCGTGTAGGAGTTGGCCGGCATGTTGAAGGCACCGAGGTCGTACGTCAGCTCAAATCCAGAATGCGCGCCTGCACCGGGGACCCAACTCTGCCACGGATCGACCGCCACAGAACCTTGTGGGCCGAACGCAAAATTCGCGAACGAAGGGACGGCATTCGTAGACACCACGTTGAACCGAAACTTGTCGACGTTGACCACTAACCGCCCACCACTACCGCACGCCACCGGATAGGGATTAACCAATTCGCAGCCGATCCAAAGTTTGGCCTGCATGGGCAAGTTCCCAGCGCCATTGGGGTACCACCAAACGACTTGGGCGGTGATTTCATTGATGAACGGATACCGGCGGAGACCGAGATAGTACCGGGGGATTTGGGTCAGCCCGAAGTCCGCGCCCGTATTGAGATAGCCGGGATGCGCGCCGGTGGCCCAACCGCCGGTGGCGAGCCGGAAATCCATGATGTTCGCTAAAATCTGCTTGGGGATGTCCACCGTACCGCCATACTTGCCGACAAAGGTTTGGCCAAACCAATTGGCGAGGGCGGGATTGGCTAGAGTCGCCACCGCCCCGGTATCTATCTCATTGGTGAACGTCATGAAACCCGCGGCACCGTTGGTATTTAAGTTAAACTTCTTCGTTCCCCACGGAGTTTGGTCGGAATCAATGCTGAAAGGAGTAAGGAAAAACTGATTGGACAGGTTGAGACTTCCGATCTGGCCGGCGGCCGTTTTTTGCCATTGCTCCAGCGTGAAGTAGCCATTGGTCTGCCCAAACATCCATGAACTGGTCGCGGTTGCAGGACCGACACCGGAAAGTACTGTTAAGTCAACGGCGGACGCCGTCGTTCCCATGATGTCGGTACTGTCGCGTTGGTTGGCGGAGTTAATATTGAGTTTCGCCGCCTCATCGTCCACCCAGAAGGCGAAACGACCGACCAACGCCGTCCCGCTTGGGGCACCATTACTGCAAACATTAATCCAATTGACCGTGTTGGAGCGGCTCGCCAATGTGCTATAAAAACTGTTGCTCGCCGAAACAATCACTTGGTCGGCATTTAAGTCAATGGTGCCGGCGCTGGAGACAGAATAGAGATTCCCGCCCACGGACGGCGCAGTCGGCCACGCGACCACCGCACCAGCCATTGTCGCAAAAGAATTCGTGGGGCTTAACAGCGGCATGTTAGCCCGCATCAAAAACACGGCATCATCGACCGCTGACTGTGCCATCTGCCGGGCCACCGTCACATACACGGAATTGCGTGCTGCGGTTTGCTCAGTGCGCATGCTGACGAGGAAGCCAATCACGATCAGCGAGAGCACCGCCAAAACCGCCAAAGTCAACACTAGGGCGATGCCGCGTTGGTTTGTTGGGCGCGATGCCTGTTGTTTAGGGATCGCGCCGCTCGGGCGATTCCCAGCAACAGCACTTTCCCTACCCGGCAAGAATCGCGCCCGACAAAACGCCCGAGTTTGATTTAGTAGTTGTCCCATCACATTGCACCTCTTGGGTAGACCGACCGGAAAAACGTCCGCAGGCCTTCTTTGAAGGTTTGACGGAGTGCCGTATTTGAGATTCCGTTAATGTCATAAGGAATCTTTGAAAGCTCACCGTTCATCGTTCCGTCAGCCCATGCCCCGCCTAAGGAATTCATAACTGTCGCCACCCGCATGGCGTACCGGCGATCCAGCACGGAGAGCCGCAGATGAAACGCCCGCGGCAATTGAATGGTTGGATCTGGCACGACTGCCGACGATGGCCCACCACTGATGGAGTTCCAGTTTTCAACAATTGAGGTGCCGTTCGTAACGCCTGCTCCGGAATTCCCATACTCGTACCGGACTTCAAAGCGAATCACATTTTCTAATAGCGGTGTCTTGGTATCCGGACTGGTTGCCCACCAATTGACTGGGCTTGAAAAAATATCCCAGTTGTTCGCATTGGCGCTGCTTTCAAAGTGGCGAAAAAGCCCATAGAAACCCTTAGGCAAGCCGGCGTTTCCGGTTTTAGCCTTTGAGTAGGCAACAAAATATCCACATTCTGCTAGATCAATGTACTTTGCGCTGATACTTTTGGAGTCAGGCGTTTGGGTAACGAAAAAAATCGCATCATTCGGTGACGTCGCACTTAAGTTGTTAATCGGGCTTATCAAGCCAGTACTGAAAGTCGCAGTTTGCGCGTTGCCAATAGCGTCTTTGACGTTGGCCAAGCCAGAATCCTCGAATGTAATCAAATTAAGGCGGGTCACTGTGCCGTTCGTATTGGTATGGCCTCCGACAATCGCCCCCTCCAACTCCCGCGACATCAAGTCCAGCGTGGAGCGTGCGCCTTGAAAGTTTTCGGTGCGATTTTCGGCCAAAATCCACGCCTTCGAGGCTTGGTTAAAAATCCCAAAGATGATGGTCATGAGCAGCGCGAGCACGACCATGGCCGCCAATAATTCCACCAGCGTGAATCCGCCTACGCTGTAGCTTCCTTCTCCGCCAAGGCTACGACGGACACGCTGGCCGACAAGGGCACGCGCGCCCTGATGCGCCTGTAGCCGCAGCGTAAGCTGCGGTCGTGCTGTCACGACAAATCGGGGACGCGAACCGAAGCTAACGCTTCGGCTACAAATTTGATTGGAATCTCTAAGGCGGATATTTTTCATTGCCATCTCGCATAATCGCTGACGAACACCCGCTTCGTGCGGTTGCTGCTGAGAGCCGGCCACTCAACACTAATCACCACTCGCGCCGCATCGAGAGCCCCGGGAAAAAGTGGGTTATCCATGACGGTGTACGTCGTTAGGAAATAGGCACCGGTATAAAAGAGATTCGTATTGTTGTATTCGTCCACGCCAAAGTTTCCCATCGCGTCCGTAGTCATCTGCACGTTGGCCCGGGTATTCAGAGGCGGACTGCCGTAGGGCAGGAAAGTCGAATTGGTGTAAGGCGAAATGCGGCGCCAATGCAAAACATCACTGGCCAACGAGGCCGCCAACGTATCGTCCGCCGCGCGCCGGCTGGCATCGATTCCGGTGGGAATCAACCCCAGCAGCGCAATCAACCCAATCGAACAAATAGCAATGGCGAGGGAGACTTCGATCAGGTTGAAGCCGGCCTGCGTTTTTAGCCGGGTGAATCTAGAACCACTCATTAATAGCTCTCCGGATAACGGACGCGAACCCGACCATTCCGAGTGTCATATTCCACATAAACCCAGTTGTTTGTGTTGTTAATTACCAACGTCGGCGTCGCCGCACCCGGAATAGTAACCGTGCCCAACGCCAACCGCACCCCGGCTGCTCCCTGCGGTGGAGTCGAACCACACTTGGCCTCGCCAGTCGGGCGAAATTCAACATAGCTCATGGTCATGCTGGCCGGTACACTCGTCGTGATATTGGTGATCACTGGCATCGCGATAGAATTTTCGAAGTTTTGCCAAGTCAGAGTGCCGCCACCATTCGACCAGCGAAATGATACTCCCGGATTGGGAGGCGTATTTCCACTTACCACAGCATAGGAAGATGCTGCTTGATCGGAAAAGACTACGCCGGTGGGCAAAGTCCGCCAATCCTGCAAGGGCCACCAGGCTTGCGTTACGCCATTCAGATCATTGGAGGCCCAGTAAATACTGTAGGCGCGACAAATGAGATTACTACTACTAATGCCCATGTTGGCCGAATTCACCGCGATGGTCACACGCACCGGTGTTCGCATATTGATCGAATACTGCCGGGCCAAGATCAGCGCGTTGGAGAATTGCCGGGCTGCCGTC
>JBAXYB010000149.1:0-6375 GCA_037127585.1 Verrucomicrobiota bacterium
AAGTGCGTTTCGTTGCCGTTCGACATGCAATTGATCAGCCGTCCGCCAAAGTATTGCTGAACTGACGCCTCCAACGCTTCCCGGAACGCCCGATACACCGGCACGCGCCCGCCGCTGCCGGTCGACAGACCTTCGAGCATCGCCTGACCGTCCACTTTCACGCCATCGACGCCCCACGCGGCGAGTTGCCGGTGCAGGTCATCGTAAAACCTCGCGAACTGATCCGCCGGCAACATCCCCGCCGTCGGACCGAAAAACACGTTGGCAATCGGTAACTGCTTGAGCATTCCCGGCCCGTGCCAACGCGGAAGGTTGCGCGCGCCGAAGCCGGTCAAGTGCTCAACATCAAACCCACCCCAATGCCCGAGCGCGGCATGCCACGCCAGAACCGTCCGCAAACCAAACTCCTGTTTTGCCATGGCGACCGTGGGCGCGAGCGTGCCGGCAAACTTGGCGTTCGGTGCGAGGGATTGCAGCCGGTTCTCCGCCGAAACGGAGAGCCAGCCGTCATCGAGAATCAACAGCCGCGGTTCAACCCCGCCGGCCCGAAATGATTCCAGGCCGCTGCGAACTTTCTCCGGCGACACTTCCCCGTAAAACGCATCCCACGTACACCACCCAAAATCATCCACAAACGCCGGCAACGGTTTGTCCACGCGACGGCGGCCGGTGCCGAGGCGTTGCACGACGGCGCGCGCGGCAGCCTCCATCAACGCAAACGGATCATCGCCTTCCGCCACGAACGCCGCCAACCCGCCCGACGCCGGCGCAAACGGATCACCGGTTTCGCCCACGAGCAAAAGGCCGGTCGCATCGCCGGCCAACGCAAACCGGAGTTGCTCGCCGAACAACGGCACGATGAGCACGCACCGACCATCGGCGCATTCGGCCAACAGATATTGCGTCTCCGCCGGCACCGCCGCGTGCGTCGTCCCGGCCACGGGCCGCATCCAGAACGGATCATACCGGTAACAAGCGGTGAAGCGAACGAGACCGTCAATCGTGCCGAGCCGGAACTCATGCCAGACCGCCGGAGTTTTTGCCGTGGCGTTAAGAAACTGCCCGACGCCGGTCGGATCAACTTCGATTTGGATTTCCGGCGCGAGGCCGCTGATCATCACTAGGTGGTTTTTCCTTTAGGCAGAACCACGCAGACGGCCCCGAGGACATGCCGGAACTTGGTGGCGCATTCCAGTTTGAAAATGGTCACGCCGCAAAGCTTGTCAGGACAGGCGCGTGGCAGACCGGTCATCACAAGGCGCTGACCGGTTTGGGTGAACTTGACCGGCCGACGCAGCGTGAGATTCGTGATGCGCTTCACCTTCGTGCGGAGGCCGGCAATGACGATTTGCCCGTCGCCCGGCCAGTGTTTGCACCAGTAGTAAACTGTGCGTCCGCCGTTCTTCATGCTCCACGGATTCCACCCGCCGGTTGGCATCCATTCGGATTGCGTGGTCGTCATGCTTTCAACCGCGCCGTACATCGCTTCGCCGTGCGTGGCGATCCACTTGCCAATCACTTGGAGTCGCTCGACAGCTTCGGCCGGCACACTGCCGTCGGGTTTCGGACCGATGTTGAGAAGCAAGTTGCCTTTGGTGGCGGAACAAGTGTTGAGCATGCCGATGACTTCGCGGTTGGATCGCCAGTCGATTGCACTCGGCATGTAGCCCCACGAATGGTTGTACGTCATGCAGGCTTCCCAGCCGCGTCCGTCTTTCTCCGGCTCGGGTTTGATATGTTCCTCGGGCGTGCCGAAATCTTCCGGCAACTGCGAGCGGTTGTTGATGAGAATGTCCGGCTGGAGTCGCCGCGCCATGGCGTTCATCTTCCGGCTTTCCCAGCGCACCGGCGTATTCAACGGACAAGGAACGTCATACCAGAGGATGTCGATCTTGCCGTAGTTCGTCATCAACTCGCGCACCAAGGCCTGCGTGAACTTGCAAAACCGCTGACGCGCTGGCTCGTTAAGGGCGCACCGCGCTCCATCGGGGTGATGCCAATCCATCAGCGAATAGTAGAACCCAATCTTCAGACCGAACTCCCGGCAAGCTTCGACGTATTCCCGGACGAGGTCGCGGTGCGGACCGTGTTGCATCGCGTTGTAGTCAGTGATTTTTGAATCCCACAAGCAGAAGCCCTCGTGATGTTTGGTCGTCATCACCATGTACTTCATGCCGGCGGCCTTCGCGAGCCGCGCCCACTCGCGCATCGGCCGGGGCGCTGGCTTCCATGTGTCGGCGAACTTTTCGTACTCGGCAATCGGGATACGTTCGCGGTTCATCACCCATTCGTGCCGGCCAATCTGGGAGTACAAGCCCCAGTGCACGAACATGCCAAACCGCGCTTGTTGCCACCACGCGATGCGGCGTTGCCGGTCGCGAATTTTACTTTGCCCAAGTGTCATGATTTTGATCCAGTATCTTTAGTGAACGAATGTCGTTTGGCCAATCGGTCATCGGTTTGCGTTCAAAGACGTACCGGAAATCCAGCGGGCCGCGTTGCGGATAATCGCGGATCGTCTCGTGCCACCACGTTTCATGATAGCGGTCATCGGTGAACATCTTCTTCATATCGAGGTCCACGGTCGCCCGGGCGGGAACAACTGCCGGCGGAGTGGTAGTCAACTTTTTCGCCCACTCGCCGTAGCGTTTGCCCCACGGCTTCAATTCACCGGCCGCGGTGAACAGCCCGCTGCAACTCGTCAAATCGCCGTCGTGCGGCATGTCGCGGTGCATCCAATACATCCAGCCTTGGAAGAAATGCTGCGACGTTTTCATCATCGCTTCGCAATACCGGAGTTGATCCTCGGCCGTGCGCACGCCCATGTCCACGCCACAAAAGTTCGCGCGACCCGGGCCATACCAACCCCATTCTTCCAACACGACCGGTTTGCCGAGGCTGGTGTACATCCGCCCCATGATCTCGTTGGCGCTCAGCCAAAGCTCCATCGCGGCGTCGCTTTCCAACGGATTGCCGAGTCCGCCCGGCAAGCATTGCGGCATCGGGTAGTTGTGCTCGCAGAAGTAATCCAGGCTGTCGGCGAGGAAGTACGGATTGTACCCCATCGTCATCTGCCCGGCCGGCAAGTTCGGGAACGACCACGCGTTCGCGCCAACGGTCATCATCTGGCGTGCGCCGGCATTTCGTAGAACGGCAACTTCTTGATGCACGCGCCGTGCGCCGACGTGTTCAAGAAACAACCGCCAGTCATACCGCCATGTCGAACCCGCCCACGGATCAGCCGGTAATTCGGCCAACCGGCCATACGTCACGCGATCAATGCCGAGGCACGCGCCGACGTTGCGCGGTGGCACCGGCGCGTCGGCGAACGAATTGAAGCTGACACCCGGCAACGTCCCCCACGCTTCGCGCAATGCCGCGACGTCGTCGTTGTACCAATACTGCAACCACGCCGGCCACTGGTCGCCGAGCCACTTCGTGTACCACGGCAATTGACCCTCGCCGACAATTGTCCACGAGAAGATTTCCTCGGACTTGCCCCAACGCGCACCGAACAGGTGCAGTTGTTCGAGAAGAATTTCGTTATGCGGTGGCTGGAAGTTGTGGAGTCGCCAACCGGTCGGGACGCCGGCCAGATGCATGCCGACGGAGGCGTAGATACCGTGTTGCCGGCAGAGCGCGAGAAATTTATCGAACCGTTCCCCCGCTTGTAGATCGATCCGGTTACCGTGCGGGAAGAAATCCTGCGGCTCAGTCCAGATGCGGAGAACATTCATTCCGAGGTCGGCGAGTTTTGCGAGATACTTACCGGCTTCGGCGAGGCCGTCGGGCTCGGTCTCGCGGTCGACGCCGAAGAGTTGGACGAAGCGCCGCGGTTGCCCTTTGTAGTCCACCATGTCGAGCATGGAGGAATAGTTGACGCCGACCGGGACGAAACGTTGGCCCTTGGCGGTATCAATGAAACCGGCACCGAGTGGATTAACTTGGATTAGTCCCATACGAACTCCCCCCACCCGGCTGGAGTCAACTCCGCCTCGGTGGGAATATCGCTCACAGTCGTGGCGAGTTGGTTGAATAGATTACAGCGTTGACTGGTGAGCAGGCCACCGTCGTTCGCCAACAGGATTCCCAAATCGCCGCGCATCGTCTGACCGGCGCGCGGGGTAATTCCCAGCGCGCGATAGGGCACGCGCGCTTCGCAGACGTAGCCGGTTGGCGTCTTGTGAAACACCACGGTGACCTCCGGCATTTCGCGGACGGAGTCAAACGTCACCGTCCGCACGGGCGAACGAAACTCGACGCGATCCTCCGGCAACGCCTCCGGCCAGACTTGCCGGTATAACATCGCGACCGGTTTGGGTTGGGTCGGGACGAGCAAGAGCCGCAAATCTCCGGTTTGCGGTGTGGTGGGTTTCTCGCAGGCCGGTCCGAGCATTAAATCCACTGCCGCACCCTCCTTGAAGTGATGCTGCGCATCCTGGCCACGATTGTGCAGAGGCGACGAATGCGTGATCCGGTAGGCGAGGTAAAGGTTTGTCGCATCGTGAGCGAGCGCCACTTCAGCTGCCTGGGCGCGGCCGCAAATGATGGTTTGGAACTTCGCGCCAGCCCAATCGGTCAGGTCGCCATCGGCAACTGGTGGTTGCGCGTGGCGGTCGGAAATCTTGAGCGGTTCAGCGTGAACCCTACCGGCCAGCACCAACACGAGTATGAGAATTCTCATCGTGGTCAGGCCGGCTTGGGCGGGACGTTGTACTGGTGTTCTTCTTTAAGTTTTGCGCCGACTCCGTCCGGCCGGCCGTCGCGAAATGTGCCAAACCATTTATCAAACGGCAAAGTCGATTCGCCGTAATTGCATTCAAAATACCGGTGATGCAGGTAATGAAAGTAGGAGCCGGTCGGCCACTTCTCTTCGAGGATCGGCCCATCAAACCCATGATGACCGCAGGCCGGGCCGAGCGCGGCGTGTTGGAGATCGAAGAGGAAGTGGAACGGATGCGAGGGGATCACCCAGTGGATCAACACGACGCTGAGGTAGATTGTCCCTTCGACCGGGTGCATGGCCATGCCGGACCAAGGGATCGGATTGACGTTCTTGTGGTGGAGATAGTGGACGTACTTGTAGAGCGGTTTCCAGTGGATCAGGCGGTGAACCCAGTAGAAGTGAAACTCACGCCAAAACGGTATGGCGAAGAGCCAGAGGACGAATGCGACCGGGTGTTCCGTCCAACTCAGGTAGGGGATTTTCTGATTGGCATAGAGCCACAATGTGACGGCTTCGATGGCGGTCCAGATCGACAAACTGACTCCGCTCGTCCAAAAGATATTGTCGTAAACTTGATTCCGAAACAGGAAGACCGGGCTGTTGTGGGCCGGCCAGCGCGAATCGTATTTCGTCTTCGTCCCCTCGCCCTTGAGGATGTACAGGTACAGGTGAAAGCCGCCGTACACGAGCCACATCAACCCGAGATTGCGCACCCAGATTTGCGCCAGCCAACTCCATTCGAAATGGACGCACCGCGCGATTGCCGGCTGCGTATAAAACCACGCCACCGTCGAGATCGCCAGCAACACCAGATTGCGTGGCCACATGAAACCCGGGTAATTCAAGAACCACTTCAGCAACGCCCCCGGCTGCGGCGGCCACGCGAACACCGGCGCATACCGGATCGGCTCAGCCGGCCGCCACTCGCCTTTGGCATTCCGAATCCCGGGGTCGGGCTTGGGCGCGCTGGGTTTGAAATGATCGAGAATCGTTCGCATATTCATGAGTCGCCACTGGACGGCTGATTCATACCAGCCTCCCCATCTGATTGGCAATCTATCAGGCCGCTTTCGGCGAAGTTCGTCCTTGCCAAGCCGGCCTCGCGCCGCCAATGTTTTCCCGCATGAGACGCGTTCGCCGCCCCAATCAGTTGCCGCCACTCGCCAGCGTCCTCAGAAATTTTTCCGGACTGGCCGCCGGCCAAACCCAGACCCATGCCCTCTTCCAAGCCCTGCGCAAACTTGCCCTCCGGTTGCGCGGCGACACCGCGCAGCCCTTCTATTCCACCCGCGAAATCGCCGAGTTCTTTGGCGTCCCGCAACCAACAGTCGTCCAAGTCTACGGCGAACTCGAAATGGAAGGCTTAGTGGTGCGCTTGCGGAGCGTCGGCACATTGTTGCAGCCCATCAAACGCCAACCCCGCGTCCCGGTCCGCGGTGTGGTCGGTTTGCCGATCTGGCAATGGGGGTTCTGCCACTTGGCCGAGTGGCGGCGCTTCTATCACCAAATGGAGGAAACCCTCGCGCGGCATCACCTGGTGGCCGATTTCATTTTCTTCTCCACTGAGATCAGCGATCAGGAACACTTCCTCGAACGACTCCTCTCGCACAACCTCGACTTTGTCCTCTGGTACAAACCGTTACCTGCCT
>JBAXYB010000150.1:0-6365 GCA_037127585.1 Verrucomicrobiota bacterium
ACCGCGAACATCAGTCGGTTTGTGGCAATTCAGCGCGCCGCTGCTGGACGTAAGCCAGCGCGTCCGCCCGTGATTGCAGCCGGTCATCCAATTGCGCCTCCGCCACCTCCCGCAACAGAAGCCCCACCAGTGGCCCCGGCTTAATCCCCAGCGCCAGCAAATCATGCCCGGTCAGCAACGGTGCCGGCTTGATCACATCAGGCGGGAGTTCCGCGAGTTTGCGCATGAGAAAATCGTAGTTCCCCAGATTCCGGTGACTCGACAGACAATCCACCCGGTGCAACTCCAATTCCGTCGGAAAAGTTGGTCGTCCAAGAATCCGCTTGAGCTTTGCCGGCCGCATCTCCTGGACGAATTGAAACTTCATATGTTCCGCGACGCAGAGCGTGATCTGGTCGATCTGCTCATTCGAAAAACGCAACCGCCGTAAAATCTTCTCGGCCATCTCCGCGCCGACCCGGTCGTGCTCGTTAAAGCGAATCCGGTCCGGTGCCCGCACAAACGTCGGCGGTTTGCCGACATCATGGAGCAACACCGCGAACGCCAGCACCAGTCCGGGAGGGCGAGCCTCCCGGCGAGCCGTTGCCGCGCCCGCAGGCTCGGCCGGAGCCTCGCCCTCCCTGCTCGAGAGCATCTCCAGCATCAACTTCGTATGCGTGAACACATCGCCTTCGGGATGAAACGCCGGTGGTTGTTCCACCCCCTTCATCGCCGCAATCTCCGGTAAAACTTCCTGCAACAGTCCGCTCGCATCGAGCAACTCCAGCCCCCGCCCGGCATGGGGCCGCGTCAGAATCTTGATCAACTCATCCCGGATCCGTTCCGCGCTGACGATGTGAATTTCTTTCGCCATTTCCTGCACCACCGCGAACGTGGCCGGCTCAATCGTGAACCCAAGATTTGCTGCAAACCGGACTGCGCGGAGCAACCGGAGTTTGTCCTCGGTAAAGCGGTGGCGCGGTTCGCCGATACAGCGAATGACGCGGCGTTCGATGTCGGCCATACCGGCGATAAAGTCAATCACACCAGACGGCGGGCGCGGCGCGCCCGCCCTACCGGGGTCCGCCGGTAGGGCGCTCGCGCCGCGAGCGCCGCGTTGCGCTTCGGCTGCCAGTGGATCATAAAACAGCCCATTCACCGTAAAATCCCGGCGTTGCGCGTCCTCTTCCGCCGTGCCATACCGGACCGCGGTGGGTCGCCGGCCATCGAGATACGCTTCGTCATTACGGAACGTGGCGACTTCAAACTGGCGATCGCCCTCCACCACGAGCACCACGCCAAACGCCGCGCCCACCGGGATCGTGTGCGCAAACAATTGCCGGACTTGATCCGGCGTGGCAGAAGTCGCGACGTCGAAATCGTGGGGTTCAACGCCGCGCACCATGTCGCGCACGCACCCGCCGGCAAAGTAGGCGGTGTGGCCGGCGTCCCGCAGTCGGCGGACGATGAGTTCAGCAGTCGCGCGCATTGCGCTAACGTAGCGGAGGCTGCCCGGCGCGCACAAGTGGTTTGTCTGGAGCGCCACGACCGTGGTTAGCAATTGGAAAACAACGCTTGTCCCTTCCCAGTGGCTTCGCTATCGTGCGCGGCGCTATGGCAACCACTGTATTAGTCGGCGTTCAATTTGGCGATGAAGGCAAGGGCAAGATTATCGATGTCTTGACGGAGCAAGCGGATGTCGTCGTCCGGTATCAGGGCGGCAACAACGCCGGGCACACCGTCGAAGTCGGCACCGAGAAATACGTCCTGCATCTGATTCCGTCCGGCATCCTCTATCCCGGCAAGCTCAACGTCATCGGCAACGGCGTCGTCGTTGATCCGCTGGCGTTGCTCGAGGAAATCAACCATTTGCAGTCCCGCAAGATCGCGGTCGACGGCAATCTCTTGGTCAGCAATCGCGCGCATCTGGTGTTGCCGTATCATCGGGTGCTCGACGCGATTCGTGAGCAATCGAATAAGATCGGCACCACCAAACGCGGCATCGGCCCGGCATATTCCGATAAAGTGGGTCGCACCGGCATCCGCATGATTGACTTGCTGTCGCCCGAGAAATTTTCCGCCAAGCTGCGCAAGAAAGTTCGCGAAACGAACGAGATCGCCCGCGCCTTCGGCCAAAAGCCCTTGAGCTTTGCCAAGATCAATGCCGACTACCTCGCCGCCGGCAAGAAATTGCGTAAGTACATTGCCGACACGGTGACGTTACTCAACCGGTATGAACGCGATGGCCGCCAAATCTTGCTCGAAGGCGCGCAAGGCACATTGCTCGATATTGATTTCGGTACCTATCCATTTGTCACCAGTTCCAACACGACTGCGGGCGGGGCTTGCGCCGGGTCCGGCATCCCGCCCCACCGGATTGGCCGCGTGGTGGGCGTCATGAAGGCCTACTCGACGCGCGTCGGCGAAGGGCCGTTCCCGACTGAACTGCTCGATGAACAGGGCGCGATGTTGCGCAAGATCGGCAGTGAATTCGGTGCCACGACTGGCCGGCCGCGTCGCTGCGGCTGGTTTGATGCAATTGCGACCCGATTCTCGGTGATGTTGAACGGCATTGATGAACTCGCTGTCACTAAGATGGACGTGCTCGACACGGTGCCAAAAATTAAAGTGTGCGTTGCTTACAAACTCGACGGCAAGCTGATTGATACCGTGCCGGCCGATGTGGATGATTTGGCGCGCTGCAAGCCGGTCTATCAGGAATTCGACGGGTGGCAGACTTCGACGAAGCTCGTGCGGGACTTTGATGATTTGCCGAAACGCGCCCGCTCGTACTTGAACAAGCTCGCGCAACTCAGCGGCACGAAGCTCGGGATCGTGAGCGTCGGCGCCCGCCGGGAAGAGACGATGTTTCTGTGATGGTGTAGCAGCGCTTCTGTGAAGCGCTGATGATCAACGACCCGCGCTTCACAGAAGCGCGGCTACAACAGATGACAGCCAAAAACATTCCGCGCCACGTTGCCATCATCATGGATGGGAACGGCCGCTGGGCCAAGCAACGGGGGAAGGCGCGCATCGCGGGCCATCGCGCCGGCTCCGAGAGCGTCCGGGCCATCGTGCGCGCCTGCGGCGAACTCGGCATCGAATACCTGACGCTCTACGCTTTCTCCTCCGAGAACTGGAATCGCCCGCGGGCCGAAGTTTCGGCGTTGATGCATCTGCTGGAGTTTTATCTCAAGCAGGAGATCCCGGAGCTCGACAAGAACAACGTCCGGCTCGCGGCCATCGGCCGGATTCACGAATTGCCCGGCAGCGCGCAGAAGCAGTTGGCGAAATCCATTGAGGCACTCAGCAAGAATACCGGTTTAACGTTGGTGTTGGCGCTCAGTTACGGCGGCCGGGCGGAAATTGTAGACGCCACCCGCGCGATTGCCCGGGAAGTAAAAGCCGGCCATCTCGATATTGCCGACATCGACGATAAGTTGATTTCGCAACACCTCTACACGCGCGACATCCCGGACCCCGATCTGCTCGTGCGCACGAGCGGCGAATTGCGCGTAAGCAATTTTCTGTTGTGGCAGATTTCGTATGCGGAGATTTACGTGACCGACGTGCTCTGGCCGGATTTTCGGAAACCGGAGTTGGAGAAGGCTTGTGAAGAATACGGCAAGCGCAGCCGCCGGTTTGGGTTGGTGAATCAGGAGGAGAAATGAGCGACGCGACGACCTTGCCGCCGTCGCGGTCAGGATTTCGTTGGCGGTTGATCAGCTCGATCGTCCTGTGGGGGATCATGCTGGCGGTCATCTTCTGGTTGCCGCCGGCGGGACTGTATATCTTCTTGAACCTCGTCATCACGCGCGCGGTTTGGGAGTTCTATGTCATCTGCGAGGCGAAGGGACTGCGTACATACAAAGTCTGGGGCGCGATTGCGACGGTGGCGCTGATTTCTGGGAGCTGGTTTTTCTATGGGCAGCACAACCGGGAACAGTTGTCGTACGACTTCGATATTCTAATCCTGCTCGTTTTCATCCTCGGAGTGTTCATCCGGCAATTCCCGCAGAAGGACAATCCCATCGGCATCGAAACAATGTCGGTCACGATCTTTGGCCTGCTCTACGTCGCTTGGCTCGGCAATTTCATCACGCGCGTTAACTTTGTCTCCGACCAAGGTCGATTCTTCGTGATGCTCCTGGTGGTGGTGACCAAGTTCACCGACATCGGCGCGTACCTGACCGGCTCGACCATCGGACGCCACAAAATGACGCCGCGCATCAGCCCGAAGAAGACTTGGGAAGGCACATTCGGCGGTATCGCGTTCGCCGTCGGCGGTGCCGTGATGTGTCTCTATTGGCCGCACCAACTCAGTGAAGGGATGCGTGCCGCCGGTATGAATCTCACCCACGCGCTGGTGCTGGGCCTGCTGCTCGGCGTCGCGGCTGTGATTGGCGATCTCGCCGAGTCGCTCGTCAAACGCGAAGCCGGCATCAAAGATTCCAGCACCATCCTCCCCGGCCACGGCGGCGCGCTCGATCTCGTCGACAGCCTGCTCTTCACCGCGCCGTTGCTTTACGTTTATATCCGGCTAGTCTTGCAGTCGTGAACGTCGCGGCTCTCCAACTCGATATCGTCTGGGAAAACAAAACCGCGAACTACGACAAGGTTCGCCGGCTGTTGACCGGTATCGCGCCGGGTACAATCGTCGTCCTGCCGGAAATGTTTGCGACTGGCTTCACCGCCAATCTCGCGTTGGCGGAAGACACCGGCGAATCAGTTGCCGCCATCGCAAAAGAATACCGGGTGCAGATTCTTGCCGGGCTGGTGCGCCGTTCTGGAGGGCCACGCTCCGTCGTGGCCGATTTCCCGGACAGACGCGACGGAGCGCGTCCCTCCAACGAAGCGGTGCTCTTCGACTCGCTAGGCCGGGAAGTCGCCCGGTACGCCAAGATGCATCCGTTCCAGTTCGCCGGTGAGTCCGTCGTGCCGGGCACGGAGCCGGTGGTCGTCGACTGCGGCGAATTCAAACTCGCTCCGGCCGTTTGTTACGACTTGCGCTTCCCAGAAGGTTTCCGCGCGAGCGTGAAGCGCGGCGCGAATCTCTTTGCCGTCCTCGCCAACTGGCCGACGGCTCGCCTCGATCATTGGCTGACGTTGCTCAAAGCCCGCGCCATCGAGAACCAGAGTTACGTCATCGGCGTCAACCGCTGCGGCACCGACCCGAATCATACGTACCCCGGTCGCAGTCAGATCATCAGCCCCCGCGGCGAAGTGCTGGCCGATGCTGGGGCGGGCGAGGGCGTGGTAGGCGCGGCGTTGGATTTGGCGGAGTTGCGGGACTATCGGCAGACGTTTCCGGTGCTGGCTGATGCCGGTCTGTAGCCGAAGCGTGAGCTTCGGCTGGCTGTGCGATGACCACCGAAGTTTACACTTCGGCTACAGGATGCTCCGGCAAGCCTGAATTACTTGGACTTTGGGGTGCGGGTCTGGCTTAATGCGTAGGGGTCTCGGCGAGAGGAGAAACTATGAAACTACTTCGCAGTTTGTTAGGCGTGGGGCTGATGGCGGGCACGACCTTTGCCCAGACGGTCTCGAATCTGTACTCATTCGTTGGCTATCCCAGCGATGGGCAGAATCCACAGGCCGGGTTGGTGCAGGGCAGCGACGGCAATTTCTACGGCACGACCATCATCGGCGGGGTAAACTACTACGGCACGGTGTTTCGGATCAATCCCGCCGGCAGTTACTCAAACCTGTACAACTTTGGCGCTGCCTCCGATGGGCAGAGACCAACCGGGTTGGTGCAGGGCAGCGATGGCAATTTCTACGGCACGACCGAACACGGCGGGGTAAACACTTTCGGCCCGGTCACCTGCGGCACGGTGTATCGGATCAGTCCCACCGGCAGTTACGCGAACCTGTACTCCTTTGGTGGTCCTCCCGATGGGCACATTCCATTCGGCGGGTTGGTGCAGGGCAGCGACGGCAATTTCTATGGCACGACCGGAGAAGGCGGCGACGCCGGCACGGTGTTTCGGATCAGTCCCACCGGCAGTTACTCGAACCTATACTCCTTTAGCGCTGCCCCCGATGGGAATATTCCAGTCGCCAAGTTGGTGCAGGGCAGCGACGGCAATTTCTATGGCACGACCCTACTCGGCGGGGCAAACTACGTCGGCACGGTGTTTCGGATCAGTGCGACCGGGAGTTACTCGAACCTGTACTCATTTGGCGCTGCCCCCGATGGGAATACTCCATACGCCGGATTGGTGCAGGGCAGTGACGGCAATTTCTACGGCACGACCGTTGTCGGCGGGGTAACCAACTTCGGTACGGTATATCGGATCAGTCCCACCGGCAGCTACTCCAACCTGTACTCATTCGTTGGCTCTCCGAGCGATGGGCGAAATCCATACGGCGGGTTGGTGCAGGGT
>JBAXYB010000151.1:0-6127 GCA_037127585.1 Verrucomicrobiota bacterium
GGATGGTATGAACGGCGATGGAAGGACGCGAGTTGCTGGGAGACTTGCGTTAAGGTACCGCCGATGTCCGGGCGGTTTCCAATCACGGACGACGAGGAAAGGAATGTCGTCGTAATGAAAGCACGGACGTTAACGCTATTACTGATTGTCGCGCTGGCTTGTGGGCCGACCACGCCGACGAGTAATCAGGCGGCCACGAACGATTTCGCGCTGGCGGAATTACAGGTCAAGGCCGGGTTTCTTTATAACTTTGCCCTGTTCACGACGTGGCCCACGAATGTCTTGAACGGCTCCACGAACGCCATCCGCATTGGCGTTCTCGGTCAAGATTCGTTCGGGCCGATCCTCGAGCAAATGCTGCGCGATAAACGGGTGGATAAGCACCCGGTGGAGATTCGCCGGTATACCGACGCGGCCGCCGCGCGCGACTGTCAGGTGCTTTACATCAGTTGTTCCGAGACCGGGCGGTTGCCGGCGGTGCTGGGGGAATTGGGCAATGCGCCGGTCTTGACGGTGGGCGATATGCCGGGCTTCGCCGAGCAGGGCGGGATGATTGCACTGGTCAAGACCAATGACCGGGTGGCGTTCAATGTGAATCTGTCCGCCGCCCGGCAGGCGAAACTGAGCATCAGTTCGAAGCTCTTGCGGTTGGCGTTGAAAATCGTCGAACCCATTCCCGCTTCCGTGTCCCCCTAACTCGAATTATTCATGAACCGCACAAATTACAGATCGGCGGTTGTAGGGCGCGATGCCTGTCGTTTAGGTATCGCGCCGTTCGGGAGGCGCACCGATGCGGCGCGATACCCCGAAACGACACGGGGCATCGCGCCCTACAAAACCTTCGTCAATAAATCACGCTGATGCCCCAACTCCGCGCCATCTCGATCAAGTCCAAGCTGCAACGGTTGGTGGCGTTGACGACCGTGGTTGCGCTGGCGATTACCGGCACCATCGTCATTGTCTTTCAGTATGCGAACTACCGGCGGTCGTGTGTGAATCAGACGCATGCGCTGGCGCAAATCATTGTGGCCAACAGCACCGCGGCGCTGACGTTTCGCGATGCGGCGGCGGCGCAGGAAACGTTGCGGGCGTGTTCGGCCAATCCGGAAATTCTCTCGGCCCGCATCTATACGCCGGACGGGCAGGTCTTTGCCGAGTATACGCGGGGGGGCGCATTAGTGCCGCCGGTGCCGCTGACGAAACTAGCCAAGGAGTATGTGTTTGAAGGGAACCAGCTCGTGTTCCGGCATTCGATTGTGTTGGGGAAAGACGTGATTGGCGTGGTGGGGCTCCGTGTCGATATGCAGCTCGAACTCCAGCAACTGCGGCGCACGTTGGCGCTGGTGCTGGCGTGCATGTTGGGAGCGGCGATTGTGGCGTTGGTCGTGGCGCACCGGCTTCAGCAGAAGATTCTGGAGCCGTTGTTGGCGTTGGCGGGCGTGGCGCAGGAAGTGGGGCAGACGCGGAACTACAGTCTGCGCGCCAGCCCAGCCAGTGCGGATGAGGTCGGGGCGTTGGCGACGACGTTTAACGACATGCTGGGTCAGATTCAGCAGCGGGACCGGGAAGTCAGCGAAGCCTTTGAGACGTTGACTCAGACGACCGGCCATCTGGAGGAGAGCGAGGAACGCTTCCGGCAATTAGCGGAGAACGTCCGCGAAGTCTTTTGGATGACGACCCCGGACAAGTCCCAGATGCTGTACATCAGCCCGGCCTACGAAACCATCTGGGGCCGGAGTCGCGCGAGTCTGACCGCGGAGCCGTTGTCGTGGGCGGACGCGATTCATCCCGACGACCGGGAGCGGGTGTTGGCCGCGATACCACAACAAGTCGAGGGCACGTACGACGTCGAATACCGGATCCGCCGGTTGGACCGGTCGGAACGCTGGATTCATGACCGGGCGTTTCCGATCCGGGATGTGGATGGCCACGTCTACCGGCTCGCCGGGATCGCCGAGGATGTCACCGAGCGCAAGCATTCGGAACTGGCGTTGCGTGACGTCAACCAATTGCTCGAACAACGGGTGCGGGAGCGGACAGCGCAGTTGGCGGAAAGTGAGGGGCAATTACGCTTGGCGAATGATGAGCTCGAACAACGCGTGCTCGACCGGACGGCGCAGTTGGTCACGGTCAACGTGGCGTTGCGCACGCAGCAACAGGAACAACAGACCATCCTGGATTCCGTGCCCGCGTTCATTTGGTACAAGGACTGTCACAATCGCATCCTCCGCATCAATCACAGTGCCGCGCAGGCGATCGGAAAAACTGTGGCGGAAGTCGAAGGCCATCCGACCGAAGAGTTTTATCCGGATGAAGCCGGGTTGTATTACGCGGCGGATCAAGAAGTGATTCGGTCCGGTCAGCCGAAGCTGGGGATTGTCGAACCGATTACGCTCGCGTGCGGCAAGAAGCGCTGGTTGCAAACCGATAAAGTTGCGTTCCGCAACGACCGCGGGGAGATCATCGGCATCATCGTCTGCGCGACCGACATCACGACGCTGCGCCAAACTGAGATTGCCTTGCGCGAGACCGAGACCCGGCTCGACCAGACGATTCAGGCCGGCGACGTGGGCTTGTGGGATTGGGATTTGACCACGAATAAAGTCGCCTTCTCGACGCGCTGGAAAGCGCAGATTGGCTACACCGATGCCGAGATTGCCAACGACTTCAACGAGTGGCAAAGCCGGGTTCACCCGGATGATTGCGAATCGACCCTGCGCCACGTGAACGAGGTAATCGCCAACCCGGCGGTCAGCTATCGCGTCGAATTCCGGTTCCGGCATAAGGATGGTTCGTACCGGTGGATTCTGGCGCAGGCAGCGGTGCTGCGCGATGCCGCCGGCAAGCCGCTGCGGATGCTCGGTTCGCACACGGATATCACACCGCTCAAGCAGATTGAAGATCAACTCCGCGCGGCGGAGACCAAATACCGGCTGTTGGTCGAGCGCGTGCCGGCGGTGACGTATACCGCCGAACTGGGCGAAGCCGGGCGCTGGCATTATGTCAGCCCGCAAATTGAATCGCTCCTCGGTTTCACGCCGGAGGAGTGGATGGCTAACCCGCGGCGCTGGTACGAGCAAGTGCTGCCGGAAGATCGCGCGCAGGCCATGCTGCATGATGAGGTCGCGCAGCGGACCGGCCGGTATGACGCGGAATACCGGATGTTGACGCGGGCAGGGGAGATAATTTGGGTGCAGGATGTTGGCGTCTTGATGAAGGCGACCAATGGGGCGTCGGCAATAATCCAGGGCGTGTTGCACGCGATCACGGCGCGGAAACTGGCCGAGGTGGCGATGACAGAGAGCGAGGGTCGCTACCGGCAATTGGTGGAGCAAGCGCCGGATGCGATTGGCGTCGCCATTGCCGGCAAGATCGCGTTTATCAATGCGCAAGGCATCGCGCTCTTGCGGGCCAGGAATCCGGTGGAAGTGCTCGGCCGGTCGTTCACGGATTTCGTGGCGCCGGCCGACCAGGCGCGGCTGCAGGAACGCGTGCGCGGCATTCTCACGACGCAGTCCGCCGCGCCGGTGACGGAGTACACGTTGCTCCGGCTGGACGGGACGACGGCGGCGGTGGAAGTGACGGGCGCGTACATTACTTACCAAGGCGAGCCGGCGGTGCAAGCGGTCATTCGCGACGTGACGGCGCGCCACGAAGCCGCGACGGCGTTGCGCAAGAGCGAGGCGGAATACCGGCGCGTGGTGAATACGTTGCAAGAGGGGCTGTGCGTGAGCGACGCGAATAGCACGATTACATTTGTTAATCCGTCCATGGCGGAGATGGTTGGTTACCGGGTGGAGGAATTGGTGGGGCGGTCGTTGTTCATGATGGTGGATGCGGTGGGGCTCGAACGAGTCAAAGCGCAACTGGCGCGGCGCCGGCAAGGGTTGTCCGATGAATATGAGCATGAGTTGATTCACCAGGACGGCCGGCGGGTGGCGGTGATGGTGCACGCGGTCCCGCTGTTGGACGAGCACGGCCGGTATGTAGGGGCGTTGGCCAGTATCGCGAATATCACCGCGCGCAAACTTGCCGAGCAGATTGCAAAAGAAAGTCAGGAGCGGCTCCAGACTATTCTCGATAATTCTCCCGCCGTCATCTTTCTCAAGGGCGTGGATGGGAAATATCTCCTGATCAATCGGCAGTACGAGACGCTCTTTCATGTGACGCAGGCCGGTGTCGCCGGTAAGTCGGATTTCGATCTGTTCCCGCGCGCGGTGGCCGAGGAGTTGCAGAAGAATGACCGGCAAGTGTTAGCGGGGAAGGTGCCGGTTCAGTTTGAAGAAACGGTGCCGCACGACGATGGGCTGCACACGTACGTCGCGGTGAAGTTTCCGCTGTTCGATGCGGCGGGTGAACCGTACGCTATCTGCGGGTTGGCCACGGATATTTCGGACCGGCAACGGCTGCAGCGGCAGGTGTTGGAAGTCAGCGACCGGGAGCAACGGCGGATCGGGCAGGATTTACATGACGGGCTGTGTCAGTTGTTGATGGCGGCGGGGGTTGCCGGTAAATCGTTGGAGGGGCGGTTGCTGGCGACGGGGTCGACGGAGGCCGCGGCGGCGGAGCGAATTGTGACGATGGTGGATCGGGCGAATACGCAAGCCCGCGAGATCGCGCGGGGGCTGTATCCCGTCGAGTTGCAAACGGCCGGCTTGGTGTCGGCGTTGCGCGAGTTGGCGACGAGTTTCAGCCATCTCTCCAAGGTGGACTGCCAGCTCCAGTGCGCGCAGGAGTTTGCCCTGCCGGATAGTGCCACGGCCGTGCATATTTACCGGATCGTGCAGGAGGCGGTGACGAACGCGTTCACCCACGGGCAGGCGAGTCAGATTGCGATCCGGTTGGCGTTCGACGCCGGGATCCTCGCGTTGAGTGTGACGGACAATGGCGTGGGACTGGGGGAGCCAACCGTGTCGCCGACCGGGATGGGGTTGAACATTATGGCGTACCGGGCGCGGATGATTGGGGGCACGTTGACGGTGCAACGGAGGAGTCCCCGCGGGGTGGTGGTGGAATTGGTTTGTCCGATCAGCTAGGGGAGGGGGCATGAAAAAACAGCGCGACAAAATTTTGAAGCGGCGGATTTTCCTGGTGGATGATCATCCGCTCGTGCGCGAGTTTCTGGCGCAGTTGATCAATCAGCAGGATGATCTGGAGGTGTGTGGCGATTGCGCCGAGGCGACAGAGTGCATGCAGTTGCTGACAACCGCGCGGGCGGATTTGGTGGTGGTGGATTTGTCGTTGGAGAAGACGCATGGGTTTGATCTGATCAAAGACTTGCGCCTGCAGCATCCGCGCCTGCCGGTGTTGGTGTTGTCCATGCACGACGAGGCGGCGTACGTCGAGCGGGCGCTGCGGGCCGGGGCGCGCGGGTATTTGACCAAGACGGAGGCCACGCAGTTGTTGCTGCCCGCGATTCGCTGTGTGTTGACGGGGGAGATGTATGTGAGTGAAAAGGTGGCGGGCAAGGTGGTGGGCTTGTTTCTGCGCGGCTACGGCGCCACGGATCCGAATGCGCCCACCTCGCGCTTGAGCGACCGGGAATTGCAGATCTTCGAGTTGATCGGGCGCGGGTACCCGACGAAGCAAATCGCGGCGGTCTTGAAGGTGACCGTCAAGACCGTTGATACCCACCGGGCAAATCTGAAAGAAAAGCTCGGGGTTGCCACCATCGAGGAATTGCGGGCCGCCGCGGAGAAGTGGGCGCAACGCACGCTGAATCCGTAGCCCGGAGTTTAGGTAGGGCGCTCGCGCCGCGAGTGCCGAGATAACCAGACGATTCGGACGGCGCGGCGCGCCGTCCCTACCCACCTGAGTCGGTGAATTAAGTGGTTTTGGCAAATTCCTCAGCAAAACTGCAATTCCCTTGCGGACCCCCCTAGATAAAATCAGGGGGTAGCTAAGGTTGTGCTCCTTCCCGTTATCCCGCTAAAGTGCGCCTCAGAAAGTTCAAAACAAAATGCGAGCGAAGGAGGCTCAGAATGCAGGTGCGAGACGAAATGATAACGATGTGGATGATTCTTGGAGCCATGGCTCTGACGACGGGGTTGTTGCTGTGGCTGCTGCGGGCGTGACCATGCCAACGCCCCATCAAGTAGTTCCTGTGAGCGGCATGAAAGCGATCGCT
>JBAXYB010000152.1:0-6125 GCA_037127585.1 Verrucomicrobiota bacterium
GTGCAGTCGGTCGCGGTGCGATTGATCGTGGAGCGGGAGCGGGAGATCCGGGCGTTTAAGTGTCAGGAGTATTGGTCGATTGAAGCGGCGTTGCGGAAGCTGGCGGCGAAGTTGCCGGCGCCGGTGATGAAGCGGTTGGCGAAGACGGACGAAGAGGACGCGACGGCGAAGCAACCGTTACCGGCGGATTCGTTTTTGGCGAAGTTGCACAAGATTGCCGGCGAGAAGTTTTGGATTGGCAGCGAACCGTTAGCGGACGCGATTCTCGATGAGTTGCAGACCGCCGCGTGGACGGTCGCCAAACTCGATCAGCAATCGCGGAAGCGGTATGCCGCGCCGCCGTTCATCACGAGCACGCTCCAGCAGGCCGCGTCGAGTGCGTTGCGGATGTCGCCGGACCAGTCGATGCGCGTGGCGCAGCAGCTTTACGAAGGCATGGAAGTGGGCGAAGAGGGGGCGGTCGGTCTCATTACCTACATGCGTACCGACTCGGTCAACGTCTCGCGCGAGGCGCAGGCGGAGACGCTGAAGTTTATCGTCGATAAATTTGGCAAGGAATACGCGCCGGAGAAACCGAACTTCTACCGGAGCAAGGGCGGCGCGCAGGAAGCGCATGAAGCGATTCGTCCGACGAGCGTGCATCGCACGCCGGAGAGCGTGGCCCGGTATCTCGATGACCGCCAACTCGCGCTATATAAGGTGATCTGGCGGCGGTTTGTGGCGAGTCAGATGGCGCCGGCGGAGATGTTGGTGAAATCGGTGGAAATCATCGCCCACACGCAACGCCGGCATGATCTGCAGGCGCTCGGCGGAACGGTTCATCCGGATGATGCCGGGAAGAAGTTGGTGGTTAGCGATGCGCCTTACCGGGATTACACGTTTCGGATTTCGGGAACGGAGATTACCTTTCCGGGGTTTTTGAAAGTTTATGGCGTGGACGAAGGCGACGAAGATAAACGTGCCGACGATGATGCCAATCAACGCGTACCGGCGTTGGCGATGAATGAGAAAGTGCATTTGGCCGAGCTGCGGCCCGAACAACATTTCACCATCCCGCCACCCCGGTACTCTGAGGCGACGTTGATCAAGGCGCTTGAAGAGTTGGGGATCGGTCGCCCGAGTACGTACGCGCCGACGATGAAGACGATTCTCGACCGGAAATACGTCGAGAAAGAGAAAAACAAACTCAAGCCGACCGACATCGGCGAACAGGCGAACGATCTTTTGGTGAAAACGTTTCCGCATCTGCTCGATGTGAAGTTCACGGCACAGATGGAGGAGAACCTCGACGAAGTGGAAGAGGGGAAGGTCGAGTGGCATGAGTTGTTGCAAAGGTTCTATGATGATTTCAAGCCGGCGCTGGATGCGGCCTTGGAGCAGAAGAAGACGGCGACCGGTCTGAAATGTCCGGAATGTAAGAAGGGTCATTTGGATATTACGGAGGGCCGCCGGGGGGAATACCTGACGTGCTCGAAATATCCCAAGTGCAAATTCTCGAGTGATTTCTCGCGCGAGGACGGTGACATTCAGATCGTGGAAGCCGAGAAGACCGGCGTGGTATGTGAGAAGTGCGGCTCGGAAATGGTGTTGCGGATGGGCAAACAGGGCGAATTTTTGGCCTGCTCGAAATACCCGAAGTGCAAGACGGCGATGAATTTCACGCGCGACACGGACAATAAGATTGTCCCGCAATTGGCGGTGGATACCGGCATTGTCTGCAAGAAGTGCGGCAAGCCGATGGGGCTGAAGAAAGGTCGCAATGGCGAGTTCTTGGCGTGCTCCGGTTATCCCGATTGCAAGAGCACGATGAACTTTACGCGCGACGAGCAAGGCGTCTACAAAGCCGACCTTGGCGCGGAGACCGGTGTGACTTGCAGCAAATGCACCAGCCCGATGGTGATCAAACGGGGCCGGCGCGGTGAATTCTTGGCGTGCAGCGCGTACCCCGAATGCCGGAACGCGATGCCGTTCGAGCGTGGGCCGGACGGCAAAGTCATTCCGAAGCCGAAAGCGGAGATTGTGTTGCCGGAGGCGGTGGCGAAATTTATTGCGGCGGCGAAGTGCGACAAATGCAGCAAACCGATGACGCTGAAACAATCGTTTGGGCGTTTCTTCCTCGCGTGTTCCGGTTATCCGAAATGCAAATCCTCCGGTAAGTTTCCGCCGGACATCGCCGAAGCGCTCAAAGCCGTGACGCCGAAACGCGAACCGAAAGCCGCACCGGTGTTGACGGAACACAAGTGCGACAAATGCGGTGCGCCGATGGCGCTGCGCTCGAGCGCGCGCGGACAGTTCCTCGGTTGCTCGGCGTATCCGAAATGCAAAAATGCCAAGCCGATGCCGGGCGGAGAAGCCCCGGCTCCCGCTCCCGCACCGGTGACGACCGATGAGAAATGCGAGAAGTGCGGCAAACCGATGGCGCGGCGTAAAGGCAAGTTTGGTGAATTCCTGGGCTGCACCGGTTACCCGAAGTGCAAAAATCTCAAGAAACTCGAACCGGCGTAGCCGATGGGCTAATCGACGGGTTCATCGATTACCTGCGCGCAGAACGCGACGCTTCGCCGTTGACATTGCGCAATTACTCCGCGGAACTCCTGGCGTTTCAATCCTGGAAGACGATCGCATGGACGACTGTCGATGCCTTTCATTTGCGCGGCTACCTCGTGCATTTGAACGAACGGAAGTATGACCGGGCAACAATCCATCTGAAGATGTCGGCGCTGCGGAGTTTTTTCCGCTGGCTGGTGCGGACGGAGCGGATGAAGCAAAACCCGGTGGTCGGTCTGACGTTGCCGAAGAAGGCGCGGAAGCTGCCGAAGTTTTTGACGATTCAACAGATTGAAGCGTTGCTGAATTCGCCGCTTCAGCCGGGCGGCTCGGCGGGAGCCTCGCCCTCCCGGGACTTTTCCGCTTGGCGCGATAAGGCGATTCTGGAAACGCTTTACAGCGGTGGGTTGCGGATCCATGAGCTGACCGGGTTGAACGATGATGATCTCGATTTACTCGGGGAAGTTGTGCGGGTGCGCGGGAAGGGGAAGAAGGAACGGCTATCACCGCTGGGCGCGCCATGTGTCGAGACGGTCCGGAAATATTTAGAACTCCGGCAACGGAGCGCGCGGGGGCCGCTGTTCGTGAATAAGTTTGGGGGCCGGCTGACGCCGCGGAGTGTGCAGCGGATGTTGAAGAAGTATTTGATCGCGGTGGGGCTCGATCCGTCGCTGACGCCACATAAGCTCCGACATTCGTTCGCGACGCATATGCTGGATGCCGGGGCGGATTTGCGGAGCGTGCAGGAGTTGCTCGGGCACGCCAATCTATCGACGACGCAGATTTACACGCACATCACGCCGGAGCGCCTTAAGAAAGTTTATGAGAAGGCGCATCCGCGGGCGTGATTACGGCAGGACCCGGGCGCGGTAGAAGCGTTGCGGTGTGTTCGTGACGCCTTGTTCGGTGATGCCGTCGGTAGAGGTGAACGCGGTGCCGAAGAAGATTTGCTGCCATGTGCCGCCGACGAGATTCGTGCTGGCTTCGACGGCGTAATTCTTGCCGGGGACGGAGGTCCAATCGACGTCCACGTTGCCGTTCTGGTAAGCGATGTTGGTGATTTTCAGGACGGAGTTCGGGTCGTTGGGATTGGTGCCGGCGAGGTATTCCTGCAAGTTCGTCATGCCGTCACGATCTTTGTCGCCGTCCGCGCCGTTGTCGCCGGTGGCGGAATTTGGGTTGAGGCTGTTGGCGGTTTCCCACGCATCCGGGAGGCCATCGCCGTCTTTGTCTGGATTGAGCGGGTCCGGGATGCCGGCGGCGTTGTAGTTGACGGCGGGGACGGATTTGTCGATGAGGCGGAGGTACTGGGCTTGTTGGCCGGCGAAGTTATTGCCATTCAGGCCGACGAAAATCCCGTTGTTGATGAGCTCGGTGCCGGTCTTGTCGGGACTCCAGATTTGCGTTGTCGGATTGGTGCTCATGAGGTCGACGATGTTGTAGTTATGACTGGCGGTGATGCCGAAATAGTTTTGGCCGTTCGGGGCGGTGACATTGAGCGAGTAGGTTTGGAGCCGGTTGGAGCTGGCGGCGTAGTTATTGTTGACGAACGCGAAGACGACATCTTGCGAGGCGACGGGGATGCCGGGCAGGATGAGCTTCGCGACGGCGAAGATGTCGGCGTCGTAGCCGCCACCGACTTGCTTGTTGAGGAAGTAATTCTGTTGGCCGCGCAAGGCGATGGAGTTGGCGCGTGCAGTATTGATGCGTTGATAGGCGTTTACCAAGGGCGTTTTCCAACTTGAGAACAGGCCGTTCCAGACGCCAGCGGCTTGGTTATAGCGTTTGAAGTTGGGGATCGATTTGCCGAAGTTGCTTTCGTAGCGGGCAAAGTTGTTGGCGGCGCTGATGCTGCGGTTGCTGTAGGTGGCGGCATCGTTTTGGAGGCCGGCTTCCTGGCCGTTGAAGAGCAGTGGCACGCCATCCATCGCGCCGAGGATCGCGTAACCGTAGAGGATGCGCCACTGTTGGTCGTGCGGCAAGAGTTCGTCATGGCCGGTGAGGTTAAGCAGGATGGGGCAGAGGTCGTAGGCGTTGCGACGACTCTCGAAAGCGGTGAATGTGGGCGCAGTGGTGGAGTTGGCAGCCGGATAGTTGAAGTAGCTGAAGAACTGGTCGCGCCAGTAGAAGATCATGTTTTCGTTGAGCACGTCAAACTGCCGGGCGGACCGGAAACTCAGGCCATGCCGGTTGCTGCCGTTGACCGTCCGGTAGCCGTCGAGCGATTCCGCCATGAAGACGAAATCCCATTTGGTCGCGCGGGTTTTGTTGATGGTGTATTCCCAAAACTGTGACGGCAGGCCTTGGGCGAAATCGCAACGCAGGCCGGCAATGCCGACGGTTGGTTGAACGGATTTCGGCGTGCCGGCAGGGCACCCGGTCTTGCCGAGCCAGTAGAGGGTATAGTTTGCGAAATACTGCCAGAGTTCCCGGTGATAGGCGTCGAGCGGCTGGAGCACGTCGCGCTCGGAGAGGAAATTGTCTTTTTGGTCGTCGGACTGCGTGGTGACGAGGGTGTCGTATTTGCCGAAGTTGAAGTCGGCGACGTCGGACCATTTGCCGAAGTCATTCCGGTCGGGCGCGACGGCGATGTCGGTGGTGGAGGAGTTGAGGTAGAAGGACGCGTGTTGGCTGTAATCGCCGGACTTGGAGTACCACTGCGGCCGCAAGTCGCGGATGTAGCCGGTCGGGCTGGTCGCCCACGACGGGAACATCTGCTGGGCCACGTCGCCGACTTCGCAGTCCCAGGCGCTGTGGTTGAAGGTGCCGTCGAGCATGGTGCCGACGCCGACTTTTTGCATGGCGGCGACAAAGTTCTGGAACTCGGTCATCGCTTGTGAGGTCGTGGCGGGGTTGCCGAGGACGTTGTTGACTTGCCAGTAATTTTTGACGGCGTATGGGCTGCCGGGGTCGAACGGCCCGCCGGTCGCGGGGTCGGTCTGGCGATTGTCGGAGCCGATGGGGTGTATCGGTTGCAGCCAAATCATGTTCACGCCGAGATTTTTGAAGTAGTTCGTGTTGATGGTGTCAGGCCGGTCGGTGTTGATCGAGTACATGTCGGACAACGTGCTGCGGCCATAGAACGTGTCGTTGGTGGCTTCGGCGATCATGGGGTTGAGTTCGTACATCCGCAGGTTGAGCGCCTTCGTGGGGGAGACGACGACGCTGCAATCCCGGCGCAGGCCGTTGTCGGTGTAGTAGTAGGTCTTGCCGGCGACGGTGTAGCGGGCGTTGAGCCGGTAGACTCCGCAGCGGTTGACCGGCACGGTCACGCTATACTGGCCGCCGCCGATGTTGGTCATGGGGTAGGCCCGGTAATACGTGGAGGGGCTGGTCGTGGTGACGGTGGCGGGATCTTCGTCGCCGGGAAGGACGGCGAAGTCGCGGCGGTTGAGGTTGGAGAAGAGCTCGACGTTGGAGACGCCGGCAATGTTGGGTTGGAGGATGACGGTGATCGTGTTGCTTTCGCCCATCGACTCGTCGATGAAGAAGCGGCGGAGGTTGTAGTTGGCGTCGTTGGTATTGGCGGCGACGACGGTCCACATCTGGGGCTTGCCGGCGTCGAAGGTGCCGTCGAG
>JBAXYB010000153.1:0-6077 GCA_037127585.1 Verrucomicrobiota bacterium
GGCTCCAACGGCGACACCTCGTACGCGGGCGGTCCGACCACCCGCACGAATGTACTGGAGTACACCACCGGCACCGTGGGCGGGAGCTACTCCAACAATTTCGTGAGCACCGGGATGACCAACACATTCAGCGGCGGCACCGGCTTGGGAATCGTGGCCAGCTTCATCGAAACGAATGGCACAACGTTTGGTTCGGCGCGATACTATCGCGTCCGAGTACTGACTCCATGAGACAGCACCCACAACGCCGAATAAATCTCGGCCGCTCCGATTGCGTGAGCGCATTCACTTTAATTGAGCTGTTGGTCGTCATCGCGATCATCGCGCTGCTGGCGGCGCTCTTGTTACCGGCGTTGAGCACGGCCCGCGGCAGAGCCAATTCCGCCGCCTGTCAGAACAATCTCCATCAACTGCACTTGGCGGCCACCCTTTTTGCCGGCGACAATGACGACTTGCTGCCACATGCCAACGGGGGGGATACGGGGGATGGCAATTACCCCGAGGCACAACTCTGGCAACAGGGCGATTGGGACACCGTTGCCGCCGGCCTGAATGGATTGGGCTATGGGGCGTCGTTGTCGCCCTACATGGGTAAGAATCCGAACAGCCCTCAGTACGACTACAAGGTAGTCAACGGAACTTCCTTACCCAAACGCATCTCTTTCTGCCCCGGGGAACGCGGCAACAACCGCGAGTACTGGCCGAGTTACCGGATGAACCGCACAATAACCACTACGGATGGTTTCGGCCGAACCCGTCAACGCCTCGGTAAAATCAGCGCTCCCAGTCAGTTCATTTTACTGGGCGACGGCTTCTGCGGCGCATCGGAGTCCGGCTATAATGCCACTTTCAGTGCGATTGGCTGGAGTGACTGGACCTGGAACCCAGATTACTGGCGGACCGTTCCCCGGCACGGAGGACGAGATAATTTTATTTTTGTCGACGGTCACGTCGAGTCATTTCCGTTTAATTCACAGGCTAAAGTCATCCCGATGTATTGGCCAACATGGCCGGGTTTTTAACTTTGCTCCGTCCAAGGAAAGATCACTCACGCTCCGACATCAATAACATCGTCTCGTCTGTCGTCCACAACTCGCCTCACGTTCGCGGAGACACCAACCGTCGTGATTTCGCCTTCCACAAAACGTGACGAACTCAAAATCTGCCGGGTGGCTGTCGGGCTTGACCAACGGCACACCACTCACTAAGGAATTCCCATGCAAATCGCCCGATTCATTACCCTCCTCGCCGTCGGTCTCGCAATCCACGCTCAAGCCGCGCCGGTCAATCTCGTCGACCTCACTCCCACCAAAATCGAATTCGGCATGACCGAAGCCGGCAACACCACTTGGGGCTTGGCCAAAGGGCCAGGCGTCATTGACCTCGGCTCGTGGGGCGGCCCGCAACAAATGCCGTGGCCAGACGCGCGCAAGATCGTCAAAGGCATCAAACCGAATTTCAAGTTCGAGGAGGGGAAACAGTACAGCAGCTTCCTGCCGGACGTGGTGGCTGTGGCCGGCGACTTCAAAAGCGGAGTCTGTCTACTCGCCATGAGCAACTGCATGTATTACTGGCTTGACTACACGATTCCACTCGGCTCAAAAAAGTTCTCCGCAAAAATCTACACGACCGACGACGTGTCCGGCGGCGGCCGCCTCTCCCACATCGCCAGCGGTCAAGCGACCGCCAACCGCGGCCTCATCATCCGCATCACCGCCGACAAAGAAACCATCTACGAAAAACATTACGACCAGATGGACGTGCCGATGGGCGTGGGTGTGTTGATTGACACTTTGGATATCACCCTGCCGATCCGAGTCAAAACGATCCGGTTCTATCTCGAATCCAACACCGCTCCGTCCAACCTCCACAACGAAATCGTCATCAGCGGCGGCAAGTTCGAGTAACCATGCGTTGGGGATTCCTCCTGCTATTCGCGGCGACGAACCTCGTCGCGCAGACAAACTTGCCGGTGAACTTACCGGCCGGCCACGCCATCTTCTCCGCCGTCGTCGACAACGCCGACGGTCGCCGCGTCAGCAATCTCTTCGCGATGCAGCCGGTGACCAACACCATCGCGTGGGACGGCAAAGACGAAGCCGGCCAGCCAGTCCCGTCCGGCACATACACCGTCCGCGGCATTTCCCTGCCGGCGTTGAAGACGACCTACGATTACTCGTGGTACAACCCCGGCAATCCGCCCTGGGAAGGCTATCCCGGCAGCGGTTGGGGTGGCGACCACACCGGCCCCACGGGCGTGGCCGTGATTCCTGAGAAAGCCGGCAAGCCGTGGCGCGTCGTCATCACCGGCGAAATCGCGGAGGCCGGTGACGCCGTGTTTGCGTTGGACAAGAATTTCAAGAAAGTCTTCGGCTTCAAACGCGCCGGCGGCGGAGCGCACGCGGTCGCCGTGGACAATACCGGCTTGGTCTATTTGGTTTTGTACTGGCACAAATCGCTGCTGCGACTCGATCCAGCGACCGGCCGGTCCGTCCCGTTTCAGCGTCCCGCCGGCACGGTTGCCGAAATCCAACTCGAATCGACCGCCCACAGCCTAGCCGTCAGCGACACTCGGATTGCCGTCGTCACCATCGGTTCTGTACCGGACAAACTCCCACCGAAGTTGCTCATCCTCGACAAACAAGCGGGCCGGATCAATCTGGAGCTTCCGCTCGATGTGTTGCAGGACGTGGCGTTTGACCGCCACGGCACCCTCTACTTGTCGCGTGGCACAAACGGTCTCGCGCTCGTCGATCTCGCCGGTAAGATTGCGCCAGTCGCAGTTCCTGGACTCGTGAATGCCGGCGCGTTTTGTTTCGATCAAGAGAACAATCTCGTCATCCACGACCGCGGCCCGGACTGGCAGATCAAGGTGTTCAGTCCCGAACGGAAACTCCTCCGCACGATTGGCAAACAAGGCGGCCAAGGCCGGCTACTCGCTTGGGACAGCAATATTCTGCAAGCCGTCAGTTCGGTGGCTGTGGACGAAACCGGGAATGTCTGGCTGACTGAATCCGGTCCGCATCTGCGGCGAACTGCCGTCTTCGGGCGCGATGGGAATGTGCAACGCGAGTTCATCGGTTGCACGCAATACGGCGCGTATGAATGTCAGTTGCACGAACAAGACCCGACGCGCGCGATGGCGTATTCCGTGGAGTATGCGGTGAACCCAGCCGCGGTGAGCGACTACCGGCCGGTGCGGCTGCTGTCGAGCGGCTTGAAACTGGGCTCTCCTTTCACACTCGACAAATATGCGCGCGGGATGCGGTCGTTGATCTTCCGCGCGCAAGGACACGAATACATCATGCAATACCAGCCCTTCGCCAGCGTCCTGTACGTCGAGCGCAACGGCGATTACCGGCCGTGTGGCGCGGTCTTCGATCCGAAATGGTGGGCGATTGACGATGTGCGACGAGCCAGTCCGGGCTTTCGCGAAGACGACCCGACTTGGACGGTGCGGCTTTGGTCGGATTGGAATGAGGATGAGTTGATTCAGGAGGAGGAGCTCCAAATCGTGCCGGAGTTTGACAAGGCCGGCGCCGCGTGGCTGCGACCTTTCGGTTCCAACTACCCCCTTGGCGACGACCTGGCCTTATACATCAACGCCCGCACCATTGTACCGTCGCGAATCGCCGCCGGCGGCACGCCGATTTACACGGTGACGAACGCCGTCAAGTTTGCCGACGCGCTCGACACCAGCTACAGCGCCTTCCAGCGCGCGGGCCGGCATCTGTTTGGTTTGCAGTTCGGCACGCAACCATTTTACGGCCGGCACGTCTTCGCCGATTTGACCGGGCGGATGATTGGTTACTTTGATTTCAAACGAATCGGACTCCAAGGCTCGCAGAGCGCGCCAATGCCGTTGCCGGGCGAGACGGCGGGCGAGACGTTGGTGGCCGGCGTGGCCGACATTGGCGGTGATCTCGGCGCGGTCATCGCGCACCACGGTAACATGGGGCAGGCGTTTCTGTTTTCTGAGGACGGTATTTTTCTCAGCTCGCTGTTCAAGGACGTGCGCGACAATCCTGCCGGCTACGGCGACAAAGTCGTCAAAGGCGCGGACTGGACGAACGTGACGATGACCCAAGAAGCGTTCGGCGGGTGGTTCGGCAAGCAGTCCGACGGCAAAGTCCGGTATCTCTTCGGCCGCAACGCGGCGCTGGTTGTGCAAATTCACGGCTTGGAAGACGCCAAGCGCTTCACCGCCGGCATCGTGGAAATAAAATGAAAACTGTCCGGCTGACTCCCACGTCCGATCTCGCCCGCGAACTTACCCGGTACGCGAACACCCGCGTGGAGTTGGCGGAGGGCAGCTACTTTTTGTCAGCGCCGCTGCGCCCGCCGACCGGCCAGACGCTCTGCGCCGCGCCCGGCGCGCGGCCGGTCATCAGCGGCGGCGCGCGGCTGAACGGTTGGCGAGTGGAAAACGGACGCTGGACGTTGCCGGTGGATTTCGCGTTCACGCAACTTTTCGTGAACGGAGAACGCCGGCCGCGCGCGCGTTTGCCGAAGACCGGATTCTACGAATTCGAGTCGCTGCCAGATGGGCGAACTACCGAGTGGTATAAGGGCGCAACGCAGGCGGTGTACGCCCCCGGCGATTGCACGCGCTGGAACAATCTCGCGGAGGTCCGGCTGATTCCGTTGCATCACTGGTACGAGCAGCATTTGCGAATCGCGGCGGTGGATGAGGCGTCGCGCACACTGACCTTTGTCACGCGCGCGTTCAGCAGCCTGCACGACGAGAGCGGTAAGACCGCCCGTTACTACATCGAAAACGTCTTCGCGGCACTGACCGAACCCGGTGAGTGGTGTCTGACGGAAGGCAAACTCTACTACCTACCCCTCCCCGGTGAGACGCCGGACAATACCGAGGTGATCGCCCCGCGGCTCGCGACGCTGGTGCGTTTCGAGAATTGCCGGGACGTGCGGCTGGAGAGCCTGACGTTCCGGCATGCCGACTGGGAGTTGCCGGCGGAGAATGCCGGGGCGGTGCAAGCGGCGTTCAATGTGCCCGGGGCGATTCAGTTGCGGTGTGCGACCGATTGCGTGATGCAAAGCTGCACTGTCGCGCAGGTGGCCGGCTACGCCGTCGAGGTTCAGCCCGGCTCGTCCGGCAACCGGATTCTCGATTGCGATTTTCACGACCTCGGTGCCGGCGGCGTGAAGATCAATCACGAGCGCCCGCTCACCGCCGTGCCAGAAGAAGACAAGGCGTTTGCCGGGATGGACATTGTCGAAATGGGTTGGGCCGGGGAGAAGCCGGTTGAGCCTGTGCGAGCGAAGACGGAAGTCGCCCGTTGCCGGATCCACGATGGCGGAAAGATTTTTCACAGCGCGGTCGGCGTGTGGATTGGTGACAGCGGTTTCAATCACGTCCATCACAACGAAATCTTCGACCTCTACTACACTGGCATCTCCTGTGGCTGGAGTTGGAACTACGCGCCGACGCGCACCATTGGCAATGTGATCGAATACAATCACGTCTACAACATCGGCCGGAAACTGCTCAGCGATATGGGCGCGATTTATTTGCTCGGTTACCAGCCGGGCGGGGTCGTGCGCGGCAATCATATTCACCACGTCTCGTGCTTCGGTTACGGCGGCGGCGGGATTTATCCCGACCAAGGTAGTTCGTTCCTCACCATCGAGGACAACATTATCCACCACACGCAATCCGACGCGCTCTCCATTCACTACGGCAGCGGGATGACGGTGCGAAACAATATCTTCGCCTTGACCGAGTCCAGTCTGCTCGGACGCGGCCGGGAAGAATCGGTGCTCACGGCGGTGGTCGAACGCAATACCTTCCTCGGTAAGTCGCCGCCGATGCTGGGCTATTTCTGGAGCAATCCGCAGACGGTGCTGCTTCGCAACAACCGCTACTGGGTGGCCGGCGGCGCGGCGCCGGAGTTTGCCGGGATGACGTTTGCCGAATGGCAGGCACTCGGCCAGGATGCCGGCAGCGTGGTGGCCGACCCGGGGTTCGGCGAGTCACTGCCGGCAGTTGTCGAACGCGACAATGATGCGCCGCGCGCGATCCTCGAACCACGCCTCGAACTCGGCGCGCCGACGTT
>JBAXYB010000154.1:0-6037 GCA_037127585.1 Verrucomicrobiota bacterium
TCGTTCAGAAAACATTGGACCACGTCACTATCCGCTTAGTCATCACGGACCGCGCCGCGGCGGATGCCGGCCAGCCCCGGTTACGCGCCGAAGTCTGTAAAGTCCTCGGTGCTGGAATTCAACTCAACATCGAATACGTCACCACCATTCCACTGAATGCCACCGGCAAACATCGCCCGGTCATTTCAGAAATTCCAGTGAGGATCTAAACTATGTGTGGCATTTGTGGCATCGTGCGACCGGCGGGCGACCGCATCGAACAATCGGAATTACTCCGGATGCGCGACGCTCTGATTCATCGCGGGCCGGATGGCGCCGGGATTCACATCCACGAGAACGTGGGCTTGGGCCACCGCCGGTTGAAGATCATCGACCTCAGCGACAACGCCGCCCAGCCGATGACCAACGAAGACGGCACCATCCACGTCACCTTCAACGGCGAGATTTACAACTTCAAAGAAATCCGGGCGCGGCTCGAAGCGAAAGGCCACCGGTTCCGGTCCCACTCGGACACGGAAGTCATTGTCCACGGCTACGAAGAATGGGGCGAGCAGTGCGTGGAGCAGTTCAACGGGATGTTTGCTTTCGCCGTGGCGGACCAGCGCCGCCGGGAGGTCTTTCTGGCGCGCGACCGGCTGGGGATCAAACCGCTGTACTTCTATGCCACCCCGCGCGTCTTTCTCTTCGCTTCCGAAATTAAGGCCTTGCTGGAGTGCCGGGATTTCCAGCGCGAAGTCAATACCGCCAGTCTGCTGGAGCAAGTCGTCTTTCGCTCTGGCGCCGAAACAGCCACGCTGTTTCGCGGTGTGCACCAATTGCCGGCCGGCTATTGGCTCCACCTGAACGCGGATCTGACCTATCACACGCGGCGCTATTGGGATATTGACTTCAGCCAGCCCGCCTTGACCGGCAGCCAAGCCGAAGTCGAAGAGTCCGTGTTGCAATTGCTGACCGAAAGCGTCGCGCTCCAAGAGATGAGTGATGTGCCCATCGGTACCCAACTCAGTGGCGGCACCGATTCCAGCTTGGTGTCAGCGCTTTTGGCGCGCCAGACCGGGCAACCGATCAAGACGTTCTCGATTGGGTTTGACGAGGAAGGGTTCAATGAATTGCCCTATGCCCGCCTCGTCTCCAAACACCTGCAGACCGAGCACCACGAAATCATCCTGAACAACCAACAGTTTGCCGACCTCCTGCCAAAAACAACCTGGCACCGTGACGAACCCCTCGTCCACGCGAACGGCGTCGGGGTTTACGCACTCTGTCAGCAAGCCAAACCGGAAGCCACTGTCCTGCTGACAGGCGAAGGCGCCGACGAAGCCTTTGGCGGCTACTATCGTTACGATTGGCTGCGCAAATGCGTCGTCGCCAAGCAAAAATTACCCCGCCTCGTCACCCTCCTCACCACCCGCCTCACCTCGCGCCGCATGTCATCGGTCAACAAGGCGTTGTCCACCCCGTTGGAACAATTAATCGTCGGCACCACCGCCATCGGCTACGACACACTCCGGCACGCCTTCGATCCCCTCGAACTCCAGCGCCTCGTTGAACGGCGGGTCAGCATCTTTCGCCGGGCCGGCGCAGCCGATTGGCTGGCGCAAGCACTGTACTACGATTTGCGCACATTCTTGCCGGCCCTCCTGCTCCGGCAAGACAAGATGAGCATGGCGCATTCGGTGGAGACCCGCGTGCCGTTTCTGGACCACCGGCTCATCGAGCTGGCCTACCGCGTCCCGACCGCCATGAAACTCCGCGACGGTCAAGGCAAGCATCTCCTCAAACAGATCGCCGGCCGGTATCTGCCGCGCGAAATCATCTTCCGCCCCAAGATTGGTTTCGGGTTCCCCCTCGACCCGTGGATGCGTACCGACACGGGCTTGGGCGCTCTGCTTTTGCAACTGCCGGAAAACAGCAGTTATTGCTCACGCTTGTTGCCGCGCCAAGTGTTGACGAAGCTGATTGAGGAACACCGGAGCGGCCGCGCTAATCACTGCGAACCATTGTGGACCTTGATCAGTTTGGAAACTTGGCACCGCCGCTTCTTCGGCACCCCGCCCGAGGCCGTCACGCCAGCTGTGCCGGTCATCTCGCCGGCGGCCGACAAAACAACCGTCGCCCACGTTGTGCTCAGCCTGAAAGTTGGCGGTCTCGAGCGCGTCGTCGTCAACCTCGTCAAGGGCATGCAAAATTCGCGGTACCGGTCGATCGTCTGCTGCCTCGAAGAGGCCGGCGAATTTGCCGCCGAGATCGAAAAGCTCGGGGTGCCGCTCATCGTGACCAAGCGCCGGCAAGGCATCGACTGGGCGGGGGTTCAACAATTAGCCTACTACTTTCGCGCCCATGGGGTCCAGATCGTGCACACCCATAATCCCGCACCGCATTTTCACGGACTGTTCGCAGCCAAGCTAGCCAACGTGCCGGTGTGCGTGCACACCCGCCACGGCCGCAATTTCCCCGGTGACCGGCGCAAAGTCTTCCTCAATCGCATGCTCTCCTGGGGCACCGACATGATCGTGCCGGTCTCGCAGGACGCGGCCGCTGTCGCGCTCAATGTCGAGCATATCAACCCGGCCAAACTCCAACTGATCTGGAACGGCGTTGACGCGGATCGCTTCCGGCCGCTTGCACCGTACGCCCCCCGGCCGCCGATCATCGGCACGGTCGCGCGCCTGTCGTGGGAGAAAGACTACCCGACCATGCTGCGCGCCTTTCGTCTCGTCGTGAATGAAATCCCCGCCGCCCGGCTGGTCTTTGTCGGCGACGGCCCGGAGGCTGCGGCTTTGCATGAACTGACCGCTCAGTTAAAACTGCAACCCAACGTGGACTTCCTCGGCCTGCGCACCGACATTTGCGAGCTGCTGAATACTTTTTCCCTGTTCACCTTGAGTTCGACGACCGAAGGCCTGTCGATGACGATGATCGAGGCGCTCGCGACCGGCTTGCCACTGGTGGCCACGGATGTCGGCGGCAATCGCGAGATCGTCAACGCCCCCGAGTGCGGCTTGATCGTGCCGGCGCGTGACCCAGCGGCGTTGGCCGCCACCTATCTCGAATTGCTGCGCGATCCCGACCGGCGCGCCGAGATGGGCCGCGCGGGCCGACAACGGGTGATCGACCATTTCAGTTTACAGGCAATGGTCCGTCACTATATCAACTTGTATGAGAACCTCCTTAGCGCCAAAGCTCCGAACAAGCGACTATGAATACTCGCTATTGGCTGGTGCTGATTTTCCTCGGAGCGTTCGGCCTCCGGCTCGGCGCGACCATCAAATTTGAAGGCCTGCGCGAAGGGCCACGCCGCAGCGGATTCAGCGATGGCGTCGATTTCAGCATCATCGCCACGAACCTCGTCGTCTACGGCGACTATGCTTACACCCCCGGCCAAACCACGGCGTTTCGCGCGCCGGGCTTTTCATTCTTGCTGGCCGGCATCTACCGCGTCGCCGGTATCAACAATTTCATCGCAATTCGACTGGCGCAATGCCTGATCGGCGCGGCGCTGGTGCTGGTGGTATACGGCTTGGGCAAGCACTTGGGGGGGGAAACAGTCGGCTTCGTCGCAGCCGGGTTGACGGCGGTGTACCCAAACATTTTTTATTACACGATCCATTTCTCGAGCGAACCGCTCTATACTCTTCTTTTGGCCGGGGCGACGCTGGCTTTTGCCATGGCCAGTGGCCGCGAGCGCCAGAGAGTGGATTCACCCGCGACGAATACCGCGCCCCAAACTCCACTCGCTGGCGCTCGTGGCTACATCTGGTTCATGTGGGCCGGCATCCTGCTCGGCTTCGCGGCACTCACGCGCCCAATGGCCTTTTACTTTCTGCCACTATTCGCTCTGGCTGGCTGGTGGCGCAACCGGCGACAATGGACCGGGATCATGCTGTTCGTGATTGCAACCTTCCTAGCCATCCTGCCGTGGGCGCTGCGGAACTACCGGGCGTTTGACCGGTGGTGCCTGTTCACCACGAACGGGGGATCGACCTTCTGGGGTGCGAACAACGAAATCGTTCTCAACGATCCCGCCCACCGCGGCCAGTGGATTTCAACCAACGAACTGGGCGAGAAAAAAGCCGCCGTCAAGAATCTCCCAAACGAGGTCGACCGCGACCGCCTCGAAATGGAAAACGGCAAACAATTCCTTCGTGACAACGCGCCCGTTATCCCGCGCCTTGCTTGGTACAAATTCCGTGAATTCTGGACGCCATTCTGCAAAACGCCGAACCAGAAGTTCAACTTAATTATCCTCGTTTCCTACGCCCCATTGCTGCCGTTCATGCTCATCGGCCTCTGGCGCCTGCGGACAAAGACCGATTGGGGCGTCCTCCTCGCGCCGGTTGTTGGAACAGTATTCGGCGCTTTGGTGTTTTATGGCTCGGCCCGATTCCGCTCCACGATCGATCCGTTCCTGCTCATTGGAGCTGCTGTCTCTCTCACCCATCTCATGGGCATATTTTCCCGCGCAGTTTTACAAAAGCACCGCAACCCTTAACCCAGTCATGAAACTCTCCATCGTCATTCCGGTCTATAACGAAGCCCAGACGATTCACGAAATTCTCAATCGCGTCGAGGCACTCAACCTCGATAAGGAAATCATCGTAGTCAACGATTGTTCGCGGGACGCCACCGCCGAGGAGTTAAAGCCGTTTGACCGGCCGCCCTACCGGATCGTGCATCACGCGATCAACCAAGGCAAAGGGGCGGCATTGCGGACTGGGTTTGCACTGGCGACGGGCGACGTGGTAGTGGTTCAGGACGCGGACTTGGAGTATCACCCGCGCGAGATTCCGAAATTGCTCCAGCCAATTCTCGAAGGCGAAGCCGATGTGGTGTTTGGCTCACGCTTCATTGGCGGCGGCCCGCATCGGGTGCATTACTTCTGGCATTATGTGGGCAACACGGTGTTGACGTTGCTCTCGAACATGTTCACCAATTTGAACCTGACGGACATGGAAACTTGTTACAAGATGTTTCGTCGGGAAGTGCTCCAGAAAATTCAGATCGAAGAGAACCGGTTTGGCTTTGAGCCGGAGATTACCGCCAAAGTCGCCAAGCTCGGCTGCCGGGTTTACGAGGTACCGATTGCCTACTATGGGCGTAGTTATGCGGAGGGCAAGAAGATCACTTGGCGCGATGGCGTGTCGGCACTGCGGTGCATTGTTAAATACTCGCTCAAATCCAGTCGAACCGCACCACCTGCAAAGCCCAGCAGTCCCGCTTGAACACCGAATGTTAACCTTGGAAACACGGCGCGGATTCATTTGGGCAAACATGAAGCGGTTCAGGACACGACTGAAAGTCGAGGGCGACCCTCTCGTTGCCGAGCCGGCAGCCATGTGGAAACACATCCAGGAAAATGATGTGACCATTGTCGTTGCCGACCCCGATGAATTCTCCGGCGGCACCGGTAAATTCCTCGACCCGGCACTCTTGGCCCATCCGGACAAGGTGCAATTGGTGCAGACTTTCGGCCAAACCCGCGTCTTTCGTATTCATCCGTGAGTAAACGGACCCTGATAGTCCTCCTAGTCGGCGGCGCGGTCATGATCCTGGCCGGTCTCACTTTGCCGGCGGAAAGAATTGTCCACGCGCTCATCCCGGCCCGCGGTGCGGCGTATGCCGACAAGCTGATTGCTGGAATGAAGTGCTTGAAATTCGCATTGATTGCCAATGGCCTGCTCGCAATCGGCTTCCAACCGCTGAAACGCTGGTTGTGGGATACTGAATCGACAGCCGAGCGATGCTCCTTTTTCCGGCAAGCCGACCCGGGGAAAATCCGGGGTGCCGAGCTGTTCGTTTTGATCGGGATTACCACGCTGGCCCTGGGACTCCGGCTGTGGGGATCGCGGCAAAGTTTATTTGGCGACGAGATCGCCGTGCAACAGATGTTCATCAGTCGCGGGTTACCGGTGATCTTCACGTACTTTCCCTATACGCCACACCATGTCATGTATTCGGTGCTGGCTTGGTTCTTCGAGAAGTTGCCGCTCCCGATTGAATTGAGCTATCGCTTGCCGGCAATTTTGTTTGGCGTGGG
>JBAXYB010000155.1:0-5926 GCA_037127585.1 Verrucomicrobiota bacterium
AGTGTCCTGCTTTGCTAACTACAAAAGATTCCTGCTTTGAAAACTACGCGACAGCGGCTACATTTCCGATTGCCGAAACATCGGGAACTTTGTATGAGTGAATCCGGTGCTTGCGAACTCCACGGTTCTGACCCTCCCCTCACCGAGTTGGTCATAGCCAATCGCAAGCACCACTTCTCTCCGCCCCCCCCCACTCGCGCCGAGTAGTTTCAGTTGACCGCGCGCCGACCCGTCGGCAATATCCGCACCCGCTATGCCGGACTCGATTTGGAAATGGATATTCTTCAACGCCTTCGTCCTCGGGATGCTCGCGCTCGATTTGGGCGTGTTTCATAAAAAGTCCCACACGGTTAATATCAAAGAGGCGCTGACTTGGACTGCGGTCTGGATCGCGTTAGCTCTGGCGTTCAACGTCGGCATCTATTTCTGGATGGGGCAAGCCAAAGCGCTGGAGTTTCTGACCGGCTACCTCATCGAGAAATCGCTGAGCGTGGATAATCTGTTCGTCTTCCTGCTCTTGTTCGCGTACTTCCGCGTCCCGGGCGATCTGCAACATACCGTCTTGTTCTGGGGAATTCTCGGGGCGCTGATCATGCGCGCGATCTTCATTGCGGCCGGCGTGACATTGATCACGCGCTTTGAATGGATCATTTACGTCTTCGGTGGGGTGCTGGTCTACAGCGGCATTAAAATGGCATTTCAGAAAGAGCCCGAGATCCACCCGGAACGCAACCCGGTCTTGCGGCTGTTTCGCAAATGCATGCCGGTCACCAACGAGTACGTGGGCCAAAAGTTCATCACCCACCGCAACGGTCGCCGCCACGCCACGCCGTTGCTCGTCGTGCTGATCATCATCGAAACCACGGACCTGATTTTCGCCGTCGACTCGATCCCGGCCGTCCTGGCGATTTCCCGTGACCCGTTCATTGTCTACACCTCCAACGTCTTTGCCATTCTGGGTCTGCGGGCGTTATTCTTCGCGCTGGCCGGCGTGATGAACGTCTTCCACTTCCTGCACTACGGGTTATCGGCGATTCTGGTTTTTGTCGGCGCGAAGATGATTCTCGCGGCGTGGCACATCAAGATTCCCATCGGCGTCGCGTTGGGAGTGGTGGCTGGTCTCTTGGCACTCTCGATAGTCGCGTCGTTGCTCTGGCCGGCGAAAAAGACTTAACCGCAGCCGCTACAAAATCAACATGCAATCCCCGTAGCTGAAGAACCGGTACCGTTCCCGCACCGCTTCCGCATACGCTTGCAGAATCAACTCCCGCGACGCAAACGCGCTCACCAGCATCAGCAACGTTGACTTCGGCAGATGAAAGTTTGTCAACAGCGCATCGACGACGCGAAACTCATGCGGCGGCCGGATAAAAATCTCCGTCTGCCCCACCGTCGTGGACTCCAACGCCCGCACCACCGTCGTCCCCACCGCCACCACCCGCTGCGCCCGCTCAATCGCCGCCGCCGTCGCCACCGGTATCTCAAACCGCTCCGCGTGCATCTTGTGTTCTTCGAGATTCTCCGCCTTGACCGGCCGAAACGTTCCGATGCCCACGTGCAACGTGATAAACGCATGCGGTAATTGCGCCAGCAACTCCGGCGTGAAATGCAAGCCCGCCGTCGGCGCCGCCACCGCCCCGGCCGCCCGCGCAAAGACCGTCTGATACCGCGCCAACTCCGCCGCGTTTGGCTCCGCGCGCTTGATATACGGCGGCAACGGCGCCACGCCATGCCGGTCCAAATAAGCCCGCACATCGCCCGAAAACCGCAACACCCGACCCCGAAAATCGGTGTCACCTTCCACGACCGCCGTCAACCCGTCCGCAAAATTCAGCGTGGTGCCGAGCGACGCCCGCTTCCCGGGTTTGACCAGCGCTCCCCACCGATTGTCGCCTAAGTCATCGACCAGCAACAACTCCACCGCCGGCTCCCGCGCCCAAATGCGGGCCGGGATCACTTTCGTATCATTGAGCACCAGCAAATCGCCGGCAGCCAGATACCGGCCGATGTTCCGGAACTGTTCGTGACGAATCGTGCCGGTCGCCCGGTCAACGACCAACATTCGCGACGCGGCCCGGTCAGCAAGCGGTTCCTGCGCGATCAGTTCGGCCGGCAATACAAAGTTAAAGTCGGATGTCTTCAAGTCCCGGTATGTACTCAAAACCGGCACGCAAACGCAACCGCCCGTTCGAGAATCCGTAAATACTCCGTCCGCGGAATTTCGCACGTCCCAAACTGCCGGAGATGCGGCGTCTGCCATTGCGTGTCGAGCAAGACGAACCCGCGTTCCCGCAACCGCTCCACCAAGGCGACGAGCGCCACCTTCGACGCATCCGTCGCCCGGTGAAACATGCTCTCCCCAAAAAACGCCGCGCCGATGCTCACGCCATACAACCCACCCACCAATTCCTCCCCGCGCCAAACTTCCACACTATGCGCGTGCCCCAGTTTGTGGAGCCGGCAATAGCTCGAATAAATCTGCGGCGAAATCCACGTCCCCTCTTCCCGGTCGGCGCACGCCCGCAGCACCGCCGGGAAGTCTTGATCGACGGTAATCTCAAAAAATTTCCGCTGTAACGTCCGTCGCAACCCATGCGCCACATGAAAGCGATCATCCAGCGGAATGATCGCGCGCGGGTCGGGCGAAAACCATCCGATCGTCCCGCGTTTGTTCACCGCCATCGGAAACACCCCGCGTCGGTAGGCGTTCAATAGTATGTCAGGTTCGAGCACGCCGGCAGTCTAACAAAGTCAGACCGCGCGACCAGTCTTCCCCGCGAATTAACTCCACAGATCGGTGCTGAGGTACTTCAAACTGCCGAGCGGCGACATCGGTCACCGTCAGAAAACCGTCAATGTGTTCCCGGAGAACCTGTGGCAAGTCGGCCCGTGAATAACCGCCGCCTTGAATGCCGTGACTCGGTTGCGTGACCGGCGCCCCGGCAATTGCCGGAGCGCCGGCCGGTTCGACGACGAAACAGCGGACGCTCGAATTATGTTCCTTCAACGCCGCCGCGCAGCCGGCAAAAGTTCCGCCGGTCCCGACGAAATCGCAGAACGCGTCAATCGCCCCGTCGGTTTGGCGAAGGAGCTCTGGCCCGGTGTGCAAGTAGTGCGCACGAAAATTACCGACGAGACGAAATTGATCCGCGCGAAAAGCCTGCCGGTCAGCCTCGATCCGTTGTGCCGCTTGTTCGACCAACTCCAAATCACAACCCGACTCCTGCCCCGCCTTTGCGCCCGGCAACTGGTCCACCAGGATGACCTCCGCCCCGAGCGCCGTCATCATTTGCGCGCGTTCCGGCGAATTACCTTTCGACATCAACGCCACGAATGGATACCCCTTGATGCCGCAGACAATCGCCAGCCCGGTCCCGGTATTGCCACTGGTCAACTCCAGAACAGTCTGTCCCGGTTTCAAACGCCCGTCGGCTTCGGCATCGGCGACGATTTGCCGGGCAATTCGATCTTTTTTTCGACAAGCCCGGATTGAGATATTCGAGTTTGGCGAGAATCCGCCCCGGCACGCCGCGCGTCAGGCGGGACAACTCCACCACCGGCGCGTCGCCGATGGCCTCGATGACAGACGGCTATACTCGGTCGGATCGATTCATCGCCGGAAGGCTAACGGCTCTCCGTCTGCGGGACAAGATTGAACCTTGAACTTGGCCGCCCGCCTGCTTAGCATGCGCCCCACTTATGATCACTTTAGATAATCCGCAGACCAAACCACTCGACCAACTTTGCATCAACACCATCCGTACCCTCGCGATGGACGGCGTCCAGAAAGCCAACTCCGGCCACCCCGGAGCGCCGATGGGGCTCGCGCCCGTCGCCTATCTCGTGTGGGATAAATTTCTCCGCCACAACCCCGACAACCCTCAGTGGGCCAACCGCGACCGATTCGTTCTCTCCGGCGGCCACGGCTCGATGTTGCTCTACAGCTTGCTCCATCTGACTGGCTACGATTTGCCGTTGAGCGAACTCCAATCGTTCCGGCAATGGGGCAGCAAAACGCCCGGCCATCCCGAGTACGGCCTCACGCCCGGCGTCGAGACCACCACCGGCCCGCTCGGCCAAGGCTTCACCAATTCCGTCGGCATGGCCATCGCCGAACGCTGGCTCGCCGCGCGATTTGGCAATGACGTCGTCGAGTACCGGACCTACGCCATGGGCGGCGACGGCGACATGATGGAAGGCGTCTGCTCCGAAGCCGCGTCCCTCGCCGGCCATCTCGGCCTGCACAAACTTCTCTGGATTTACGACAACAACAAAATCACCATCGAAGGCAAAACCTCCCTCGCCTTCACCGAAGACGTCGCGCTCCGCTTCAAAGCCTACGGCTGGTTCGTCCAACACGTCACCGACGCCAACGATCTTAAAGCTCTCACCCGCGCCATCAAGAAAGCGCAGAAGCAGACCGAGAAACCGGCCCTCCTCATCGTCGACAGCCACATCGGCTACGGCGCGCCGACCAAACAAGACACCCACAGCGCCCACGGCGAACCGCTCGGTGACGACGAAATCGCCAAGACCAAAGCCAAGTACGGCTGGCCGACCGACGCGAAGTTCCTCGTGCCGGAAGACGCCAGCCAACACATGGGCAAAGCTTTTCGCCGGGGTCGCAAACTCGAAAAACTCTGGGAGGAAAAACTCACTGCGCTCGCACCGGCATTAGCCGCCGAGTGGAAACAAATGCAAGCCGGCGATCTCCCGGCGGGCTGGGACATAGACTTGCCGGCGTTTCCGGCGGACCCGAAAGGTCTCGCCACGCGCGAGTCCAACGGCAAAGTCATGAACGCCGTCGCCAAGAATGTTCCGTGGCTGCTCGGCGGCGCCGCGGATCTCGCACATTCCACCAAAACCAATCTGACCGGCCTCGGCGATTTCCAAAAAGGTTCGTACGCCGGTCGGAACTTCCACTTCGGTGTTCGCGAACACGCCATGACCGGCATTATCAACGGCATGGCCCTCTGCAAATTGCGCCCGTTCGGCGCCGGCTTCCTGATTTTCTCCGACTACGCCCGCGGCTCGCTCCGGCTCGGTGCGGTGATGGAGTTACCGGTGATTCACGTTTTCACACACGACAGCATTGGCGTCGGCGAAGACGGCCCCACCCATCAACCCATCGAACAGATCGCCTCATTGCGCGCCATCCCGCACATGACCGTGATCCGGCCCGGTGACGCCAACGAAGTCGTCGAAGCATGGCGCGTGGTGATGGCCGAAAAGAAACATCCCATCGCCCTCGCCCTCACCCGGCAAAACGTCCCCACGCTCGACCGCACCAAGTACGCCCCCGCGGCCGGCCTCCGGCAAGGCGGCTACATCTTGAGCGACAGCCCCGTTCAGCCCGACATCATTCTCATCGGGACCGGCTCCGAATTATCACTCTGCGTTGAAGCCGGCGAGAAACTGAAAGTGGAAGGCGTCAAAGTCCGCGTTGTCAGCATGCCGTCCTGCGAAATCTTCGACCGGCAACCCCTCGCCTACCGGCAACAAGTGTTGCCGGCGAATGTCCGCCGCCGCGTGGCGGTGGAAGCCGGTGTGACGCACGGCTGGTACAAATACGTCGGCCTCGATGGGGCGGTCGTCGGTCACGACGGCTTCGGCGCCTCGGCACCGTTTAAGGATGTCTTCAAACAATTCGGGATTACGACGGACAACGTCTACGCCACGGCGAAGAAGTTGCTAACGACATAATGATTCGCTTCTTTCTATTCACTTGCGCCCTCTTATCGTTGTCGCTGCCGGTCTTGGCTGAGACGAACGCTGACGACCGGTTCTTTGCTGCGTACCTGCAGATTCAACAGGGGGACGAGGCCGAGAGCCGCGCGGATATCGCGACGGCACACGCGAAGTTTACCGGCGCGTTGACCATCCTCACGGAAATCAAAACGCAATTCCCGGTCTGGCATCCCGACCT
>JBAXYB010000156.1:0-5902 GCA_037127585.1 Verrucomicrobiota bacterium
ATGAAAAAGAAAGCACTGATCAACTGGGGCGGCTGGGACGGACATCAACCAGATAAATGCGCGGCGATCTTCGCGCCCATCCTGGAACGCGAAGGCTTCGAGGTGCGCGTCGTCAACGACCTGAACGTCTATACCGAAAAAGAGTACATGGAATCATTGAGCGTCGTCGTGCCGATCTGGACGATGAGCCCGATCACCGGCGAACAGGAGAAAGGTTTGCTCGACGCGGTCAAGAACGGCGTCGGCATTGCCGGCTGGCACGGCGGCATGTGCGATTCGTTCCGCGTGAATACCGGCTACCAGTTCATGACCGGCGGCCAGTGGGTCGCGCATCCGGATAACATCATCGATTACACCGTCAACATCACCAACAAGACCGATCCGATCACCAAGGGCATCGCCGACTTCAAAATGCACTCGGAGCAGTATTTCCTCCACACCTCACCCGACAACGAAGTCTTGGCCACGACCACCTTTGTCGACCCCAAAGAAGCGCCGTGGGTCAAAGGCACCGTCATGCCGATCGTCTGGAAACGGAAGTGGGGCCAAGGCCGCGTGTTCTACTCGTCGCTCGGCCATGTGGCCGCGGACTTCGACGTGCCGGAGGCGAAAGAAATCCAGCGCCGCGGCATTCTGTGGGCCGCCCGGTGAAGATCGCCCCCAATTCCAAACTCGTTTTCATCGGGGATTCGATCACCGACTGCGAACGCGCCCGGCCGGTCGGCGAAGGTTTGTTCGGGGCAATCGGCAAAGGCTACGTCGCGCTGGTGGACGCCACGTTCGGCGCGGTGTGTCCGGAGAAAAATATCCGCGTGGTCAACGTCGGCAGCAGCGGCAACACGGTTCGCGATCTCAAAGCCCGGTGGCAGGCTGATGTCATTGCACTCAAACCGGACTGGCTGTCGATCATGATCGGCATCAACGACGTTTGGCGGCAATATGATTTGCCGAAGATGACCGAGGTGCACGTCGGCCCCGCCGAATACGCCGCCACGCTCGACGAACTCGTCACGAAGACGAAGCCGCTCGTCAAAGGGCTCGTCCTCATGACGCCGTATTACATCGAGCCGAACCGGCAAGACGCGATGCGCGCCCGGATGGACGAATACGGAGCACTCGTGAAGAAGATCGCCGGCAAGCACGGCACTGTATTTGTGGACACGCAGGCCGCCTACGACAAAGTTCTCAAGCATACCTACCCGGCTACCCTCGCGTGGGATCGTGTCCACCCGTCGCAGATCGGCCACATGATCTTGGCGCGGGCGTTTCTGGCCGGCATCGGATTCAAGACTTTATGATCTCCATCATTCCCAAGCCGGTCCGTGTCGAAGAATTGCCGGGACAATCGAAAGCCAAAGTTTCCATCAGCCTCACTGCCGACCCGGCACTCGGCAGCGAAGGCTACGAACTTCACATCACACCGGCGGCAATAAAGATTTCCGCCAACGCGCCCGCCGGCATCTTCTACGGTGAGCAGACGCTCCGGCAACTGCGCGACAGGGACGGCCAGTATCCGTGTTGCAAGATTTGGGACAAACCCCGGTTTGGCTGGCGCGGGTTGATGATGGATGTGAGCCGGCACTTCTTCACGAAGACCGAAGTGAAAAACTATCTCGATGTGATGGCGGCGCACAAGCTGAACGTCTTTCACTGGCATCTCGTGGATGACCAAGGCTGGCGCATCGAAATTAAACGCTATCCGCGCCTGACGGACGTGGGGGCTTGGCGCAAGAGCATCGGTTTCGGTCTGGATCCGGGTGCGAGCCGCAACTACCGGGCGGATGGCCAGTACGGCGGCTACTTCACACAAGACGACGTCCGCGAGATCGTCGCGCACGCGGCCAGCCGGCACATCACCGTCGTGCCGGAAATCGAGATGCCGGGGCATTCGAGTGCGGCGTTGGCGGCGCATCCGGAGTTCAGTTGTCGCGGCGGTCCATACTCACTCGATCTCGATGGCGGCATTTTCGCTGGCGTCTTTTGCGCCGGGCAGGAGGCCACGTTTGCGTTCCTCGAAAACATTCTGAGCGAAGTCATGGGCTTGTTTCCGAGTCAATTCATCCACGTCGGCGGCGATGAGGTGCCGAAAGACAATTGGCAGAAATGTCCGCGCTGCCAGCAACGGATCGCCACGGAGAGGTTGAAGGACGAACACGAGTTGCAGAGTTATTTCATCAAGCGCATTGAGAAGTTCATCACCGCTCAAGGCCGCCGGCTCATCGGTTGGGATGAAATCCTGGAAGGCGGTCTTGCGCCGAATGCAACGGTGATGAGTTGGCGGGGAGTCGAGGGTGGCATCGCGGCGGCCAAGGCCGGACACGATGTGGTGATGACTCCGACGACGCATTGTTATTTTGATTTCCACCAAGCATCTGTCGGCGTGCCGCGCGGCGCGAACTATCAGGCGCCTTTGCCGGTCGAGAAGGTGTACGAATTCGAGCCGATCCCCGTGGAGATCCCAGCCGACAAGGCGCATCACGTTCTCGGTGGCGGCGCGAATCTGTGGACGGAGTACATCCCCAACTACGGGCATTTACAGTATATGACTTATCCGCGCGCGTGTGCGTTGGCGGAGAAGTTGTGGTCGCCAAATGAAGGCCGGCAACTCGCTGACTTCAAGGCGCGGTTGAAGACGCACTTCAAGTTTCTCGACTCGCTCGGCGTTCTTTACGGTCGCATCATCGAGTAGGCGGCTGGGGGCCGAGGTCGAGATGTTGCGGGGGGTTCGGCGGCAATTTCCAGATGATTTCGCCGTGCTTGGTGGCGCCGTGCATCACGTTGGCGAGGTCTATGCCGGCTTGGTAAACTTTTTCAAACTCCGGAAAGTTTTTGGCTTCGATGTGCTTCTGGAGCGGATCGAAGATCTTCTTGGAGTAATCGTCGAGCATGCCGGCGTACTTGGGACGGGTGGTGCTGCCTTTTTTGTAGAGGCTCCGGAGGCCGCGGAGTTGGTAGGCCGCGAGGTCCCAGTTGCCGCCTTGGGCGGCGTAATAGAGAATCCAATACCGGTCGCTGATGTCGCGCATCAACGTGCCGAGACCGGGCTGGAGGTTGGCGAGTTGGTCGAGGGTGAGGTCGCCGTGTTTGGTGTGACCGACAATCGGTTTTTCGTCAGGCATGCCGGCAGAATGTCCCGGTCGCCGCAAAACGGCAACGCAAAAAAAGAACCCCGCCGGATTACCAGCGGGGTTCTTGGAGAAAAGAACGGTCGATCAGCTCTTCTTGTCTGTCTTGCCCATGAACGGACACTTGCCTGCCGGCGCGTCCTTTTCACAAGTGGCCTTGCACTGCGCCAATTGCTCGGGCGTCAAGATTTTCTCCAGCCCCGCGGTCATGATTGAACGGGCTTCGGAGGTCGAGGTCGCGCGCTTGGACTGTTCCTGCAACGCCGCCATCTTGGTTTTCTGGTCGGGGGTCAGGTTCAACTTGGAATACATCGCGTCACACTTGCTGTCGCTCGCCGCTTTCGCCTTGCCGCCCGCGCAACATCCGTCGCCCGCGAACACCGCGTTCACGCTCACGGCGATGATGGCTGCCAATGCTAATCCGATTACTTTCTTCATGCTAACTGCTCCTTTGGGTTGGTTTGCTGAATTCGACCCCAGCGTACGCCTGACCGTTCAATCCGCCAACTTATTTTCGCGGCCGGTAGTACCGCCGGTATACCAGAAACGCGTTGTCGCGTTGCCAGCCTAACCCTTCATAAAGCCGCTGGGCTTGCCGGTTCGTGCGGGCTGTCTCCAAAACCAATTCCGTCGCGCCGGTCTGTGCGCCAAGCCGGTGGGCGCGTTCCAGCAAGGCGGTGGCGACCCCGTGCCGGCGGGCGGTCGGCGCGACAAATAGGTCGTACAAAACCCACGCCCGTTTCAGAGCCAGCGTGGCAAACGTCGGATACAATTGCATGAAGCCGACCGGCTGGCCGTTCAATCGGGCGAGGAAAAGATGGGAGTCGCCCCGCGTAAGCCGTGCCCGCAAGAAGCGCCGCACGGCCGGAGCACTTGCCGGGACTTGATAAAATTCAAAATAGCCCAGCACCAGCGGCACGAGTTGGTCCAGCTGCCGCGGCGTAGCGCGCGCGATTCGAACCGTTGACCGCGCCGGTGCCATGTTAGGGGTAGACGACGTTTTCCAAGTGGACCGGGATGGCATTCCACGCGGCGGCGCAGAAGTTGAGCGCGGGATAGCTGTAGCCGAATACTTTCTCGCCTTTGGCACTTAGGCCGATGATCTCGCTGGAGACGAATGGGCCGGCCAGGGTGTAGTCGATCAGATAATTGCGGGACCGGTCTTCGTAGACACTGGAGCAGTAGGGGCTGTAGATGCTCGGGTCAGCTTGATAATTCCAAATCTCGGTCGCGGTTTTCTTTTTTGTGTTGATGCGATATTTGCGAGCCGCGCTGTAGTCGCGGTTATCGCCCGCGGGAGTATGTTCCAAGCTGTTCGCGCCATTATCGAACAGTAGCAGGCTCTTGTCTTTGGTAATGGAGAGAGCGTGCTCCCCAATCGGGGGTAACGAACCAGCCGGGACGGTCAACGCAAACTGCCGCAGTGAGGCGTATTGGTGCCACGCTTTCGTTGGGTCACCAAGAATCCACTGGATGGCGCCGGTCTCGTAATCCAGCGCGATGACGAAGTTTTCCCGGCTGGAGATGAGCAGTGTGTCATCGGCTTTCCGGTAGGTGCACGAGTTGTTATGAAACCAGTCGTCCGCATCCCGGACGAACGCAGTCGGATCATCGCCACCGGCAAGCATGGCCGCCCGGACAATTTCCGCCATCCGCCACGTTTTCAGGACCGTGCCGGCCGTGTCGATTTCCATGATCACCGATTCCGTTGAGTTGGTCGTGTTGACCTCAATCAGAATTCCCTGTTTGCCGGGATCGAAGTTGTGGTGACTGGTCGAGGTAACCTCGAGGTCGGCGTAATCGGCAACGGACTCGGAGGTGCCGTCAAACTCCATGCGGGTGACACCAGTACCGGAGGACAGATAGAAGCTATTCTTGAAAAGGATGACCGACGGGGTGGCTAACCCGGCAGCTCCCACCCACCGGACTTCCCCATCCGTATCGATGATGATTGGCGAGATCGCCGCGTAATAGCCCTTGAGCAGAATGAAGTCATAGCTCAAATCGGTACGCGTGGACCGGGCTTGGAGGACGGTCGGATTGGTATAGACGCCGGTCGGATCCGCAAAGACTGCCGTGGGGATGGTGAGGGTTTCCCGGTGGGCCGGTCCTTTTTTGAAGGCGCAGGTCAGCGCGACCGTGTTGCTAAAATTTGCGTACAGTCCAAAGACTGGCAGCGTGAGTTGTCCCGTATTCAAATTCAAAAAGCCCCGACTCAGGAGATACGCGCTGGAATAGCTCGCCGCGACCGGGCGCGTGACGGAATTAGGCTTGGGCTCCACGATGAATTCAACACTCTTGAGCGCGCTCGCATCGCTGATTGTCAGGTCAAGTTGACTGATGAACGGCGTCGGCCCGGCACTCTGGCCATTAACAGTGACCGTGACACCCCCGGCTGCCTGAGCGTGATTCGTCCACGTAAGAGAGACAAGGGTCGCAACAAGAATCAGTTTTTTCATAATTTCTCCAAACAAGGCGGCCTACTTCTTCCCAGCTTGACGGTCAGCGTTTTGCACCGCCTGTAACGACCGGCTCCACATCCCCACCGTGCCGCGACCGATGCCGGCCGACCAGAAATCCATGAGCACCTTTTTACCAAACCAGTAGTACTTACCGGCTTTCGACGGGGACAGGCGCGCGGCTCCGTAGTCCGACTCCAAACTCTTCAACAATGGCGCGGGATCAGCGTCCGCCGCCACATTTAACGTCACACACGCCAATTGGCCTTTATAGAAACCGTACTCGATCGTCTTGAGCTTGGTCCCGCCCTGTTCGAG